>DGVM01000201.1:0-1422 GCA_002395925.1 Bacteroidales bacterium UBA4284
CCTTCGAAATGGGGCGGCGCATCTTTATCTTGCTGTCCGGAAAGATGTCACGTGCGGCCTTGCTGAGCAGGAAGCAGAGCGAGCGGCAATATGCGCTGCGGCCGGTGTAAGAGCGGTAATCGAGGAATTCGACGTCCCTGCTGTTGAAAGCGCGGTACTTGAGACCCTGTGCGACGTTGTTGACCTTGGCGCACAGAATGTCGTATGGGCGGTCGAATTGGAATTGGGTCAGAACTTCTGAGAGGGTGACGCCCTCCTGGAATTCCAGAGAGGTGCATGTGTTCTTGCAATATATCTTGAGCATGCCCACAAATTTAGCAAAAAAATACTTACATTTGCATAAATCACATAAGATATGAGCGAAGTACATCTGATTGACCATCCAATGATTCAGCACAAGCTGACCATCATGCGCGAAAAAGAAACCGGTTCCAAGGATTTTCGTCAGCTCCTCAAAGAGATATCCCTTCTGATGGGATACGAAATCACCCGCGATCTTCCCCTTGCCGACAAAGAAATCGAAACCCCAATATGCAAGATGACGGCCAAGACCGTATCGGGCCGCAAACTGGCTATCGTTCCCATACTGCGAGCCGGCATGGGCATGGTCGACGGCCTGCTGGACCTGGTCCCCGTAGCCAAGGTAGGACATATCGGCCTGTACCGTAACGAAGTGACGCACAAGCCTGTCGTTTATTACTGCAAGCTCCCCGAAGATATACAGCAGCGCCTGGTAATCGTTACCGATCCCATGCTCGCCACCGGCGGCAGCTCATGCGACGCCCTTGCCATGCTGAAGGAACGCGGCTGTACCAATATCCGCCTTATGTGCCTCGTCGCCGCCCCCGAAGGTATCGCCAAGGTTCAGGCGGAGCATCCCGATGTAGATATATACGTCGCATCGATTGACGAACATCTCAATGCCGACGCCTATATCGTTCCCGGTCTCGGCGACGCCGGAGACAGAATCTTCGGAACCAAATAAAAAAAGCGGCCTGCGGGCCGCTTTTTTGATGCTATATACAAGAGTTATCGTATATCTCTGGCAGAAACCTTGCTCATGTTGTCCAGCAGATCGACGTTCGTCTTGAATTCGTCCATCAGCTGCAGCATGAAGTTCATGGCTTCGATCGGATTCATGTCTGCAAGGAGTTTGCGGAGTATCCAGATGCGGTTGGCGCTGACGCGGTCGAGAAGCAGGTCGTCGCGGCGCGTGCCGGAAAGAATGACGTTGACTGAAGGGAAGATACGGCGGTTGGAGAGGTTGCGGTCGAGCTGCAGTTCCATGTTGCCGGTACCCTTGAATTCTTCGAAGATGACGTCGTCCATCTTGGAGCCGGTCTCGGTGAGGGCGGTGGCGAGAATGGTGAGCGAGCCTCCGCCTTCTATGTTGCGGGCGGCGCCGAAGAAGCGCTTGGGCTT
>DGVM01000201.1:1486-50177 GCA_002395925.1 Bacteroidales bacterium UBA4284
GGGCGTTGGCGTCCACACCGCCGGTAAGGACTTTGCCCGATGCCGGCTGCACCGTGTTGTAAGCGCGTGCGAGACGGGTTATGGAGTCGAGCAGGATGACTACGTCGTGTCCGCATTCTACCAGCCTGCGAGCCTTCTCCAATACCATGTTGGCAACTTTTACGTGATGCTCTGCCGGCTCGTCGAAGGTGGATGCCACCACCTCCGCCTTGACGCTGCGCTGCATGTCGGTAACTTCTTCGGGGCGTTCGTCTATGAGGAGGACGATTTCGTAAACCTCGGGATGGTTGTCTGCGATGGCGTTGGCGATGCTCTTGAGCAGCATTGTCTTACCGGTCTTGGGCTGGGCCACTATAAGACCTCTCTGGCCCTTGCCTATGGGCGAGAACATATCTACGATACGGCAGCTCGGATCGGTGGCGTGGCCATGGCCGAGCAGGTTGAACTTCTCGTCCGGGAAAAGGGGGGTGAGGAAGTCGAAAGGCACGCGGTCGCGGATGAACTCCGGAGACCTGCCGTTTACGAACTTGATCTTGACGAGAGGGAAGTACTTGTCACCCTCGCGCGGGGGGCGGATTTCGCCGGTGACGGTGTCGCCGGGCTTGAGGGCGTTGAACTTTATCTGTTGCTGAGAGACGTAGATGTCGTCGGGGGAGTTAAGGTAGTTGTAGTCTGAGGAACGGAGGAAACCGTAACCGTCGGGCATGATCTCCAGGACTCCGGTAGCCTCTACCGTGCCTTCGTATTCGATGCGGGGCTTCTGGAGGCGCTGTTGCTGTTGCTGTTGCTGCTGGGGCTGATTTTTCTGCCCTTGCTGTCCCTGCTGGTTTTGCTGCCCCTGCTGCTGGGGTTTGCGCTGCTCCTGTCCGGGTTCCTGCTGCTTAGCTTCCGCTTTCTTGGACTCAGCTTCCTGAGGTTTGACGCTTTCTGCTGCACCCTCGGCCTGAGCCTTTTTCTTGCGGCCCCTCTTGGAGGGAGCGGCGGATTCCGCTTTAGGTTGTTCTGCCGGGGCAGGAGCGGGAGCGGGAGCCGGAGCCGGAGTCGGAGCCGGAGCGGCCGTGGTCTCGGCCTTGGCGTCATCCTGTTTGGCTTTTGCGGGGCGGCCCCTCTTTGTCTTGGGCTTAGGAGCCTCCGCTTCAGCAGGCGCTTCTGCTGCCGGTTCCTTGGTGGTTTCCTTGGTGGTCTGGACGGTGGTCCGGGCAGGGGTCTGCTCTTTCTTGGGCTCTTCAGACTTTTCCTTGCGGGGACGACCGCGACGAGGCTTTTCCGGAATTGGCTTGAGTGACTCAGCCTTGGCCTCTGCATCCAGTACTGCGAATCCTATATCTTCTGATGATGTATGCTTGTTGAATTTTATATTTAGCTCTTTTGCCAATGCTTCGAGCTGTTCACGGCTCATGGCACTGAGCTCTGCGAGTTTGTGTGACATATATAAAGGGGAACTAATGTTGAACATGCAAATATAAGAATTATTTCTTAATTTCGCACTATGAAACGATTATTGGTCATACTGGCCCGGATGATGGGCGCAATCCTGCTCCTTGCCGCTATTATTATAACGGTATTCTCGGTGTCTCCCATTTACACTTTCAGCTCTCCGCAGCCGTTCTCGGGCCCCGACATCTATAATCCGTACCAGGGCATCAGCGGTTCCTGGAAGCGTGCTAGCTTCCATACCCATACCAAGGTGGACAACATTCTCAACGAGTGTCCGGAGTATCCCGATGTAGTCTATGACGACTACAGGAAGCTGGGATACGACATCGTCACCTTCTCCAACCACAACCTCATCACTCCGCACCCCACCGACAGTACCCTGCAGGTGGACGTTTACGAACACGGATACAGCATCGCCAAATTCCACAAACTGGTGTTCAATCCTGCCCGACTTCACCTTTTCGACCATATACTCCCGATATTCGCTTCCCAGAAACAGTGGCAGTACGATTACCTCGGGAAAGATGCCGACTTTGTGATGATGAATCATCCCGACCGCACTCTGTTTACCACTCCGCGCACCTTGCGCCTTCTCACTGGATACAGGTTCATAGAAGGGGAGTGCGGATACGACTCCGGGCTTATCCATTGGGATGAGGGCCTGAGCGCAGGCCATTACTCCTACAATCTTCTGAGCGACGACTGCCACGATACCCGCAATCACCGCAAGGTGGCGCGCCGCTGCTCCTGGGTTGACACTCCTTCGGCCCGCTACGAAGATATCGCCCCAGCCCTTGCCGCCGGCCGCTTCTATTCCATGCGCATTCCCGATTTCGGCGACGGTGACTGGGATGTCAAATACCGCGAGAACGCCTCTCTGCCTTTCATTAAAGATATTGGCGTCCAGGGAGATACAGTATATATGAGCCTTTCCGCTCCCGCCCGCATAGAAGCCCGCGGACAGGATCACGCGCTCCTGAAGGAAACTACAGGTGAACAGATTCGTTATGTCCTTGGTGCCGACGAACCTTACGTGCGTCTGAGCGCCTTCTTCGAGAATGGGGTGGTCATTTATTCAAATGCCTTCGCCCGCTTCAACTCCAGGATTACCGATACTCCTTACGTCGTAAGCCCTCACAAGGTGAACATCCTGCTTACGATTCTATTCAACCTCGCCCTGCTGCTCCTGCTTATCTTGGAGACCGTCCTGCTCAAGAGAGTGCTTACGCACAAAAAAAAGAAAACCAGACCTACCGTAGAGCAGCTCCGCTTCCGGGGCATCGTGCCTTAGCCTTTCAGCGTTTCCGGGTTCGTCCTTCAGCACAAAGTAACATGGCTTGTCGATGATCCCTCGGCACAGCCAGTCAAAGTCGTCGCAGCTGTTAGCGGGCTGCCGCATCGTATAGAAATACTGCGCATAGCTTTTGAAGTATGCGGGCTGCACATAGCAGTCTTCACCCTGCCTGTCTATATAGAAATCGACGGCAGAAGCCTGGCTGTACTTTTCTACCTCGGGTACAGCGCATATTATGGCTGTGAGGGAGAAAACCCAGATGCCTGCGGCGAGGATTGCGAGGGCTATCGTCCTGTGCGAACGACGGAAGACGATGCAGAATCCGATGACGGCGGCGATCAGTACCAGGCCTACGAAGGGCTCGAAACCATTCCAAGAAGAGCTCGCCTGCATGCAGCTTACGGCAAAGGGATCCTGTACGTACGGAATTATCTTGTCCTTGAAAGAATCGAAGAGGGTGAGTCCTGTAAGCACAAGCCCATATATGCAAGCCATCGCAATAAGCAGGATTCTCTGGTACCGGCGCAGCTGCAGCCGTCCGTCCATCATCCGGGATACCGCCCATGCGGCGAAAAAGCTTATCGGGAAGTAACAGAACGACGAATAGTGGACGATCTTGGTCTTGACGATGCTGAACAGGATCAGCACCACCCAGAAAGCTACGCTCATCCACATTGCGAGAGCGGCCGTACGGGCTTTTTCTTCTTTACGGATGCTGCCCGGCCGAAGTGACGGAAGCGCAAAGATGGAGGCGGGGAATACGCCGGCAAACAGTATGATGAAGTGATACAGGGGGAAACCTCCGTGACCGGCGTCCTTTGTCTGGAACAGGCGTATCTGATATTCTATGAAATCCGCGATGACGTCGGAATGCCCCGTGAGCGCGAGTGCGATGAACCAGGAACCTCCGGCCAGAGCAAACACAGCAAAGAAAACAGCGACGTCCTTCCACCGGAAAGAAAAGCGGAATCGCTTGACAATCAGCCACACGGCGACGGTAAGGCAGAATATGAGAAAGCCTACGGGTCCCTTTGTCATGACGGCAAGGCCGTTGAAGACGCCGCTCAATGCTGCATGCCTCATGCGGAGGCCTTCCGCTGATGGGTCGCAATAGCGCGAAAAGAAGTAAATGCCGAGGAAGATGAACAGGTTGAACCAGGGGTCGATGATTCCCGACTTGAAGTAGAAGAACGGGAGGAAGGAGATGGAGTACATCAGCGCCCACAGGAGTCCGAAACGCTCGTCTTCGGTCTTGCGGCCGATGCCGTAAAGCACCAGCAGGGTTATGATACCGGCGACGGCGTTGGGGAAGCGCGCCCCGAACTCATTGATGCCGAAGACCTTCATGCTGAGAGCCTGCATCCAGATGAAGAGGGGAGGCTTTTCCCAGAAGGAGCGGAAGTTTATCTGTACGTTGAACCAGTCGCCGGTCACCAGCATTTCCCGGGCGGATTCTGCAAAGTTGATTTCGTCCCAGTCGAACAGGCGCACACCTCCAATCCCGGGCAGGAAAAGAAGTGCCCCGACGAGGGCTATGGCGCAGCAGATGAGTGCCTGACGTTTCATTTACGGAAGAGGATAAGCTTCTTTGCGCTGAAGTTCCATATGAAGACCAGCATGCTGGCAATCAGCTTGGCAAGAAGGTAGAACATGTCGAGTTTGTGCGCGAACAGCCACATCAGCAGTTCCGTAAGACCGAGCCCGACTAAGCCTATTGCGAAGAAAATCAAGAATTCAGCGGTTTTGCTGTTGATGCGGCGGGTGTCGAAAACCCAATGCGTGCTGAGGGTGTAAGTGACCAGCAGGCCGGAAACGAACGCAATGGCGGTCCACAGTAGCAGCAGGTCTTCTCCGAGCAGCTCCGTCAGCAGGGTAAGGACGAGAAAATCGACCACGGTGGCACTGAATCCGGATATTCCGTACCTCATGAGCTGCACCCAGACATTGCCTGTGTGCTCCTTGAAAAGGGAAAGAAACTTCCTGGTGCTCATCTTTTCGGGAACAGCTTGGAGTTAAGGATATGCCACTTGCAAAGACGGTAGGTAAGGGCGACTCTGAGGACGCCCAATCCATAGACGGTACTCCTCGAAAGGTTTATCGAAGATGCCTCGGGGAAGTATTTGGTAGGACAGGTGACCTCGCCGATGCGATAGCCGTTCCAGAAAACCTGGGCCGCCATTTCGTTGTCGAAAATAAAGTCGTCGGAGCATTTGTCGAAGTCCACGCTCCTCAGCACTTCGGCGCTGAAGGCACGGTAGCCGGTGTGGTACTCCGAAAGTTTCTCGCCCAAAAGTATGTTTTCGGTAAAAGTAAGGAACCGGTTGGATACATATTTGACAAGCGGCATGCCGCCCTTTAATGCACCTCCGCCGAGGATGCGGGATGCAAATACCACCGGATAGACTCCGTTAGCGATTATGTACGCCATGGACTCGATGAGCCGGGGAGTGTACTGGTAGTCGGGGTGCAGCATTATCACTATGTCGGCACCCAGTTCGAGCGCCCGTTTGTAGCAGGTTTTCTGGTTGCCGCCGTAGCCCTTGTTGCTGGAATGGACCAGGATCTCCTTGATACCCAGCTCGCGGGCTTTGGCCACCGTGCCGTCGCGGCTGCAGTCGTCGGTAAGTATTATTTCGTCCACGACATCCGAGGGCACCTCGGCATAGGTCTGCTCGAGTGTCTTTTCCGCGTTGTAGGCGGGCATGACGACGACTATTTTCTTACCGTGTATCATCAGTTATCCCAGTAGCTGCTGCTCTTCTTGAGTTGGAGAATGTCTGCGAGCGCGGATGCATTGGCCGCTATACGGAACTGGTACGACGCCCATGTTCCGGTCGGCACCCAGGAAACCGATATGTTGAAGCAGTGCAGGTCGTACGAAAAGCTTACCTGCGTGGTGGTGAGCTTCATTGCCTGGATATCGAATCCGGTGCTGGCATTTATGCTAAGTCGCGGCGTAAGCTTGACGTTGCCGCTCGCCTGTAGAGTCTGGGTTATGCTGCTGGTGCTCTTGAGTGCGCCGTCTTCGGTGGTATAACGCATGGCGCAGCTGAATGAATAGCTGAGGTTGAGCGACCAGGGTACGTCGGGGTTGGTATAATACAGCCAGCCTCCGGGAATGTATTCTCCGGTGACCGGATGATAGAAATAGCGCTGGTAGTAGCTTGCGGCTCCGTTGACAGTGGAACCTACTCCTCGCCCGTTGGGGTCTTTGTTTCCGTCGTTGCCGTTGACTTTGCCGTCGCCGGAAATGGAGTACGAGGCGGATGCGGAAACGTTGTTCAGGCGCAGCAGGCCCTGTCCCTTGGTTATGGCGAACTTGGAAACCCTGCGGTTGTTCTCGATGGCATAGGGATCGAATCCGGCGCTGGCGCTTATGGAGACCTTCTCGAAGAGGGAAGTGGAGAGCGACAGGTTGATGTTGTTCATATTGAGCGAGTCGGCCAGGAAGTTGTAGCCGGTCGTTATGTTGAACTGGTCGATCAGCTTGACCTTCTTGGTGCCGGTGCCGGTAGTGTCGGCGAGGTCCCGGACCTTGGCTTCGAGGTTGTTGCCTATGGAGATGTTGGCGGTGGCGGAACGGCCCTTGCCGGGGGGAGCATTGAGACTTCCCTGATAGATGTTGTAGTCGTAGGTCTTCTGCTCTCCGTGTATGTCGGTGTAATTCAGGGTGCGGTAACCGTTGGCGTATGTTCCGAGTTCGGGGGAGAAGCTCATGGATATGGAAGGGGAGACCACGTGCCTTATGGACTGCAGCTTGCTGAACTGTCCGAACTGGTACATACCGTAGAGGCGTGTGGTCATGGCGACGGAACCGGAATAGCGCTGCGTGATGCCGAAAGTGTTGAACTGGGTGCTGGCCTGTTCTTCGACCTTGTCGGTCTCAGGGTTGTAGGCGTATTCCTTCTTGCGGAACTGCCAGCTTTGGGCGTAGCTTACGGACGGGTTGATATTTAGGTACTTGAATAACTGGAAGTTGGGCAGGCCGATGCTGAAATTGTGATTCATGCCGTTCTGGAACTTGTCCAGGAAGCCCTCCTTGCCGAATTCGGATGCCTTGAAATTGATCTTGTTCTGCAGCGAAGTGTTGTATCCTATCGAGATTTTCTCGTAGAAGCGTTCCTTGCCTACGCGCACCTTGCGCTTGAAGGGATAGAACGTGCTGACGGACAAGGTGACATTTGGCAGCGTGAACGAATACGAGGAATCCCTCGAACTCTGCGAATGCAGGGCGTTGACGCTCATGTTGACCTTGCCGTTCCAATTCTTGGCGTACGAGATGGAAGATGATATCTGGTTCTGCAGGGCCTCGTTTACGGAGCGGGAGTTGTATTTGTTGTTGCCCGGCGATGAGAAATTGACGGAAGCGCTGAAGGACGTCCCGGGGTGTGCCTTGGGATCCTGCGAATGCGACCACCTGATGGAAAAGTTATCGAATGCGTTGAATTCGGGGGTCTCTGGCTCGCCGGTCTGGTCGTGGGAATAAGTGAATCCGAAGCTGCCGTTGAACTTGTACTTTACCATGTAGCGGGAATTGACGTTGACCGCCCAGGAGCCGAGGGTGTAGTAATCTCCTGTCAGGGAGAGGTCCAGATAGTCGCCGAAGACGAAGTACATACCGGCGTCGCGCATGTAGAAGCCTCGGGCGTTTTCTTCTCCGAAGTTCGGCATAAGGAGACCTGTCGCCCTTTCGGGGCGTTTGGGGATGAATCCGAAGGGGAGCCCCACGAATGGCAGCTTGACGTCTTCCACCACCAGATAGGCAGGTCCGAATACAGTTTTCTGGCTGGGCTTGGTCATTACTTTCGCCGCGGTCAGAGCCAGGTAGTAATGGGGATTGTCGAGCTCGCAGACGGTGTATTTGCCCTCGGTCATGTTGATGCTTTCGTCGGGCATCATCTTGACCTTGCCGCCATGCATCAGAGCGTTATCTTCGTTGGTGATGATGTTCTTGATGGACGATTTCTTGGTGTTGAAGTTGTACTTGACCTCGTCCATATTGTATGTCTTGCCCTTCTGCATCATGACCGGCCGGCCGATCCATTCGCCTGATACCGAATCATATACGCCTTTTGCAAAGACAGTCCCCGTGTTCATGTCGTACTGCATGAAGGCCGCCGTGAGCTTCATGTCCTGATATTCTACGGATACGTCGCCGTAGTAGTAGATCATGCGTTTACCGTCTGTGAAAACCTCTACGATGGAGTCCTTGGCCTGGGAGAATGCCGGCATTTCCAGGGAACTCTTGCTCCGCAGGTCGGCGGAATCGCGGCGGCGTATTGAATCGGCAATATGAATGGAGTCCCGGCGCGCAAGGGCGGCGGAGTCGAGGATCTCGGTGCGGACGGTTCTGGGAACGGCGCTGTTGAATATCCTGCCGGGCCCTCTCCGCCCCACAGTCTGGGCGTTGAGAACCGGAAAAGAAAGGAGCAACAGCAGCCCCAGACAAACCAATCGCTTAATCCTATTCAATTTGCCAAATTTTTTCTTAAATTTGCAATCGACAAAATTAACACTATTTTTTGAAACGCGCAATTTACTTGCTTCTCGTCGCCCTTCTTGCGGGATTTACGGCAGGAGCGCAGAACAATTTCAGCCTTTCGACTGTAGTGATCGATCCGGGCCATGGCGGGACCGATCCCGGGGCTGTCAGCCGTGACGGCAAAAACTACGAAAAGAGTTTTACCCTCGACATAGCCAAAAAGCTCGCCGACAAAATCAAGACCGGATGCCCGGGGGTCAAGGTCGTACTTACCCGCGACAAGGACAGAAGCGTTGCTCTCAATGACCGTGCCGCAATTGCGAACAAGGTGGGTGCCGACCTGTTTATTTCCATCCACATCAACTCTGCGGCGTCCGCATCTCCCAACGGCTACTCGGTCCACGTGCTCGGAAAATCTTCCAACAAGAACCGCGACCTGTTTGCCTACAACATGGACGTATGCAAGAGGGAAAACTCGGTTATACTCCTGGAAGACGATTATACCACTACCTACCAGGGCTTCGACCCTTCCGACCCAGAGTCCTTCATTTTCCTGCAGCTCATGCAGAATTCCAATCTTGAGCAGAGCCTGGCGTTCGCCGAAATAGTGGCCGACAATCTCAAGGGCGGTCCGATAAAGGCCGGGCGCGGAATATGGCAGGACCCTTTCCTCGTCCTCTGGCGTACCGCCATGCCGGCAGTTCTCATAGAACTCGGGTTCATCTCCAACTCCGCCGACCTGCAGGTGCTCAAGGACGAAAACGACCGGGACAAGATTGCCACCCGTCTTTTCAACGCTTTCAAGAAGTATAAGTCTTCTTACGACGGAACCATGGTCCTTGAGACCGAGCCGCAGGCGGGAACGGTCCAGCAAGACGCAAAGACCGATGCCGCAAAGCAGGAACCGGCTGTACAGGAGCAGCAGACCGAAAAGAAAGACGCTCCCAAGGAGGAAACCAAGGCTGTGGCTGGCGTGCGCTACGGTATCCAGGTCTTTGCCGGCTCCAAGCTTCTCAAGTCTTCCGACAAGGCGTTCATGGGCTATGAACCGTTTATTTTCGACAACGGCAAACTATATAAGTATATAATCGGAGTCGAAGATTCTCTTGAGGCGACACGGGCACATCTCGATGCCGTCAGAAAAAAATATCCCGACGCTTTTTTGGTAAAAATAGAGCCGGACAAGGTTTCCATTGTCAGGCAGTAAAAATACGGATGCATTTTTTCCCTATATAGGAAGCGCTATAAAGCATATTTTTAAAAAATCGCTTAAATTGGATAATGTCTATTTTGTGTTACTTTTGAAATAGATATATTTAGAGAAAAACAGGATTTGTATTTAGCTGTAAATAAGTCACTTATAAAATAGCCGTTTCTATTTTTCGGTCTCAATATTTAAGCCATAAAAAAGAAAAAAACAATAGCGAAAAAGTTTTTTTTTAACTTTTTTTTCAACCATTTTTGCAATCGCTCCTGCTTTCGGCCGGGGCGTTTGTTGTCAAGATGAACGAAAACGAAAGACATATCAGCGTCTGGAATCATTTCCTGAAAATGGTGGCCGATATCGTGGAACCGCAGAAGTTCCAGAATTGGTTCACCAAGGTCAGGCCTGTTTCCCTCGTGGATTCCACCCTCACGGTGGAGGTGCCTTCCGATTTCGTGCGCGAATACCTCGAGACCTTCTATCTCGATGTAATAAAGAAGACCCTCAAAAGGGTGATAGGCGCCGACGCCAAACTGATTTACCTTGTCAAGGCCGTGCGCAGCCAGCCTGCGCTCAAAGTGCCTGCCGCACCCGGCTCCACTCCCGTAAACAAGGAGGTCAGCATACCCACTCCTCCTGTGGGCGCACCGAGTCCCTTTGCATACCCCGGCATCCAGAAGGTCAGGATCAATCCCAACCTCAATCCCGTCTATTGCTTCACCAATTATATCGTGGGGGAGTGCAACAAGATGGGCTATACCGCAGGTACCGCTATCGCCGGCTCACCGGGCAAGACGTCCTTCAACCCTTTGTTCATATTCGGCGGCCCAGGTCTCGGCAAGACGCATCTCGCCCAGGCAATAGGCATTGCCGTTCACGACAGGTTCCCCGAGCTCGTGGTCCGATATATCACGGGGCACGATTTCAAAATGCAGTACGTCGATGCCGTCAACGTCCGCAACAAGCTCAACGATTTCCTGGCCCTGTACAAGAAGATCGATGTCCTCATCGTCGATGATATCCAGGATCTCCAGAGTCCCGGCGCCCAGGGAGCGTTCTTCAGCATCTTCAATTATCTCCACCAGAGCGGCAAGCAGCTTATCTTTACCTCTGACCGTCCGCCTGTGGAACTGCAGAATTTCGAGGAGCGCCTGCTTTCCCGCTTCAAGTGGGGCCTTTCAGTGGAACTCCTTCATCCCGACTACAATACGCGTCTGCAGATGCTCGAGGCTCTGTGCCGCCGCGAGGGTGTCAGCATGGGACAGGAAGTGCTGGAGTATCTCGCCTCCCATATCAAGACAAATTTCCGCGAACTTGAGGGTGCATTCCTTTCTGTCATGGCGTACGCTACGTCGAGCCATAAGGAGAATTCCGTAGAACTTGCCGCAAGGGTCACGGAGAAAATAGTAAGCAATCCCGTAAGGGAACTCAGCATAGGCCGGGTACAGGCTTCGGTGTGCGAATATTTCGGCATCAGCGCCGACGAACTCGTTTCCCGTTCCCGCAAACGCCAGATAGTGCAGGCCAGGCAGATTTCCATGTATCTGTGCCGCACCTTGCTTCCCAACTGCTCGCTGTCCACAATCGGCGCGCAGACAGGTGGTAAAGACCATGCCACCGTGCTTCATTCCTGCAATATAGTCAGCGACATGATGGCTACGGACCGCGTATTCAAGAAATACATATCCGACCTCGAGTCTGCCCTCTCACCCGCAGAATAACCGCTAACCCATAAATATTATGCAATCACAGCGAGTTCTTGATATCTTCAAGGAAATTACAACCATTCCCCGCGAGTCCGGTCACGAGGGCCCCGTTACGGACTGGCTATGTAACTGGGCATCAGCTCATTCCCTTGCATTCAAACGCGACACGACAGGCAATGTCCTCATAACCCGCGAGGCTGCCCCCGGCAAGGAGTCCGTTCCCACGCTGGTCCTTCAGGCCCACCAGGACATGGTCTGCGAAAAAGTCGCAGGTTCGACCCACGACTTTCTCAAGGACCCTATCAATTACGTCATCGAAGACGGCTGGATGATAGCCAAAGAGACCACTCTTGGAGCCGACGACGGTATAGGCATCGCGGCTTGCCTCGCCCTTCTGGAGGACACGGCGCCCACAGGGAAAGTGGAATGTCTGTTTACCATCTCGGAAGAAACCGGCATGGACGGAGCCGAGGCTCTGGAACCGGGCTTCTTTACCGGCAAGACACTCATCAATCTCGATTCCGAAGACGAAGGGTGGCTGTTCATCGGTTGCGCCGGAGGTCTGAATACAAATATCCGTTTCCGCGTCCGCAGGGGCGAGGCTTCTCCCCGCGCAAAGGCTGTCAGGCTGGAGATCAGCGGCGGCATAGGCGGACACAGCGGCGACGACATCGACAAAGGCCGTGCGAATACCGTACAACTCATATCCCGTTTCCTCTACTCTCAGCTGAGCACCGATCTTCGGCTTGTGACTATCGACGGAGGAGGCAAACCCAACGCCATCGCGCGCGAGTGTTCTGCAGTTGTGGAAGTCTCTGATGCACAGGCTCTCAAGAAAGCTTTCCAGGCTTTTGCCGAAGATATACGCCAGGAGTTCCATGTCACTGATCCCGACCTTGCTTTCTCCAGCAAGCTTGTAAAGGGCTCGCTCAGTCCCATGACTCGCGCGTCTTCCGAAAAGGTTGTCTGCTCGCTGTTCTCGGCTCCGCATGGAGTACAGGCCATGAGTCAGGATATCCCCGGCCTTGTGCAGACCTCCACGAACCTGGCAAGCGTGCATACGCACACAGGCGGAGGAGAGGTGGAAATAGTTACCAGCCAGCGCAGTTCCGCTACGAGCGAACGCCGCGCCATAGCTGCCAAGGTACGTGCCTGCTTCGAAGGCTTCGGAGCCAAGGTGCGCCACATGTACGAGTATCCGGGCTGGAATCCCGACGTAAACTCCCATATCCTGGCCCGCAGCGTCGAGGCATACAGGAGACTCTTCGGCACCGAACCCGAGGTCAAGGCCATCCATGCCGGACTTGAGTGCGGACTCTTTCTGCAGAAGTTCCCCGGTTTGGACATGATTTCCTTCGGACCTACGCTGCGTGGCGTCCATGCTCCCGGCGAGAGGCTCGAACTTGCATCGATGGACCGTTTCGTCGCCCTGCTCGACGACCTGGTACGTAATTTCGAATAATCATGCTTGTCGCGCCATCTCTGCTTGCCGCCGATTTTCTGCATCTGGAGTCAGAAATCCGGATGCTCAATTCCTGCGCGGACTGGATTCATCTGGATGTGATGGACGGTACCATGGTGCCCAACATCTCATTCGGTTTCAGCGTAATCGACGCTCTCAAGGGTGTAGCCGCCAAGCCTATGGATGCACATCTTATGGTGGTTCATCCGGAGCGCTGGTTCGAGCGGCTTGCCGCCGACGGCGTATCCTGCGTCAGCTTCCACCTTGAGGCTGCCGGCCGCAAGAGTGGACCGCATATTGAGGCAATCCAGGCCCTTGGCATGAAGGCCGGAGTCGCAATAAACCCCGACGTGCCGGTCCAGAAACTGTTCCCGTACATCGGGCGTGCCGATTTCTTCTTGATAATGAGCGTTTTTGCCGGCTTCGGCGGGCAGAAGTTCATATACGAAAGCCTGGATCGCGTCGCTGCTCTCCGCGAGGAATCCGAGCGCCGCGGCGTGCAGACCCTGATAGAGGTCGACGGGGGAATCGGACTCTCCAATGCCGCCGCACTCAGGGAGGCCGGGGCCGGTGTCCTGGTAGCAGGAAGCTCCGTTTTCCGGGCGTCAGACCCTGCGGAGGCCGTCAAAGCCCTTCGCCAAGCCTGAACACATACTTTCCAAATTCTTCTTGCAGTTTTTGTCTGCCGTCGCTTGTCTGAGTGAGAGAGAAGCGGCGGCGGATTTTTTCTGCCAGCCTCTCGAGTTCTTTGTGAGGCTCGTAGCTCTTTCCGCTGAGCTGCCTTAGGCTTACGGGGTTTGGCAGATCGGCCGGCCAGCTGGTTTCGTTGAGATTGAATCCTATGCCAATTATGCTGTACTCCAGACGCTTGCCGTCAAGTGAATTCTCTATCAGGATGCCGCATATTTTCTGCTCTCCGACCCAGATGTCGTTGGGCCACTTTATCCTTGCGCTTATACCTTCGTCGAGCAGATAGTCCCTCAGACCGAGGGTGGTGGCGTGAGTGATGCATAGAATGTCCTGCACCTGAAGCACCGCCGGCTTGAAGATCATGCTGAACGTCAGGTTTTCGCCAGGGGCCGAATGCCAGCTGTGCGTACCCTGTCCGCGTCCGGCAGTCTGCTCCGCCGCGGCGATTACTGACAAATTGTCCAGGTAGCTGACAGCCTCTCTGGCGGCCTTGTTCGTTGATTCTGTACAATCAAACCATATTATGTCAGCATGCGGTTGGCTTGGATTCATTTTTGTTGTATATTTGCTCGCAAAATTATCTAAAAGATGTCTCAAAAGCAAAATGACAAGCGCAATCCGCGTGTTCGCGTAGTGCGTATCAACATAGGTTGGTTATTCTATATCTTGCTTATCGGCTTCATCGGATGGATGCTCCTCGGCAACGCGGGGCCTCAGCCCCAGAAGCTGGAATGGGCACAGGTGGAGGAAATGATCAAAGAGGGCGACGTCAAGGAAGTCAAGTACGTACGCAACGACTTCAAAGGTGCTGTCACCATACGTCCCGAGTCCCTTGGCAAGTATGCTTCGCTGTATCCTGGCGGCAATGTCCCCAAGAGCTCACCTCACTTCTTCTTCCTCACTTCCACAAAGTTCGATCCGGAAGTGACCTTTGCTGCGCTAAATGCCGAGATTCCCGAGCAGAGCCGCGCCAAACTCATAATCGAAAACGACGCCAAGATTTGGACGGGCATACTGGAATGGATTTTCCCGATGGCGCTCCTCATAGTTTTCTGGGTGTTCATGATGCGCGGCATGACCCGTAACATGGGCGGCGGCCCGGGCGGCGGAGCCGGAGGCATGAATCCCTTCAACGTAGGAAAGGCAAACGGCAAACTCGCCGACAAGGATAAAGTCAACGTTACCTTCAAGGACGTGGCCGGATTGTACGGCGCCAAGGAGGAGGTCATGGAAATAGTTGACTTCCTCAAGAATCCCGGCAAATATACCGCACTTGGCGGCAAAATCCCCAAGGGCGCCCTTCTGGTAGGCCCTCCGGGTACAGGTAAGACTCTGCTGGCCAAGGCTGTAGCAGGAGAGGCAAACGTGCCTTTCTTCAGCATCAGCGGATCCGACTTCGTAGAGATGTTCGTAGGCGTGGGCGCTTCGCGTGTGCGTGATCTTTTCGCCCAGGCGAAAGAAAAGGCTCCCTGCATCGTTTTCATCGACGAGATCGACGCAGTAGGCCGTGCCCGTGGCAAGAACGTGGGGTTCTCCAGCAACGACGAGCGCGAAAACACCCTTAACCAGCTGCTTACGGAAATGGACGGCTTCGGCACCAACAGCGGCGTGATAGTGCTTGCCGCCACCAACCGTGCCGACATCCTCGACAAGGCCCTCATGCGTGCAGGACGTTTCGACCGCCAGATCAACGTGACCCTTCCCGACCTTAACGAACGCAAGGAGATTTTCGAAGTTCATCTCAAAGGCCTCAGCCTGTCGGAGAACTTTGACCTCGAAGGCATCGCCAAGCACACTCCGGGCTTCTCCGGCGCCGATATCGCAAATGTCTGCAACGAGGCCGCCCTCACTGCTGCCAGGAAAGGCAAGCAGTCCATCGACAACCAGGATTTCATGGATGCCGTAGATCGTGTGGTGGGTGGCATCGAGCGCAAGAAAACCATAATGTCTCCCGACGAGAAGCGTCTTACGGCCTACCACGAAGCGGGCCATGCCGTCGCAGGATGGCTGCTTCCAGGCTGCGACCCCGTGCTCAAGGTGTCCATCATCCCCAGAGGCCAGGCCCTTGGACTTACTTGGAGCCTGCCCGACGAGAAGGTCATGATGAGCAAGTCCGACATGCTCGACGAAATGTGCGCTCTCGTTGGTGGGCGTGTCGCCGAAGAACTTGTCAACGACGGCGTCCCCTGTACGGGAGCCCTGAATGATTTTGAACGTATGACCAAGATGGCCTACGCCATGGTGGCATACTACGGAATGTCTCCCAAGGTTGGAAACCTGTCATATTACGATTCCACCGGCGCTGCCGGCTACGAGCTTTCCAAGCCCTACAGTGAAAAAACTGCGGAACTGATTGACAGCGAGGCGCGTGCCATAGTCGATGAAGTGACGGCACGCACCCGCAAGATTCTCACCGACAATTGGGCGGGACTCGAGAAGCTGGCCCGTCAGCTTATCGAAAAAGAAGTCATCATGTCTGATGACATAGAAGCTATTTTCGGTCCCAAAGCCGGAAAGCATGGAGAAGAAAGATTGAAAGGTGATGAATAATTTTCTTGTCAGGACGCTGAGCAGCGTCGTCTTCCTGGTAGTAATGGTCGCAGGCATGATTTTCCATCCTGCGGCTTTTGCCGTTTTGTTTCTCTGCATCCTTTATATATCCCTGAAGGAATTTCTCAGTATTTCGCTTGGCGAACGCTGGGCCCTGCAGCAGAAACTCGCCCTCCTCTGCGCATCAGTCATTTACCTGCTTGCCGTCGGCATAGCATTCTACGGACTCGAGCTGCGCTGGCTCGCCGCCGGCATCATTCCCGTCCTTATGCTTTCGGCATCCGTTGTGCTGGCAAAGAGTCACGAAAACGTCGAAGACACAGCTCTTCTGTATCTGGGAATCCTTTACGTCGGCCTGCCTTTCGTGCTCGCACCTTTCCTCGTGTCTTCCCAATCGGACTTCCGGGGATATGTGCTGCTTGACGTATTCCTGATTATCTGGGCCTCGGACGTCGGCGCTTACTGTATAGGTACCCTTCTTGGTCAGAAGCCCGATTCCCGCAAGCTGGCGCCTTCGATATCCCCCAAGAAGTCCTGGTGGGGATTCTGGGGCGGTGTAGTGCTTGCCGCCGCTGCCGCGTTGCTTCTCAATCTCATAGGCTGGCTTGACCTGCCTCTTGTACATTGCATTGTACTTGGAGTATTGATTTCCGTGCTCGGCGTTCTCGGAGATCTTTTCGAATCGGTCTGGAAACGTCGTTACGGAGTCAAGGATTCGGGACATTGCATACCCGGACACGGAGGGATGCTCGACCGTTTCGACAGTTCGCTGTTCGCCATCCCCGCCGCTTTCGCTTATATGGCCCTCTTCGGACTCTTATGAAAATCGACCGCAACTCTTATGGTACGGTAATCCTGGCGTGGCTTCTCGCCGTCGGCGCCTCGGTCGTGGCATTTGTGCTCCTCCATAACGAGTTGGCAGTCTGCATATCGGCAGTTGCTCTGTCCGTCGCCATTTGGCAGACGATTTTTCATGCCGTTCCCAATCGTACACCGGTCGGTTCTTCCACGGTCGTAACTTCGCCTGCCGACGGCAAGGTGATAAGCATAGGCAAGGTCGTAGAGAATGAATTCCTGGGGCGCGAATGCATACAGGTTTCCGTATATATGGATTTCTGGGACCTGCATGCCAATTTCTGGCCGGTCACCGGGGAAGTCACGTACGCTAAATATCATCCCGGAAAGCATTTTCTGGCATTCCTGCCCAAGGCCTCAGATGACAACGAGCACAGTTGCACGTGCATCCGTACGCCAGAGGGAAATGATGTCTTTTTCAAACAGATAGCAGGAGGTTTTGCCCGGCGCATCGTCTGCTATGCCAGCGTAGGGCTGCGCGTAGAGGCCGGCCGGCAGTGCGGCATTATCAAATTCGGCTCGCGCGTCGATATTTTCCTGCCTCTCGATTCCAAGATCCTGGTCAGCGTCAACGAAAATATCCGGGCCTGCGAGACCCGGATAGCCGAATTGAATTGATTGACGGTTATCGTTCAGTCAATTATCTGTGAGCGGGACGCAGCAGGTCCAGGACGGTTTTTACCGGATTGAAGGTTTCTGCCGGAACTTCTACAAACAGGGTGTTCCAGTCCGACATAGATCCGTTCCACAGGCCCGGGAGCTCCAGGGCAAGCAGGGGCCGGCCTTCGTAGGATTTGCTGCTGATGAATCCGGTCTCCTCATCGACATATTTGAGCAGATCGAACTTCTCGCCCTTGTAGTTGTGCAGGCAGCATACAAGATCTACCGGATTGAAATGAGTAGCGCCCTTGAGGGCTGCGACGGCTGACGGGTCGTCGGGGTTGATCTGTACGCCTTCCAGTATCTGCAGCGAGGTGCTTCCGTCTTTCGCCCGTATAATGAACGGGCCGCCTCCAGGTTCGCCCTCGTTTTTGACCATTCCGCAAACGCGGATGGGGCGGTTCAGCTTGGCAACCAGAGCTTCGGCCCTGTCGCGGCAGTCTTTTGCAGGAGGCATCTGGATGCAGAGCTCGTCGCGCAGGAAAGCCTCGATTTCGTTGCAGAGCTCCTGTACTTCCGGAGTGGCATACGGGTCGTCCTGATTGGCATTGTACACCAGCACGTACGAAAAGTCGGCTACGTTACGGCGTACCTCGACCAGCTGGTCCATGGCGTAAAGGTATCCGAAGATGCGGTCGCGCAATTCGAGCGCGCGTCCCATAAGTACCTTCTTCCATTTGTAAGTGGCAGGCTGGAGTCGCTCCACGCATACGTTGTCGATATTCTTGATGGATACGAGTTCGGCATCTACGGCGTTCAGATTGTGAATGAGAGCGCCATGTCCGGCAGGGCGCGTGAGGGGAGTGCCGTCCTGCTTAAGGAAAAGCTTGCCTTCCGGAGTTGCGGCGACGGTGTCGGTAGCCTTGTCCTGGTATGTAAACTGCACATCGTATCTGACTCCGTACCTCTCTTCGTATGCGGCCTTGATTTCTTCTACCGCCGCCTCGAACAGCTGCTTGTGCTCCGGAGAGATTGTTACAATGAGCTTTACGCTGCCGTCGGCGTTCTTCATGTATGCCTGGCCCTCCACGAAATGCTCTGCGAGGGCGGTGCGGACTTCATCGGGGTAGCGATGGAATTTGAGCACGCCCTTGGGCTTCTTGCCATATCCGAGACCCTCGTCTCCAAGAAGCTTGAGGGCGGTCGTCTTGGGATCGTACGGAGCGG
Organism: Bacteroidales bacterium UBA4284; assembly: GCA_002395925.1. The sequence continues at coordinate 19,994 of DGVM01000201.1, forward strand.
TGCCGAATACGGCGGGGTCGTAGAATGCGAAGTTCTCGAGTTCGGAGGAGAGCTTGCGGACGGCGTCGTTCTCGGTCTCGGCACCTGCAAAGATGTCTTTGAACATGCGGGATGCCGCTCCCGAGGCGGGTACGAATTTGCACTTTCCGGCTACCTGTGCACTGTCGGCGTAAGCTTCGGCACGCCGGGCGCCTTCTTCGGAAAGAACCTCGATGCCCTTCTGAGGGGTTGCGGGAGCTACGATATCCAGCCAGGGAAATCCCTTGCGGATCCTTTCGAGTTCGGTGTTGATTTTAGTGTTGTCCATATTATGTGTCAGTCGATAAAGAATTCTCTTCTGTAGCGGTAGTTGGTCCTCAGCGCCTCAAAGTTTTCGGGGGCGATGCGGAACATGAAATCATCGGTAAAGATGGGATAATTATATTGGAGGATTGACGCTATCTGGCCTTGCGTCTTGTCGCGAAGGTCGAGCTTGATGGCGTCCCTCGGTTCTCCGTGGGGGTCGGGGAAGAAGTCGAACAAGGGCTTGATGTCCAGATATCTGGCGACCGCCCTGACTGCCATGGAAGTGCCAACGAGCTTGCCCTGATATGAGTATCCGGCTATGTGGGGCGTTGCGATGTCGGCAGCCGCCAGAAGGTCCCGGTTGATTTCCGGCTCGTTGCACCATGTGTCGATGATTACGGAACCGAGCTTGGGAACGGCATCGAGCAGGGCCCTTTCATCGACGACCTCTCCGCGGGAAGCGTTGACGAAGAATGCACCCAGTTTCATTTTGGAGAAGAACGATGCGTCGGCCATGCCGCGGGTTTCTGGATTCAGCGGGACGTGCATAGTGACGACGTCGCTGCTGCGGAGCAGAAAGTCAAGGTCGCAGAACAGGGCCGGTCCTTCCGCTGCGGCCCGGGGAGGGTCGTTGAGCAGTACGTTGAATCCCAGAAGCTGCAGGGCCCTGGCGACGCGCGAACCTACGTGGCCGGCGCCGATGATACCAACCTTGAAGCCGTTCATGTTGATGCGCTTGCGTGACGCTGTGCCGTAAATAGCCGATATCACATAGTTCATCACGGCTCCGGAATTGCAGCCTGCGGCATTCTGTACGTGTATGTTACGTGACCTGCAGTATTCCAGGTCTATGTGGTCGTAGCCGATAGTCGCCGTCGAGATGATTTTGACGCGGCTGCCTTCCAAAAGCGCGGCGCCGCATTTGGTGCGGGTGCGGATGATGAGGGCGTCGGCGTCTTTGACATCTGCTGCGCCGATGCTCTGCCCGTCCATGTAGCAGACGTCGGCATAGTCTTCGAACACACCTTCGATGAAGGGGATGGCTTTGTCGATAACTATTTTCATTTCAATATGATATCTTGTATCCAGGAAACATTTGGATCGTCCCTGGTGAAAAACTCGTCGTCTGCAAGCATGGCGTTCATCTTTTCGATAAGGAGCTCTTTCCGGGGCGCCAGCTGGCTGCGGACTACAGAGGAATTCAGGGTTATGTACAGTTTGCCGCTGCGGTAAAAGCGCTTGAGCGTAAACGGAGCGGCTCCGGAGGCTGCATCCCAGGCGGCGAAAATCCTCCTGGTGTTGAATGCGGACGACAGCCGGGATTCCTTGAGGTACTCCTGGATTGCCGAGGCGATGGAAACCGCGTTCTTACGTTTTATCCTATAGCTGTCCATCGATCCTGGAGAAAGAGCCGGCGGAGGCCCTGTAATAAGCCCTGTCGGCGGTGATTTTATCTACCAGCGCTTCGGTGCGGGTCTTGTCGGTGTCGGACAGGAATATCTGTCCGAAGTCGTTGCCCGCAACCATCTGCAGCAGGTTACCTACGCGGTCCATGTCGAGCTTGTCGAACAGGTCGTCGAGCAGCAGGATGGGAGGGAAGCCGTAGGAATTCTTCATTATTTCGTATTGCGCGAACTTGAGCGCCACCAGGAACGACTTCTGCTGCCCCTGGGAACCGCATCTGCGGAGCGGATATCCGTCGAGGGTGAAGATAAAGTCGTCGCGGTGTATGCCCGCTGAAGTATATCGCAGCACCAGGTCGCGTTCGCGATGGGCGCCGGCCAGTTCTTCCCAGGATTTGCCGGCGAGGTCGGAGCGGTAGCTTATTGAAACGCTCTCCTTGCCTCCGGATATAGACTCGTAGTACTTCTGGACGACCGGAAGAAGGGTGCGGGCGAAGTCGCTGCGGGAGTCGAAAACGGACTGTGCGACCGGTGCGATGCGGGCGTCGAAAGCCTCCAGCAGCGAAGGGTCGGGCGACTCGCCTTTGAGGAGGCGGTTGCGCTGCGCAAGAAAGCGGTTGTACTGCTGGATATCCGACAGATACTGCCGGTCGACCTGGGATATGAAGGCGTTGGCAAAACGCCGGCGTTCCTCTCCGGATTCGCTGACGAGGTCGGTGTCGGTGGGGGAGACCATTACTATGGGAAGGACTCCTATGTGGTCCGCCACCTTGGTGTAGGCCTTGTCGTCCCGGCGTATCTTTTTCTCGGAACCATCGCTTACCTTTATGGAAAAACGGCTTTTTACGGAGTTGCCCATGTCGTAGGTTCCGCTGAGTGCGAAAGCCTGCGTTCCATGGCGGAAATTGAACTTTTCGGCGCTTTGTATGCCGCTTTTTGTCATTGACAGATAGTGGATTGCGTCGAGCAGGTTGGTTTTGCCCTCGCCGTTGCCGCCCCAGATGCAGTTTATATTGGGGGAAAAACTGAGTTCCTGCAGTTCTATATTGCGGAAATCCTGGATTACTATTTTGTCCAAAACTGGCATATTGCAAAATTAGGATATTTTAATTGAAATTACTACCTTTGTCAGCTATTTTATCAGGAAAAACAAAACTAAAGCATATGTCAAAAGAAAATGTTAACCAGCAGGAGGCCCTCCGCAACGAGAATATCCAGGAGACCGTCTCCAAAACAGACCAGTTTTACAACGAACACAAAAAGACAATCTGGACGATAGTCGCCGTTCTGGTGGTGGCAGCCCTCGCGGTATTCGCCTACGTCAAGCTCATCTACCAGCCCAAGTGCGCCGAGGCCATGCAGCAGGCATTCCCCGCCGAGCAGAACTTCGCAAACGGCGAGTACGAGCTTGCACTCAACGGCGACGGCAATGTCCTCGGACTTGCAGACGTAATCGCCGAGTACGGCTCCAAGGCAGGCTCCGCAGTATATATGGAGGCAGGTCTCTGCGCTCTCCAGCTCGGACAGTTCGAGGATGCACTCAGCTACCTTGGCAAGTACAAAGGCAAGGAGCCCATCCTGGCAGCCCGCGCAACCGCAGCACAGGGCGACGCCCTCGCCGGACTCGACCGTCTCGATGAAGCAGTGGCAGCATACCTCAAGGCCGCTTCCATCTCCGACGATACTTTCTCCGCAGGCTACCTCCTCAAGGCCGGTATCCTGTACGAGCAGCTCGGTAAGAACGACAAGGCCCTCGAGTGCTACAAGACCATCAAGGACAAGTACCCCACCTCCATCGAAGGATACGATATCGACAAGTACATCACCCGCTTGAAATAATAATACTATGGGACGTGCATTTGAATTCCGCAAGGAACGTAAACTGAAGCGCTGGGGGCACATGGCCCGCACCTTTACCAAACTCGGCAAGGAAATCACGATTGCAGTAAAGCAGGGCGGTCCCGACGTTACCGGCAACCCCCGTCTCCGCGCCCTCATGGCCGAGGCCCGCAGCGAGCAGATGCCCAAGGAGAACATCGAGCGCGCCATCAAGAAGGCCACCGAGAGCAAGCAGGGCGACTTCAAGGAAATCATCTACGAAGGCTTCGGCCCTTTCGGTATAGCCTACCTTGTAGAGGCCGCGACCGACAACAACACCCGCACCGTCGCCAATGTCCGCAGCTACTTCAACAAGTGCGGCGGTTCTCTTGGCACCAGCGGAAGCGTGTCCTTCATGTTCGACCGCAAGTGCACCTTCCGTGTCAAGGAGAAGGAAGGCGTCGATCTGGAAGAACTCGAACTCGAGCTTATCGACTACGGTGTAGAGGAGCTTTTCGAGCAGGTTGAAGTCGATAAGGACGACAACGAAACCAAGGTCATCGTAATCTACGGCGAACCTACTTCCTACGGTACCATCCAGAAGTACATCGAGGAGAACGGCTACGAACTCATCTCCGGCGGTTTCGAGCAGATTCCCAATACCGACCTCAAGGACGTTACGCCCGAGCAGCGTGCCACCCTCGACAAACTTACCGGTCTTCTCGAGGACGACGAAGACGTCACGAACGTTTATACCACGATGAAACCCGAAGAGTAGTCCCCGGTTCCTACAGGACTGGAACTACCGGCTCATAGGGCGGTGCGCTTTCTGGCGCGCCGCCTTTTCGTTTGCCCGGATGAGTCCGGCCTCGCCGGGGTCTGTGTAACTCTCCAGAAAACGCTCCCAGATGTATTCTATCGCGACCCCGGACGGATGCACCAGGTCTTCGGCGTAGAATCGGTAGTCGCGCAGTTCGTCCAGGACGATTTCGTATGCCGGGAAATATCCGGCCCCGGGCACGCTGTCTGCCGCCAGGAGCAGGCTGGCTTTGCTCAGGGCGTTTGCATGCGCTCCGTCGCCCATGTGCCGGATGGGGGAGACAGTCAGCAGCAGCCGCTTGTCGGGATGGGCTTCCGCAATGGCACGAAGGCATTCGGCACTCCGGGCGGGGCTGAGCATTTCGCGCGTGAATTCTGCTGCAGGGCGCTTGAGGCAGTTTGATACGGCCTTGCCGTTGTGGTACCAGACAAAAGATGTTCCGAGGGTGAGCACCAGGCGGTTGCTCTTCTTCCAGAATTCCCTGGCATGCTCTAGGGCGGCATTCGCATTGTCGAGAAACTCTTCCCGGCTGACGCGGGCAAAAGAAGTGTGGTGCTCGAAAGAGCAGATTCTTCCGGCCCCGGCACCCATCTCTACGCAGTCTTCCTCCGTAAAAAGTGCGTCGCCATCGAGCCTTTTTACGGCCGACAGCAGCGAACAAGGATTATAAAGCGTCCCGAAGGGGTTTACCAGCACATCGAAACCTGCGGCCTGCATCTTGGCGCCGATAGAATCGGCAAAGCAGCTGCCAAGCAGGACGATACGGTCGGAGAGGGAAAAAGTATCCCCGGCGGGCGGAACAATAACCGGCGTAAAGAGTTTCATAAGTCGGAGCAAATTGTTATTTTTGCGAAGATATGAAAAAAATCGCCTTCGTAGCCCTGTTTTTGCTCGCAAACCTTCCGTTATTCGCCCAGAAGTTCGACTACAACGTCAATTTTGACTACCTGCTGAACAATTACGAGTACGGCATTTCCAGGTACTTCGTCGGGGATGAGTCGTTCTATCCGTATCAGCATTCGCATACCGTCCATGGCGTCAGGCTTACACCCGAGGCCGGTCTTCTCCTTACCCAGTCCCCGTCGGTGTTCCACCGCCTGAGGCTCGGTATCGACCTGTTCCGCCTCATGGGGGAGCAGAAGGAAAACCTCGGGCTCTTCCGGGAGATGGTTTTCTATTACAATCTGGATGCACGCCTGAGAAACGGTGGACATCTGAATGCCTATGCAGGATGCTTCCCGCGCCGCTACAGCGAGGGTACGGGATATTACGGACCTGTCTTCGACAGCGAGTACTCCTATCTGGATCCCAATGTGGAGGGCTTCCTTGTCAAGTACGCCAGGGACAACAAGATACGTGCGGAACTTATCTTCGACTGGCAGGGAATGGCAGGCGATGACGCCTCTCCCTGGCGGCGCGAGCGCTTCCAGGTGCTCACCGATGGCAGCTGGCGTTTTGCCGGCGATTTCTATCTGGGATGGACAGGGTCCTTCTATCATTTCTCCAAGTCCCCGATGACCGACAACGTCGTTGACTGTCACCTGCTTAACCCCCGTATCGGATGGGCTCCCTTTACCTGGCTGGACGAGTTCCGTCTGGAAGTGGGAGGCGTCTTCACCTACCAGTGCGACAGGGTGGCGGAACCGGCTCCTGTCTTTCCGATGGGACTCTGGAGTAAGCAGTCCGTCGGCAAGTGGAACGTCACCCTCTCGAACCGTTTTTACTGGGGTGACGACCTCATGCCTTTCTACGATTCTTCGTTCGGAGGAATACAATACGGACGGGAACTCTATCGCGGTGCTCCTGGATTCCACACTCTGCATGCCGGGCCCAGCTGGGCCGATTGGCTCACGCTTGCCTATCAGCCCCGCATAAGCAAGTGGCTCTCCATCGATGTGGCCCTGACCCTTCATGTCGGCGCCCCTCACAAAGAGCTCGGCGTCGGCGTCCTCAGGGGGGCCGACCAGAGGCTCCGCCTGCGGGTGGACCTGGAATCGCTGCGCCCCCGTACGAAAGCCGTAAAGAATTCAAAATTCAAAGGATACGCCTTGTAAGCTTATGAAAAGATTTATATTGTCCCTGATTTGCTGTGCCGCTGCTCTCGGTGCAATAGCCCGGCCCAACGAACTGCACATCGTCACCACCGGAGACGTACACGGGCGCTATTTCGACCGCCCCTACATCGATGGCGAACCGGTCCGGCACAGTCTGATGAGCGTCAAGCATTACGTTGACAGCCTGCGTGCGCGGGTGGGGTCCGACAATGTGCTCCTGCTCGACTGTGGCGACTTCCTTCAGGGCGACAATGCCTCGTATTACTACAATTACGTGGCGACGGGGGAGCCGCATATTTTCCCCCGTCTGGTGAGCTACATGGGGTACGACGCATGCGCCCTCGGAAATCACGATATAGAGACGGGGCACGCGGTGTACGACCGTTTAGTTCCGCAGATGCAGAAGGCCGGCATTCCCTGGCTCGCCGGCAACGCCCTCAAGAGCGACGGAGAGAGTTACTTCCAGGAGTACACCATCGTGCGCAAGAACGGCCGCAAAATACTCATTCTCGGCTACAATAATCCCAATATCGACCAGTGGCTGTCGGAAGAGGTCTGGAGCGGCATGCGCCACGTGTCCCTGATTCCTTTCCTGCAGCAGCGGGTAGATAAGTTCAGGGCTCTCACCAAGCCCGACGCCGTGGTTGTGCTGATGCATTCCGGCACGGGCAAAGGAGATGGTTCATCCCTTGAGAATCAAGGCATTGATGTATTCAACTCGATAAAAGGTGTAGATGTTCTCGTATGTGCCCACGACCATAGTCCTGCATGCCGCGTCAAGAAGGAATGTGTGCTTGTCAACGGCGGCGACCGCTGCAAGAGGGTAGGGCATGCCGTGCTCCGTTTCAACGGCCGCAAGGTGGTGAGCCGCAAAGCCGAAATCGTACCTCTCAAGGCCGGTCTGACCGACCCGGAGATGGTTGCGGCGTTCGATAAGGACTATCGCAAGGTAAAATCCTTTACCCTCAGGAAGGTAGGGTCGCTGGCGATGCCACTCCGTACGCGCGATGCCTACAGCGGCATGAACGATTACATAGATTTCCTGCAGACGGTGCAGCTGAAGGCGACCGGAGCCGACATTTCCCTTGCAGCGCCGCTTTCGTTCGACAGTACGGTAGAGGCCGGAGATGTGGTCTTCAACGATATGTTCAAGATCTATCCTTTCGAAAACCAGCTGTATGTCCTGGAGATGACGGGTCAGGAAGTGCGCGACCTGCTTGAGTATTCTTACGACCGTTGGATCCAGACTCCGGGGCGTCATGTCCTCAAAATAGAAGAAAAACCGGATCCCCGTACAGGGGCGACTCGCTGGTCTTTCCTTAACCGCGCCTACAACTTCGACTCCGCCGCCGGCATCAACTACAGCGTCGATGTTACGAAGCCGTCAGGCAAACGCGTGACCATCGAGTCCATGGCGGACGGCAGGCCATTTGACCTGCAGGCAAAGTATAAGGTCGCCATGACTTCCTACAGGGCCAACGGAGGCGGCGGCCTGCTCACCGACGGCGCCCGTATCCCTCATGGTCAACTGGCAGGGAGGGTGGTGTCCAAATATCCCGAGGTGCGCGACCTTATCTATCTCTTCATCAAGGAGAAAGGCAGGGTGGACTCCTCGCTTGTGACCGATCGCGACACTCTTGGCGAGTGGCATTTCGTTCCTGAGATTGTCGTACGTCCATTGATGGAGAAGGATATGCGTCTAGTGTTTTAAACGCCATTGCGCCGGAGTCATTCCGGTGATTTCGCGGAACTGCCGCTTAAAATTACTTTTGTCGCTTATCCCCACCTCTTCACCGATGAGTGCGGTGGGTATGTCTTTTTCTTCCAGAAGACGCCGTTTGGCGTCGTTGATCCTTGTCTCTTTGCGCCACTGCAGGAAGCATTTCCGGTATTTCCGGCGGAAATAGAGCGACAAGTCTTCCTTGAGTATCCCCAGAGAATCTGCCACGTGCTGCAGCGAAGCCTCCTCTTTCCAGCCCTTGCGTACTATCCATTGTTCGATAAGGGAGGAAGAACGTTTGGTGACGCCGTAGGTGCGCTCGGCGGGGAATTTTGCCCGTGCATTGTGCGCAAAGAGCCTCATTAGCGATGTTATTAATTGTAGTTTCATAGAATTTTGGTAAATTTGTAGGTTATTAATTTGAAAGAAAATGTTCGACAATCTCTCGGAAAGGCTTGAGCGGTCCTTCAAGATTCTGAAGGGCGAAGGTAAGATAAGTGAAATTAATATTGCAGAAACACTCAAGGAAATTCGCCGGGCCCTGCTCGACGCCGACGTGAGTTACAAAGTGGCTAAGGAGTTCTGTGACAAAGTAAAGCAGAAGGCCATAGGCGCCAATGTGCTTACCGCCGTCAAGCCTCAGCAGATGATGGTCAAGATAGTCCATGACGAGCTTGCCGAGTTCATGGGGGCGGAGCATTCGGAACTCAATCTCCGCAATACTCCCGCCGTCATCCTGGTAGCCGGTCTCAACGGTTCCGGTAAGACGACCCTCTCCGGCAAACTTGCCCTGCACCTCAAGAGCAAGAAGGGCCGCAAAGTCCTGCTTGCCGCCTGCGATACATTCCGCCCGGCCGCAATCGACCAGCTCAAGACTCTCGGAGAGCAGGTCGGCGTACCCGTATATAGCGAAGAAGGGGAGAAGGACCCAGTAAAGGTAGCCCGAAACGCTGTCGCAAAGGCCCGCACGGACGGCTACAACGTAGTCATCGTCGATACCGCAGGCCGCCTTGTCGTGGATCAGGAACTCATGGACGAGATTTCCCTCCTCCACCGTTCCCTCCAGCCCGACGAGACCCTTTTCGTAGTTGATGCCATGACCGGCCAGGACGCCGTAGAAAGCGCCAAGGCCTTCAACGAGGCAATCGATTACGACGGAGTGGTCCTTACCAAAATGGACGGCGACACCAGGGGAGGCGCAGCCCTTTCCATAAAGGCCGTTACCGGCAAGCCCATCAAGTTTGTGAGTACCGGCGAAAAGATGGAGGCGCTGGATATATTCTATCCCGCGCGTATCGCCGACCGTATCCTCGGCATGGGCGACGTCGTAAGCCTCGTCGAAAAAGCCCAGGAACAATACGACGAAAAGCAGGCCCGCGAGCTGCATAAGAAGATTGCCCGCAACCAGTTTACGTTCAACGACTTCTACGACCAGCTCAAACAGGTCCAGAAAATGGGCAGCGTAAAGGATCTGGCCGGCATGCTTCCCGGCATGGACAAGGCTCTGAAGGATGTTGATATCCCCGAAGACGCTTTCAAGCCCACCGAGGCCATCATACAGAGCATGACCCCTTACGAGAAAGAGCACCCCGAGTGCCTCAACGGGTCTCGCCGTCAGCGGATCGCCCGCGGCTCCGGCACTTCGCTTGCCGACGTCAACAAACTCATCAAGCAGTTCGAACAGACCCGCAAGATGATGAAGATGGCCATGGACGGCTCCCTCCGCCAGCGCCTCAAGGGCTTCCGTTAGGAAATAAAGAATATATTCTTTATATTTGTTGATTGTATGGGATTGTTCAGTCGCAGCGTCAAGGTTTCCGCATACGGCCTCCTTCAGGGGAGGACCGATTGGCACTGCCATATCCTTCCTGGCGTCGATGACGGCTTCAAGACCATGGAAGACTCCCTTGCGGCCCTTGCTGCATACGAGCGTGCCGGCATCAAGGAAGTGTGGCTGACTCCCCATATCATGGAAGACATTCCCAATACCACGGCGGGCCTCCGTCAGCGCTTTACAGACCTCCAGCTCGCATACGGCGGGCCTCTCAGGCTGCATCTGGCTTCGGAGAACATGATGGACCCCCTCTTCGAAGAACGCCTCGCCGCTGGAGACCTCCTGCCTCTGAGCGACAAGCGCTTGCTTGTCGAGACATCGTATTTCAACCCTCCGTACGACATGGACGGCCTGATTGCCGGCGTCAAGTCCAAGGGGTGGTATCCGCTGCTGGCGCATCCGGAAAGGTACATGTATATGGATTTCAAACGCTACGAGGCCCTCAAAGCCGACAGCATTGAATTCCAGCTCAATATAACATCCCTCATAGGAGCTTACGGCCCCGAGGTCAAAGCCAAGGCCGAGAAACTTCTGCAAGCGGGGATGTACGAATACAGCGGCACAGACCTTCACCGGCTGAGTTCGCTGGAGCATCTGCTCGATGCAGATGTTCACAAAAAGCTCCTCGCCCTCATACCGTAAGGCAGAGGCAAGGTTAACGGCCCTTCCGGGGCCTCGACGCCCGCATCCAAGGATGTGACAGGCGAGGACGAAGTCGTAACAAAAAACTATACGATATGCGTAAAAAATTGATTTTGATGCTGACAGCGCTCCTTTTCACCGGCACGCTGTCGATTTATGCCCAGATGTCTGATGAGCAGATCATTACCTACATCACAGAAGGTATTTCCGCCGGCAAGACGGAGAGACAGATAGGCACTGAGCTAATGGCCAAGGGCGTAACCTCGTCTCAGCTCAGCCGTCTGCTCAAGGCCTACAAAAGCGGAAATCTCAATATTTCAGACACGAACGTCTTACCCTCCAACAAATTGGGCTCCACCAGCAAAGAGCGCAAATCCACGGTGGACGAAGAGGTCGATCCCGATATGCAGGGCCTCAATGCCGCAGCCGAAGGGTCAGTGACGCGCAAGGTCAAAAAAATTTCCGCGGAAGCCGACGGCGAAGAGCTCTCGGATACTCCGGAAGAAGATGTCAATCCCTTGCTTGACGAAGACGGCAACAAAATCATCTACGGCCACAACATATTCTCCGGCCGTACGCTGTCTTTCGAGCCCAACGTCAACACCGCGACCCCCGAAGATTACGTACTCGGTCCCGGCGACGAGGTAGTAATTGATATCTGGGGCGTTAACGAGGCCAACAGCGTTTACAAGATCTCTCCCGAGGGGTACATCGTAATCCCCCAGGTCGGGCGCATCAGTCTCGGCGGCCTCTCCATCAAGGAAGCATCCGGCAAGCTCAAGAGTTCCCTCGGCAAAATCTACTCATCCCTGCGGACCGGCGGTTCCCACATGAGCGTCACGCTCGGCGACCTGCGTTCCATCCAGGTCAACGTACTGGGTGAGGTCAATACCCCCGGAACCTTCAGGCTTTCTTCGTTCACTACGCTTTTCAATGCCCTTTACAGGGCCGGCGGAGTGACTCCGGTAGGTTCGCTGCGAAACGTCAAGCTGATCCGGGGAGGAGAACAGTACGCGGTTGTGGATATTTATGATTACCTTTTCAACGGCAAGCTCGAGCTCAACGTTCCCCTCAAAGAGGGCGATGTCATCATCGTTCCGGCTTACAACGCCCTTGTGAGCATCACCGGCGCCATAAAGCGCCCCATGTTCTACGAGATGAAGGAAGGGGAGCCGGTAGGCAATCTCATCAAGTACGCCGGAGGATTCACTGGCAATGCATATCAGGATGAAGTCGGCGTGGAACGCAATGACGGCCGTACAAACAGCATGTACACCGTGAGCTCCGACAAATTCGGGAGTTTTGCCCTTAAAGACTCAGACGCCGTGCTTGTGAGCGGAAGCGAAGTGGAGGTGTTCTCCAACCGCGTAGAGGTCAAGGGCGCTGTTTACAGACCCGGCAAGTTCGAACTGGGCGGCGACATACTTACTGTCGGACAGCTCGTCCAGCATGCCGGCGGCGTTATGGAAGACGCATTCCTTGGCCGCGCCCAGATCATCCGCGAGAAGCCGGACCGTTCCCTGGAACTCGTTTCCGTCCCGCTCAAGGGCATACTCGAAGGCAACGTCGCCGACGTCCTGCTCAAAAAGGGCGACATACTCATTGTCTCGAACATCAACGAGATAGATCCCAAGGGCGATATCGTAGTGACGGGATATGTCGCAAATCCCGGGAAGTACCAGTATGCCGAGCATACGACTGTCGAAGACATAATACTTATGGCGGGCGGCCTTGTCGAAGGCGCTTCTTCCGCCAAGGTCGATATCTCACGCCGAATCGACAATCCCACAAGTACCGAAGCCAACGACACTGTGGCGGAGGTGTTCTCGGTCTCCATCAAGGACGGCCTCATCGAGGACAACGCCGGTGGCTTCGAGCTCAAGCCGAACGATGTCGTTTCCGTACGCCGCAGCCCTACCTACATCGAGCAGCGCAACGTGACCATCACTGGCGAGGTGACCTTCCCCGGACAGTACACCCTGGTGACTAACAACGAACGCGTCTCCGACCTTATCAAGCGCGCCGGCGGAGCTACTCCCAACGGCAACATACATGGAGCGATGCTCAAGCGCAAGATAAACCAGTACGAGCGCAACGTCCGCATCGCAATGTCGCGTATGGTGACCCAGAGTATCTCCAGCAAGGATTCGCTGGATATCAACAAACTCAAGGTATCTGAAGTCTATACTGTCGGTCTGGAACTCGACAAGGCTCTCGCCAACCCTGGTTCCGACTACGACATGATACTGCGCGACGGCGACGAACTCATTATTCCCGAAAATGCCACTACGGTACGTATCCAGGGCGAAGTCCTGTATCCCAATACCGTGCATTACATTTCCGGAAAGCCTATCCGCTATTATGTGAATCAGGCCGGCGGCTACAGCAACAGGGCACGCCGCTCCAAGACTTATGTCGTTTACATGAACGGAACGGTTTCTGTCGGATCCTGGTCCAAACTGGAACCCGGATGCGAGATTATCGTACCGGCACGTTCCGACAAGGATAAACTCACCACCGGTGAATGGCTCGGAATCGGTACGAGCGCCGCTTCCATCACAACCATGGTGGCAACCATCGTCAACCTGTTCAGAAGCAGCAAATAGTTATGAAAGAATTCAATGAATTGGCAGTTCTCGAAGAGATCGATGACAAGTCGGTCGATATTCTGCCTTACGTCCGCAAGGCCATCAAAAACTGGAAGAAGATTCTGCTCTGGGCAGCCATCGGCGGCGCGGTCGGTGTAGTAATCAGCCTGAGTACGCCGCGCCGATATACTTCCGAGGCCATTATAGCTCCCGAACTCGTCACCCGTGCCACCGCCGGAGGACTCAGCTCCCTGGCCAGCCTTGCCGGAATCAACATGAACAACATGGCAGTGTCTGACGCCATGCACCCGGACATGTATCCGGAAATAATCCATTCGACTGATTTTTATATAAAACTGCTTGATCTTCCCGTCGTTGTGGAGACCCGGGATTCGCTTGTCCACACAGATTTGTATGACTATGTGGTGAATTATATCAAGCGCCCGTGGTGGTCCGTAGTGCTGGGTCTGCCCAAGAAAGCCGTCTCCGGCGTCGCTAATCTCATAGCGGGAGATAAAGCCAAGGAAGAAGAGGGGCATGCGCACATAGATCCCCTCCGTCTTACCAAACAGCAGGCCGGTGTAATCAAATATCTGTCGAAAAGCATCAGGGCCACGGTTGAGCGCAAGACCTATGTGCTCAATCTTCAGGTCACACTTCAGGATCCGGTGATTGCCGCACAGGTGGCCAATGCAGCAGTTGAAGACCTCAGGACCTTCATCGTCAACTACAGGACCGAGAAACAGCGCGACAACGTAGCGTATTTCAAAAAGATATACGAAGAGACGAAGCGGGACTATACCGATGCGCAGAAGGCATATACGTATTACCTTGACACCCATCAGGGACTGGCAACCAAGAGCGCGCAGGTGCGTCAGCAGCAGCTGCAGAGCGAGGCCCAGCTTCGTTTCCAGATGTACAGTCAGACTGCCCAGAACCTGCTTAACGCAGAAGCAAAAGTCCAGCAGGAATCTCCTGTTCTCGTCATAATACAACCTGGTCGCGCTCCGATTCACGGCAAGCCCTCCAGAGTCAAGACGACACTGCTTTATGTCATAATCGGCGGCGTCCTCGGAACCGGCTGGGTGCTGTTCCTCATGGACCGCAGGAAGAAGAAAGAAGAAGAAAAATAGTCGGCGATGCTGTCTTTTATCGTTCAGGCCCGTTTGGGCTCGACTCGTTTGCCGGGGAAGATCCTGCTGCCTTTCCATGACGGCAAATCTATTTTTGAACTGATGCTCGATAAACTCAAGAGCATCCCCGGAACCGATTGCATAGTCGCCACCTCCGAATCTCCCGTCAATGATCCGCTCCAGGAGATTTGCAGGACGGCCGGAGTCAAGTGTTTCCGCGGCAGCGAGGATGACGTCCTCCAGCGTTTCATAGATGCGGCATGCTTTTATGGTGCCGACAGGATTATCAGGGTCTGTTCCGACAACCCTTTCCTGAACGTTCCCGCAATCCTTCAGCTCATTGATACGGCAGGAGGGTCCGATGCCGATTACATCGGCTTCGACGTTGACGGGACGCCCTCCATCAAGACGCATTATGGTTTTTGGACTGAATATGTGACGCTGGATGCTCTCCGCATGGTCAAAGAACTGACCGCAGAGAAAATCTATCATGAGCATGTCACCAACTTTATTTATTCTCACCGGGAGGTCTTCAGAACCCAGTGGATTCCGGTTCCCGGGTGCATTCTGGAGCATAAGGACACGAGGCTGACGATAGATACTGCGCAGGACTTCGAGACTGCGCGGAGGATTTTCGATGCCGTAGGCGACGACGGTTCTTTCGAGAGCCTGTTCGGGTATCTCGACGTCCATCCCGAGATACAGCAGTCAATGAAAGTTCAGATACTAAGCAATTCGAAATAAATGATTACTAAAGGAGAAACATACATAATCGGAGAAATCGGCCAGAACCACAACGGTTCCGTGGACATTGCCAAACTGATAGTCGATCTTGTCTGCCGTCCTGTCCGCGAAGAAACGTTCGGAATCGATCTCAAGCCCATAAACGCGGTCAAACTCACGAAACGCGATCTTGGTGAAGAGCTTTCCGCTTCGCAGATGAACAGGCCGTATGACACGCCGAATTCCTTCGGCAAGACATACGGTGAGCACAGGGCCTTCCTCGAACTGTCTGACGAAGAGCACTTTGAAGTATATAAATACGCAAAATCCAAGGGGCTCGAATTCGTTGAAACGCTTTGCGCCAAAGGTTGTCTTTCCCTGCTCAAACTGTTCACGCCGGACTATCTGAAAGTGGCCAGCCGCGACCTGACCAACCTTCCCTTGCTGGCTGCCATGGCAGAAACCAAAATCCCCATCATCCTGTCCACGGGCATGTCCGGCAAGAAAGAGCTCGACGAAGCTCTCGAAGTAATAACCCGGTATCATTCGGATATATCCATACTTCATTGCGTGAGTCAGTATCCTACTCAGCCCGACAATCTGAATCTCAATACGATTCTGTATCTCAAGGAACATTATGGCCAGTACCATATTGGATTTTCCGATCATACAATCGGCATCAGCGCTCCTTCCGTTGCAGTTGGAATGGGTGCGGAGATAATCGAAAAGCACATTACCATCGACCGCCACATGAAGGGGACCGACCAGGCCGGTTCACTGGGCCCGGACGGTGTTTATCGTATGGTGCGTGATATCCGCATTACCGAAAGATGGCTGGGAACCAAGGACTTGTATATAGACATGAGCGTGGCGTCCTCCAGGGTCAAACTGGAACGCTCCATCGCCACACGCCGGGACATGAAGGCGGGTGAAGTCATTCAGGAATCCGACCTGCACATGCTTTCGCCCGGAGACGGTTTCAAGTGGGACCAGCTCCAGGAGGTTGTCGGCAGGACCCTTGTGGCAGATGTGCCGGCAAACGAGATTATATATCCCGACTTTCTCAAATAAGAAGCTGTTTATGAAGGTTCCAAAACTGATACTTACCGACATTGACGGAGTCTGGACGGACGGCGGCATGTATTACGACCAGACGGGCAACGAGTGGAAGCGTTTCAGTACATACGACGGAGGCGGAGTCAAGAAAGCGCACGAAAATGGTGTCCCCGTCGGCATTATCACTTCCGAGAATACCATGATAGTGCAGAACAGAGCCATTAAGCTGAAAGTCGATTATGTTTTCCAGGGCGTTGACGACAAATTGCGCAAGGCCGGCGAACTGTGTGCGGAGCTGGGTATAAGCCTGGACGATGTGGCTTATATCGGTGACGACCTCGGCGATCTGAAACTGCTGTCGAGCGTGGGGATCAGCGCCATCCCGTCCGGCGCATACATCGACCGAATGCTGACCCCTTCTTACGTCACCGCCAAACGTGGGGGAGAAGGGGCATTCCGTGAGTTTGTGGATTGGATTTTTGCGGGGACCGATCTCTGATGGCAAAACTGATGTCCATATTCAGGAACAATGTGGTGATATACCTGACCTCCAGGTATGTTACCTACTTCTTGCAGTTTGTGACATCTCTTGTCATTGCGGCCAAGCTCGGGCCGTTCCATTTCGGGGTATGGGGCTTCATCCTGCTGCTGCTGAATTATTTCCAGCAGTGTCATTTCGGCATATACAATTCCATGAACGTTTTATACGTTCAGCACCGGGAAGATGCGCGGCTGAGCAACGACTACCTCGTAAACTCCATAGTCCTCGAATGTTATCTTGCCCTTGTGGTATTCGGCTTGTATGCCATTTACCATTTCTCCGGCCTTAGCTTTTTCAGCAAGTATAATGCTGACAAGTATCTGTTCATTGTATGCTGCATTGCCGTACTGCAATATTTCAGCAATCTGTTCATCAATATTTTCAGGGTCAAGAACCGCCTTTTGAGCGTGGCATTCTGCCAGTCGGTCATAGTGCTGCTCAATTTTGCATGCATATTCTTCTTTACCGGGGAAAAACTCATCTACGCTCTGGTCCTGGGGTATCTGGTGGGGAATATTGTCATAGTGACCCATGCCCTCTGCTCCCGCTTATTCGAGCTTAAAGGCGTGACTTTCAGCCTTGCAATGCAGCGGCAGATAGTGGGCAAGGGCATCATGCTGTTTCTCTACAATACAGGTTTTTATTTCATCATAATAAGCATACGTACCATCATAAGCGGCAAGTACGAGGTCGAGGAATTTGGACTCTTCACCTTCTCTTTTTCCCTTGCCCATGCGGTGATGCTTCTGCTTGAATCACTGACCTTCGTGGTATTCCCCAAGATGATAGGGAAGCTTTCTTCGCCGGATACCAACGAAGTAAAAACCGCTTTGTACGGATACAGGGAGGTGTATATGACGTCTGCCCACGGGCTGATTTATGTCGCACTTTTGTTTTTCCCTCTCATCCTGCATTTCTTCCCTAAGTACGGCGGCGCTTTGACGTCGATGAACCTTATCGCGCTTACTATATTGCTGGATACCAGCCGGTGCGGATATACAGAGCTGCTTATTGCACACAATAAGGAGAAAAAGCTCTCTGCCATTACCCTTTTTGTCCTGGCCCTTGACGTCGCCCTTGCGATTGTCGCCGCTTATGTGCTCCGTGTCCCATTCTCCTACGTCATCCTTGCCGCCATGGTTTCTTACCTTGTGTTTGCCACCTTGGTCGCGTTCGAGGGACGCAGGCTGGTGCCGAAGCCGGATACCCCTCTTCTGGCCGATGTCTTTCCGCCAAGACTTGCAATACCATTCCTTGCTGCGCTTGTCGTTTGCGTCTTGCAGCTGGAATATGTTGTTTTCGTCCCGCTGCTGCTTTTTGCCGCTCTAAATATCCGGGCCTGCAAGCACGTGGCCCAGACTGCCAAGGGAATCCTTGCCAAACCTGAGCTTGTTAATCTTTAAAAGTCTCCGTATGGCTGCCGAAAAGCATTTTGATACCGTATATGTTTTCGAAACCGACTTCCAGAAGACGGTCGTCGAGTCCTTGCTGAAAACCAGGCCCCAGACCGAGACGCGACTGATAGTCGATGCGCGCAGCGGAAAGATATCCTTGGGCGGGGAAGAGTATCAGATCAATCTGAACGGTATCAAGCCTGTCCTGAGATCTTTGCGCAGCCGTCAGACCCTTCCGGCAATATCTGCCGGAGAATTGGTCTGCACCGCATTTACCGGGTTCAACTGCCGACTGTTCCTGACTTCAATCGAGTATGAGAAACTGTCCATCTATGACGACGGCA
Source organism: Bacteroidales bacterium UBA4284 (assembly GCA_002395925.1). Next base: position 38,349 of record DGVM01000201.1, read on the forward strand.
CAGGAACTCCAGTAATCCTTAAGGACGGCAGATATGTGACCAGATCCGTTCATAATGTCGTGCGATACCTGTTCGCAAGCATATATACCTTGCTGCGTTATGGCAAAGCGCTCCCTTCAGACAAACGGATACTCGGCAGATTGGATACTTATTACAGCATCTATCCATTCGTGGATGAGCGTTATACCAAGGAGCATGCGCCACAGCTCCGGATTGTCGCCCTGGACTATTTCCATACCCGCCGATACATGCTTCGGGATGCGGTCGGGTACATAAGCACCGGCGAATCCGGAATGAAGAATTCTGCACTTGCAAGGGCCGTAGCTGCGCAGGGCCGGAAGCCTGAATATTATCCTCATCCTCACGAGGACGTTTCGGCAGTCGATAAGGCATTGATTAGTGGAATTATACGTCCTCAGGGTACTATCGAATCCTATTTCGAGGAGAAGGGCGTTCCCGGCAGGTTGTACGGAGAAATCAGTACCGCCTTTTTGAACCTCAAATTAATGGGGTGTCCGTCAAAGATGACCGTGTTCTATAAATACGACAAGGCCAGGCAATCATATTTTGATTTGTTCGAGACTGTAGGCATAGAGCTGGAAGAGATAAGATGAACGCCAAGATTACAGTATCGTCGGTAAAGAGCTACGTCCTCGGTTTTCTGCTCTTTTTCATTGCCGTCATCGTAGCCGATATATACGGAGGTAGTGGAGTAGTGAACCTGTACTACGCAGGGGCGTTTCTCATCTGCCTGAGCGAAGCGCCGCGCTGTATCAGAAACAGGCGTGTGCCGTTGGAGCTGATACTGTATTTCATTCTGGCTGCCGTCGTGGATTTGCGGAACGGGCAAAGGTCGATGTATTTCCTGATGGGGCTTGTTCAGCTGTTGACTGCCGCCCTTGCGGCCTCTTACCTTACATCTGCTCGAAGGCTCAGACACTTCGTGAACGGTCTGGCTTTGTCCCTCGCCCTGAGCTGCGTTTACTTCCTGCTCTTTGCGACCAATGACGTACTCAAGGCCATCGACAGCGAGCTGCGCCATGCACTGCCTTTCTTCTCTGTAAGTTCCGCCGGCCTTATGACGGCATTGGGCTATTTTCTCGGCCTCGTCTATTTTCTGGCCAAGAAAGACATCAAGTGGCTGTTGCTTTGTCTTTTAAGTTTGGGTACCTGTCTTTACACCCTGTCGAAGAACGCACTGCTGGCCATTGTAATTATCACGGTCGTATATCTTTTCATAGCTGGAGTCATACGTCTGAACAAAAGCATCCTCATCGCCATGGCGGTGTTGATTGTCGTGCTTCCATTTGCCGGCGGCCTTTTACGGCCCGTCCTCGAACTGTATTCAGAAGCCATCGACACGAACAGCAGCTCAGGTCTGATAAGTATTGCCGGCCGTGGCGGAATCTGGCTTTACTGTCTGCAGGCCATTCCGGAGAGTCCGTGGGTGGGATACGGTTATTATTCATCTTCCGAGCTTCTCATCCAGGGCTTGGGAGAAGAGTTTACCCAGGCGCACAACGGCTTGCTTCATTGCTTGATTTCGACGGGTATCATTGGCACTATACTTCTGACAGTGTATTTCATCCGCGTCACTGTATTCATTATCAGCAATCGCAGAATCATTATGCGTTTCACCTATCTGAGATGGATTCTGTGCATGCTGATGTATTTTGTATTCAGAAGTTTTACGGAAGCGTCATTCGCCCAGTGCATCAATTTGGATACATATTTGTTTTTCCTGTTGTCCCTCACGCTCATGGGCTTTGTTAACAAGAGGAAGAAGATGTTGAAAATCGTCAGGCTCATCAATGAAAGTTCTGCTGGCTAACAGATTCCTGTACCGTAAGGGAGGCTCGGAGAGCGTAATGTACAACACTGCGGACCTGCTCCGTGGCGCGGGTCATGAGGTGGTGCTTTTCGGATGCGAAGACTCCGAAATGCAAGCATACCCGTCGCCTGTTTACACCTGCCGTACATGGCACTCTTCCTCGTGCCGGTTCTGGGAAGCCCGTAAGTATTTCAACAACAGGGATGCAGCCCGGCGGATGGACGAAGTGCTCAGTGTCGAGCGCCCCGACATAGTCCATGTTCATCTGCTGTTCGGCGGGTTGACGCCGTCGATATTGGACGTCATACACCGGCATGGAATTCCCGTAGTGCATACCGTGCACGACTACCGGATGGTCTGCCCGGCATATACTTTCCGCAACGCAAAAGGCGAAGTGTGCGAAAAGTGCTCCGGCGGCCGTTATTTCAACTGCTTCCTGGGCAGGTGTTCGAAGGGCAATCCCGCATTGAGCCTGATGATGTCCCTCGAGATGCAGTACCGCAACCGCAAGTGGCACCCTGCGTCAAAACTCGACGGAATCATATATGTGAGCCGCTTCGCCAAAGACAAACACGCCCGGATCGATCCCCGTTTCGAGGGATTGAACGATATGGTGCTTTACAATTGTTCCCAATTGATGTCACGCTTCGGCGATTCGCCTCTCGACAAGGGATATTATCTTTACTATGGACGCCTGTCTTCGGAGAAGGGAATCGGCACTCTGCTGAAAGCTGTGAAGGATATCCCGGGGCTCAGGATAAAGGTCGTCGGCAAGGGACCGGAGGAGGCCCGGCTCAAAGAGGCATTTCGCGACGACCGGATAGAGTTTCTCGGTTATAAATCCGGAGACGATCTTTACACTCTTGTGCAGGAGGCGCGTTTCGTATGCGTTCCTTCTGAATGGTACGAAAACAATCCCATGACGATAGTGGAGGCGTATTGTCTCGGCGTGCCTGTCATCGGTGCCAATATCGGCGGAATACCGGAAATCGTCGAAGAGGGGAGAACCGGTTTCCTTTTTGACAGCGGAGACGTTTCCTCGCTTTCGCGTGTTTTGCATGCATCTATGGAGATTGACGATTCGCGCTACAGGCAGATGCGCGAGAATTGCCGTGCTTTTGCGAGACTCCATTTCGACCCTGAGACTTATGTTGCCCGCCTGGTTGAGTTCTATGAATCGACCATAGCGGCCTGCAAGCTTAAACAGAAAGTCTGAAAAGAAAACAGTTTTTATATCCCTGTACTCGTATCTATAATAGTCAAACGTATCAATTGGCCGCCTTTGCTTTATTGCATAGGCTGAGGCCGAAACGAAAATAGAATCATGGAAAAAAAGAAAATTTACATTGCTGGTTGCGGCGGAATGCTGGGCGAGGCTTTTTACAGGCAATTCAAAGACGATTACATCATCAAATGCACCGATAAGGACGTAAATGCACCATGGCTGTCATTCCTCGATTTCAGGGACTATGACGCGTACAGGAAGGATGTCGAAGAGTTCGCTCCCGATTACCTTTTCCACCTTGGCGCCTATACCGACCTCGAGTGGTGCGAACAGAATGCAGATGAAGTTTATCTCACCAACACGCTTTGCGTGGAAAACGCCGTCTATATAGCCAATTCTCTGGATATTCCCTTGCTCTATATCAGCACCGCCGGTATTTTCGACGGAAAGAAACAGCTGTATGATGACTGGGACCAGCCGAACCCTCTCGGCGTGTATGCGCGCTCTAAATATATGGGCGAACGCTTCGTCGTAGAAAACGCAAGGAGGTATCTGGTATGCCGTGCCGGATGGATGATGGGCGCAGGCCCCGGGAAAGACAAGAAATTCATCCAGAAGATAATGAAGCAGCTCAAGGACGGCAAGAAAGAGTTGTACGTAGTCAACGACAAGGACGGTACGCCTACCTATACCCAGGATTTTGCACGTACGGTAAAGAACCTCATCCAGAAAGAGTATTGGGGGCTGTACAATTGCGTCTGCGGCGGTCAGACAAGCCGTCTTGAGGTCTGCCGGGAACTTCTCAAGATCCTCGGCCTTGAGGACAGCGTCAAAATCAATGTCGTGGGCTCCGATTACTTTGCGCAGGAATATTTTGCAGAACGCCCTGACTGTGAAAGGCTCTGGACCAGGAAGCTCAATTTGCGCGGAGTCAATGCGATGAGGGACTGGCGTGTGTCACTCAAAGACTACATCGAAGAGTATTATAAAGGATATCTCGACTGATGTCAAAGAAGAAACTAGCGCTTCTGGGCACCGATGGAATACCCGCCAGGTACGGAGGGGGAGAGACCCTGTACGAGAATCTGGCGAGGGGCCTTTCTTCCGTGTACGACATGACCGTGTACTGCAGCAAGTCTCAGCCTAGGGACGAAGTCGGGGACACTTATCTTGGCGCCAAGCTCAAGTATTTGAACCTCAAGGGGAATGGCTGGCAGAGCGTCATCTATGACACTCTCTCCTTCATGGATGCCGCAAAGCGGGCGGACATATTGTACACCTTCGGCCCCGGTGCGGCATTCATCATCCGGCTGTACCGGCTGCTTGGATTCCGGAAGAAGATACTGATGAACTGCGGCGGCCTGAACGAGTGGGAGAGAGAGAAGTTTTCCCCTCTGGCCAAGAAATACCTTAAATGGGGATACCGCACCCTCAAGGGGAAAGTGGTTTACATCGTGGACAACGAGCTGTATGCCAGGAGCCTCGAAAAAGAATTCGGAATCAAGGATGCAGTGGTGATACGTTATGGCGGCGACAATGCCACAAAGGTTCCTGCCACGCCGGAACTTTTGCAGAAGTATCCATTCCTTGACGAGGATTATTATGTAAGCGTGTCCCGGGCTCAGGTTGACAATAATCTCCATATCCTCCTGGAGGCTTTCGCCGGGATGCCCGACAAGAAACTGGTCCTGGTATCCAACTTCGGCGTGTCATCTTATGGCGAGGAACTTTATGCCAGATATAAATCCTTCCCCAATATGGTGCTTATCCCCGGCATATACAATCCCGAGGAGCTGAATGCCGTGCGCTCGAATGCGAAGGTCTATATACACAGCCATTCCAGGTGCGGCACCCCTCCTTCCCTTTGCGAGGCGATGAACCTTGGGCTGCCGGTTTTCTCTTTCGATGTCGAGGTAAACCATGAAGTAACGGCCGACAAGGCGTTTTTCTTCTCAACGGCGGCTGAATTGGCGCAGCTTGTGAGAAACACGACAGACTCACAGCTGGCGGCGATGGCGGCAGATTCTTATGCCAGGGCCCGTGCCGAACTGACATGGGAGCACATTTGGGAACAGTATTCTGACGTATTTGACAGATGATGGACAGCAACAGAGTATTCTTTGAACTATTGCAGATTGTACTTGGCACGAGGAACGGCCTGACGGCGGTTCCCGGTTCGAGGCAGGACTGGGAGGATGTTTTTGCCGTCGGAGCGCGGCATAACCTGCTTTCCGTTACCTTTCCTGTCATTGACCGGCTGCACGACGAGGTGGACATCCCACTCGGGATTTATTCCCGTTGGGCGATGCTGGCAGAAAAGGTCACCGAAAAAAACAAGTACCATCTAGAATGCTGCAAGATGCTTACTGAACGTCTGCTCGCTTACGGTTATCGCTCCTGCATCCTCAAAGGGCAGGGTGTGGCGGCGATGTACCCGACCCCCTCGCTGCGACAGAGCGGAGATATAGACATCTGGGTTGAAGGCGGGCACAAAAAAATCGTAGGGTTCCTGAGGGAGCACTTCAAAGTGGGTCATGTTGTTTATCACCATTGCGAAGTGCGCATGTTCAAAGGTTTCAATGTCGAGGTCCATTTCACTCCCAGCTGGATGAACGGGCCGTGTGCTGACCGCCGATTGCAGAAATATTTCTCCTCCCATGCCCGTGCGCAGTTCGACAATTACGATTCATCCCTTGGCTTTTCGGTCCCGACACCACGCTTTCAGGCCGTCCACCTGTTGCTCCATATATATCGCCATGTGCTCGATGAAGGCGTAGGGCTGCGGCAACTGATGGATTATAGCATCCTCCTGCGGCGACTGGAAGACAAAGACCGGGAAGAAGCGCTCAAAGATATTCGATTCCTGAAGCTTGACAAGTTTGCCGCCGGGCTTATGGCGGTCCTGGCAGAAGTGTTCGGTCTGGACGAACGCGATATGCTTTGCAAGCCTGATTCCCGGCAGGGGCGCTTCCTGCTCGACGAGATAATGGTCTCGGGCAATTTTGGACGGTATGACGTGCGCAATGCACATTCGGCTGACGAGACCCGCGTGATGCACGCCAAACGCAAAATGACTCGTTCGCTCCGCTATCTCAAGTATTATCCCTCCGAGGTCCTGTCCATCCCGGTGTTCATGGTCAGGCATTATTTCTGGCGTCTGTTCAATGGTTATTTGAAAAAGGTATGACGTTTTATATCATTTTGGCCGCGGAACTCATCCTGGCGGTGATTGTAGGTTCATTCATAATCAGGATGCTGCTCCAGGTTGCATATAAGAACAAATTGTTTGATATGCCGGATGAGCGTAAGGTTCACAAGATACCCGTGCCCCGGCTGGGCGGAATGTCCTTCATGCCCACTCTGATGATAGTGATAGCCTTCAGCGTAGGTATAATCTATCGTCTGAAGATAATGAGCACTCCTTCGATGGACAACGTGCTCCTGATCAGGATCGCCTATATGCTGGGCAGCGCCATGCTTCTGTACGTCCTTGGCATCCTGGACGATTTGTCCGACCTCAATTACAAGACAAAGTTCCTGGTGCAGTTCCTGGCATCTTCGCTGCTGGTTTCCTCGGGCCTGTGGCTCAACACTTTCTACGGCCTGTTCGGCATCGGACGTATTCCGTTCTACATTGGCATGCCGTTCACCGTACTGCTTTTCATATTCATCACCAATGCCATCAACTTGATAGACGGTATCGACGGGCTTGCTTCCGGGCTGTCCATGATAACGCTTGCCGTGCTGTCTTTCATCTTCATCCGTGAACGGAGGTTTATCTATTCCACCGTTTCCATAACCATGTTCGGCGCCGTCCTCGCGTTCTGGCTGTTCAACATGTTCGGCAAACCCGAGAAACGTACTAAACTATACATGGGGGACACCGGCTCGCTTACGCTTGGACTGATCCTGTGCTTCCTGATAGTGTCCCTTTGCTCTTTCTGCGGAAAAAACGGTGAGATTACCAACGGTAAATATTTCGGTATCGTTATGTCTTCGCTAATGCTCCCGATGCTGGACGTAATCCGTTTGTTCATTACCAGGATGGCCAACCACAAGAATCCGTTCGTCGCCGACGAGAACCATATACACCACCGACTGATGCGCTGCGGACTCAGCGCGCGGCAGACACTGTTCGTCCTTCTGGCGCTGGATGTCGTTGTGATCGCCATCAATGCGGCTCTGACCCGCCTCTTCAAGACGGATCTGGCTATGTGCATAAATGTGCTGTTTGCCGTGGACATAGTCATCTACCTTATCGTGCAGCTTGCCATCGCCCGCAAAGTTAAGCTCGATTACGTTCCCAAGTCTTGACAAGTCTGAAGTTTTTTTATATTTTTGCTCCCGATGCTGGAAGAAGTAAAAACGAATATTGAAAAGCTGATCTCGCTCTACGAGACTCAGAAGATGCGTGCCGACGCCCTGGATGCCGAGCTCCAGAAGTGCCGTGCGGAACTTGCAGCCAGCAAGGCCCACAGCGGCGAACTCGACGCCCAGATCGACAATCTAAAGCTGCAGTATGCGTTCAGCGGGGCAGGCGATCCCGCCGAGGCCAAGAGCCGCATCGCCAAGCTAATACGCGAGATAGACCGCTGCATCAAATTGCTGGAAAGTTAATCGCTCCTCACTATGGCACAGAATATCAAGCTGAAAATAGCCGGTATAGAATACCCCATGGTCGCTGCGACTCCCGAAATGGAGCAGGCCATGCGCACTGCTGCGGACGAGATTAACCGCAAGTACGCCTCCTACGATGCCAAGTATCCCGACCGCACTCCGCTCGACAAACTTATCATCGTGACGCTCAATGAGACGGTAAACCGCATCGCCTGTCAGAATCTCATGAAGCAGCTTGGAGCGGAAGCAAAGGACCTCAAGGACGAGACGGACGCATATCTCGCCAGCATCAAGTAAGATAGCCGCCAGGCCCAAGAGCTGAAAACATCAAAGTTCTTTCAGAACCGGGAAAGTTCGTGGCGAGGAAGGCAGGCCCGCAGCATGGCGGGATCCCCGATACGCACCGGCCCCCAAATCATTATTGCCCACAATTTTCGGACAATTCGGCTGACGGCATTATGGCACCGCAACTGCGGTGCCATATTTTTTTCCCTAAAAATATGCAGCCAAAATGCGTATAATGCAATTTTTTCTTAAATTTGTAAGATAAAACTATATATATATGATTTTGTACTATATCCTAGCAGCCGTTGCCGGTGCCGTTATCGCCCTGGCAATATATATAGCCGTCAGCCGGGCAAACGCCCACAGCAAGGCTGCGGCCATCATCGAAAAAGCCGAACTTGAGGGCGAAAACATCAAGCAGCAGAAGATTCTCCAGGCCAAGGAAAAATTCCTTCAGCTCAAGAGCGAGCACGATCAGAAAGTGAATCAGCGCAACAACGAGCTGCGAGAGCGCGAGAATGCCATAAAGTCCCGTGAATCACAGCTTAAGGAACAGGCATCCGAACTTGGCAAGCGCCAGCACGACCTCGATTCCCAGAAGGGACAGGTTAATGCCCAGCGAGCCGCTCTCGAGGCAAAGATGGAAGAGACCGAGCAACTTCGTGCCCAGGCCAACCGCCAGCTCGAGACAATAGCCGGCATGAGTGCGCAGGAGGCTAAGAACATGCTCGTCGAAAACATGAAGGCCGAGGCCCGCACAGAGGCGCAGGCTTACATCAACGACGCCATGGACGAGGCTCGCCTGAATGCTGCAAAAGAGGCCAAACGTATAGTAATCAACACGATTCAGCGTACCGCCACAGAGACGGCCATAGAGAATGCGGTCACTACTTTCCCCATCGACAACGACGAGGTCAAAGGACGCATCATCGGCCGCGAAGGACGCAACATCCGGGCACTCGAGGCCGCTACGGGCGTGGAAATCGTAGTCGACGATACCCCCGACGCCATTCTTATCAGCGCATTCGATCCGGTCCGCCGCGAGGTCGCCCGTCTGTCGCTCCATCAGCTTGTCATCGACGGCCGTATCCATCCGGCCCGAATCGAAGAGGTTGTCGCCAAGGTCAGCAAGCAGCTCGAAGAAGAGATTCTCGAGACCGGCAAACGTACCTGCATCGACCTCGGCATACACGGACTCAACCTCGAGCTCGTACGCATGATTGGCCGCATGAAATACCGCAGCTCCTATGGCCAGAACCTTCTCCAGCACTCCAGGGAAGTTGCCAACATCTGCGCCATCATGGCATCCGAGCTCGGGCTTAACCCCAAGATCGCAAAACGGGCCGGTCTCCTTCACGATATCGGCAAGGTATCGGAAGAAGAGCCTGAACTGCCTCACGCACTCCTGGGAGCCAAGATTGCCGAGCAGTACAAGGAGCGCCCCGAGATAGTCAACTGTATCGGAGCCCACCACGAGGAAATGGAGATGAATACCATTTATGCACCTCTTGTCCTTGTCGGTGATGCCATTTCCGGAGCCCGTCCCGGCGCCCGCAGGGAGGTTATCGAGTCTTATATCAAGCGCCTCAAGGGCATGGAAGACCTTGCCGCATCTTATCCCGGCGTAACCAAATCATACGCCATTCAGGCCGGCAGGGAACTCCGCGTCATCGTTGGTGCTGACGAGGTTACCGATGATCAGGCAGCACGCCTTTCCACGGATATCGCCCAGCGCATCCAGGATGAGATGACTTATCCCGGACAGGTAAAGATTACGGTTATCCGCGAAACCCGCAGCGTCGCCATCGCAAAATAGCGGCAGGCTTAAATCACATAAATCCTGAGACCGGCGTCTGCCGTTCTCAGGATTTGTCGCATCAGGCGCTTGTCGAGGGCTATGCAGCCGCCGGTCCAAGTTTTGGCGCCCTTGCAGTGAATGAATATTGCAGAGCCTTTGGGATACTCGCAGGCCTGATTGAAATCCGTCTGCATACCAAGGTCGTACTCGGGGCTCAGTTCCCACATCCTTTCTCCGGCAGGCTCCTCGGAAAGTGAATCCATGTCTGACGAATACTCCGAGGGCTTGATTATCTTGTTGTACCAGCGTCCGGGGGAGTCGCAGGCTATGGTCCCCGGGCTTATCGCGAGAAAGGGAAGTATGCATCCGGGATCGGGCTCTATCCCGAAGGCGAACAGGGGACGCAGTTCGCCAAGAGGGGTTTTGGCGTCGCCCTCCCGCTGCTTGCCGGTGCCGTTCTTCCCTATGAATGCAGTGCCCCTGTGCAGCAGCCACCATTCGCCTTCGTTTTTGGTGTAATAGCGCACCCGGGCCTCGGACCCGGAGGTCTGCTCGACGACGAGCAATTGCCGGGCTGACTTGTCGCCGGCGTACATTCTCTTTACTTCCTTGCAGGTCATTTCTTTATGAACAATATTGCCATCAGTGGCAGGGCTATGAGCGCCATGGTTGCGCTGATGGGAAGGTAAATGCCGAAGCTTACGTATTGTACAACCAGGTAAGTGATAAGAAGCAGTCCAACCCCCATCGCCGAGCTTATGATGTAATGGATTCTGATATCGTCTTTCTTGCACAGGATGCGGCTCAGGTTGGGGACGCCCAGGGAGATGAAACCGATGGGACCGCAGATGCTCACAGCGCTGGTTACAAGGAACATGATGGCAAGAAGGCTCAGCGCCTTATGGAGTCTGCTCAGCTCTGTCTGTCCGCGGAAGTGTGCGGTAAGCCGCTTGCTGTCCAGTATGGCGGCGGCAAGTCCGACTGCAAACAGGCACAGCGAGAAAATGATGTCGCCGGTGGTGACGCCCTCGAGCCGGAAATTGGCTGCACCCCAGAGGTAATACTGCTTGAGCAGCTCGCCGTTGGGGGCGTTAGTCACGACGATAGTACCCAGAGATCCGATGAATGTGCCGAACAGGATGCCGAAGGTTATGAGGCTCTGTGTATTGACCCTCAGGGTGACCAGGAAGCACACGAGGGTGCATACGAGGGTGCATACGAAACTGCCGACAGTAAGCGAGCACCACCCGGTCATTGTGGCGGCGGCAGCTCCCAGGCAGGCGGCGCTGCCAAGTCCGAGGCTGTAAACGTCTCCAAGCTGGTTGCGCCAGAGATATTGCATCTGGATGCCGCCCACGGGGAGGGCGATGCCGGACAGCAGGACGTATAGAAGACTCAATAGCATATCTTTACAAATATACGGATATTTTTCGTATGTTTGTGCTATGCTGACCGTACTGATGACGCTGCTGCTTGCAGCTGGCCCTGCGCCCTCCGAGCGCGCTTCGGAAATAGTTTCCAGGCTCACTCTCGAGCAGAAAGCATCCCTGATGATGCATACGAGCTCCGCCATTCCTCAGCAGGGCATTCCCGCATATAACTGGTGGAACGAAGCCCTCCATGGCGTGGCCAGGAGCGGAAAGGCAACGGTGTTCCCCCAGCCTGTCGGCATGGCCGCCACTTTCGACGAAGCTCTCGTGGAAGAAGTGTTCACCGCGGTCAGCGACGAAGCCAGGATCAAGAACCGTCAGGCAAGGGAGCAGGGCAACGTGGGCTGGTACAACGGCATCACGTTCTGGACGCCCAACATCAACATTTTCCGCGATCCTCGATGGGGACGCGGAATGGAAACATACGGCGAGGATCCATACCTTACCGGCCTGCTCGGAATGGCCGTCGTGCGCGGCCTTCAAGGCGATCCTGACTCTCCGGTGCTCAAGGCCCATGCCTGCGCAAAGCATTTCGCGGTACATTCTGGCCCGGAATGGAACCGTCACAGCTTCAACGCCGAAGTGTCCGAACGCGACCTTCGCGAGACGTATCTGCCTGCATTCAAAGACCTTGTGACCAAGG
>DGVM01000071.1:0-15378 GCA_002395925.1 Bacteroidales bacterium UBA4284
CAAACTCTTCTTTGTATATTCTATAAAGCTTAGCTTGACCTGACGCTCCTTGATTTCTTAAAAAGAATCAACGCTCTCGTTGTTCTCGGTACTTTGCTTGTACTTATCTTTTCAATATTGTCAATGATCTTTGTTTCGCCTCGTGCGAAGCGGGATGCAAAGGTAGTAACTTTTCTTAAAACTGCAAACTTTTTTTTATTTTTTTTTGATTTCTTTCAAAATCAGCAAGCAGTATGCTCCCAGCAGCACTGTTCCGCCTCCCATCGTAATCCAGGGACTGAGCTCCATTCCCAGCCAGCCGGGAAGCGACAGCAGGGTAAATATCACCGCAGCAGCGAGGGTGAAACGCAATATGCCCCGTGTATCGTAGGGGATGCTCATTTTGCCCCGTCCGATTGCCCAGCTCAGCAGCATTGCTGTTCCGTAGCCGGCGAATCCTCCCCACGCACAGGCCCAGTAGCCTATACGGGGCACGAATATCACGTTGACGCAAATCATCACGAGTGCGCCGGTTCCGCTGATTACGGCTCCCCACCAGGTCTGGTCGGTGAGTTTGTACCAGAACGAAAGGTTGAAGTATATGCCCATGAATACCTCCGCCATCATCACGATGGGAACCACTCCGAGCCCCTCCCAGTAAGCGGGCTGGATGAAGTGGCGCAGCAGGGGCATATACACTATTACGGCGAGGTACGCCAGCAAGGTGAAGATGATGAAATACTTCATGCCGTCTGCAAGCGTGGCTGGGCTGTTACGGTCCTTGCTGCCGTTGAAGACTATTGGTTCGTAGGCATAGCGGAAGGCCTGGGTGAGCAGCGCTATTATCATGGCAATCTTGACGCAGGCACCGTATATTCCCAACTGCACACGTCCTTCTTCTCCCGGCATCAGGTAGGGGAACAGTATCTTGTCGGCCACCTGGTTGAGAATTCCCACGAGGCTCAGCAGCAGCAGGGGCCAGGTATATGCAAGCATGCGCTTAGCCAGCGAAGCGTCGAACTTTATCCCCAGTCCCCGCAGTTCGGGAATGAATCCCAGCGTCACCAGCGCCGTACACAGCAGGTTCGCGAAGAAGATGAATCCCACGCCCCCGTCGAAGCGGTTCCAGGCGGCCTCCAGCTGCGGATGCGTGCCGAACATGCTCGGCAGCACCAGGAAGATGAACAGATTGAGCAGCACGTTGGGAATGATGAACGCGAACTTCAGGAGCATGAACTTGACGGGTCTTCCGTCGAGCCTCAGTTTGGAAAACATGATTGCCTGAAAGGCGTCCAAGGCAACGATAATTGCCATGCATCCTACGTATTCCGGATGTTCGGTGTATCCCATGGCTGAGGAAATAGGTCCGAGCAGCAGGAACACCAGCACCAGGAACAGTATCCCCACGCCTCCTACCATTTTGAGGGATGTGCCGAAGACTCGTCGCGGATCTTCCCCGTCTTTGGTGGAGAAACGGAACATGGTAGTTTCCATTCCGAAGGTGAGGAGAGCCAGGAGCAGCGCAGTATATGCGTACAGGTTGGTGACGATGCCGTACCCTCCGCTTTCTGCGGCTATTTTATAGGTATATACGGGAACGAGCAGATAGTTCAGGAACCTCCCGACTATGCTGCTGAGGCCGTATATGGCTGTATCTTTGACGAGTGACTTAAGATTCATGGGTTAATCAGTCGAGTTTGCGGTAATTGTAGCCAAGCATGTCGAGGAGGGGAAGCTGGCGCTCGGCCAGGCTGCCGGTAAAGCGCTCCCAGTCTTTGACCTGGGGCTGGCACCATGCGTCCTCGGAAAGTGCGAACATGCGCGGCAGCAGCATGTACTCCAGGTGCTCGGGAGTGGCGATGTACTCGGTCCAGAGGTTGCACTGCATGCCCAGGATGTGCCCTTGGTCGCTCTGCGGAATCTCCGCGAGCGGGTCGTAACCGTAGAGCTTCTGCAGCGTGATTGCCACATTGCCTGCGGTTTCCGGGGTCGCCCACTGGTGGGTGATGCTGAACGGCTCCTTGGCAAGGTCGGCCGACTGTACGTAATCTATATAGCAATAGGTAGTGGGCGACATGATGACGTCGTATCCCATCGATGCGGCTTTGATGCCTCCGGCGGTGCCTCTCCAGCTCATGACGGTAGCTCCTTCGGCCAGCTCGCCCTCCAGGATTTCGTCCCAGCCTATGATTTTCTTGCCCTTGCTTGCAAGATGCTTCTGCATGCGTTCGGTGACGTAGTTCTGCAGGCGCGACTCCGCGCTTACGCCGTCCTTGTCGGTCAGTCCGAGCTCGCGTATCTTGGCCTGACAGTCGGGGTCGGTCTTCCATTCGTCGCGGGGGCATTCGTCGCCGCCGATGTGCACGTACTCTCCGGGGAACAGGTCTGCGACTTCGCTCAGTACGTCCTCCAGGAACTGCATGGTGCGCTCCTTGCCGACGTTGAGCACCTGCTTGGAGACGCCCCATATCGTCCAGACCTCATAGGGCTGGGGCTGGCTGCCCGCACAACCCAGTTCGGGATATGCCGTAAGTGCGGCCTGCATGTGGCCGGGGAGGTCGATTTCGGGGACGATGGTAATGCCGCGCGCTGCCGCATAGGCGACGATGTCCCTTATCTGCTCCTTGGTATAATAGCCGCCGTAGCGTATGCCGTCGTTGGAATTCCAGTCTCCGCCAATCATGGTGCCGTTGCGGAAGGCGCCCACCTCGGTGAGGCGGGGATACTTGTCGATCTCGATTCGCCAGCCCTGGTCGTCCGACAGGTGCCAGTGCAGGCGGTTGAGCTTGCATACAAGCATCATGTCCAGCACTTTCTTAACCTGCCCGACGCTCCAGAAGTGCCGGCAGCAGTCGAGCATGAGGCCCCTGTAGGCAAAGCGGGGGGCGTCGGAAATCTCGCAGCAGGGGATGCTCCAGCGTGCATCGGGTGCGGGCTCGGTGCCATACACCTGCAGCGGAAGCATCTGGCGGAGCGTCTGAAGCGAATACAGGAAGCCGTTGTAGTCGCATGCCCGCACGACGGCGGCGCTGCGGCTGACTTTCAGGGTGTATCCTTCTGGCGCTATAGTGCTGTCAACGAGGAAGTAAAGCCCTTTTGTGCGGCCCGATTCCACCGCCCGCTCAAGCCCTATGGGACTGGCGACGGAACTGGTTCTTCCGCTCACCAGCGACAGCCGGTCGGCAAACTGCCGTATCGCCTTCAGGCTGGCGGCATCCATGGAGGGGTCGCAATTGATATTGATGCCCTTGAGCCGGAGCGAGCCCTTGGCAAGCTCGACTTTCTGCGGAGCGGGTACTATCTGGAGTTCGGTTTGCGTTGCGGCGGAGCAAGCTATTCCCGAAAACAGCAAAACAGCGGTAATCAGTCTTTTCATTGGTTGAGAATTATCTTTTCGGCTATTGTTCTTAGGTATTCTGCGTCTTTTTCATCGAGACCGCAGGAGGGGACTTCCCCATGGAAAGGCTTGCCCGAGAGCAGCAGGTACTCTACACAGGCTTTGAGATAGGAACCGGCGAGGCTCTGGTGCTTGTGGTCGCTTCCCAGAAGGTCTATGCCGGAGTCGCCTTCGCGAACGGCGGCGAACGCCTGACCGACCGGTATTATCCCGCTGCGCCCGGCGCGTGCAAGGAGTTTCGTGCCTTCCTGCAGCATGCGGTCGAAGTTCTCCATGGACCCGAAGCCTCCGCAGTCGCCGTGGTCGTATGCCCAGGTGTTCTCGACATATATCGAACACTC
Organism: Bacteroidales bacterium UBA4284; assembly: GCA_002395925.1. Next base: position 3,718 of record DGVM01000071.1, read on the forward strand.
CGGAGAAATGCTGCGGATTATGTCGCAAAGGTCGCAGTAGGCCATCCTGACATCCCTGCTTGCCGTCATGTCGGTGGCATATCTGCCCGGTTCCTGGCTCTGACCCTGCAGGAAAGCGTAGTCGTACTGCAGCAGCGAGCAGTTGGTGAGGCTTGTCGCAAGACGGGTATGGTCCCGGAAGGACTGTCCGCCTTTGAGCGAAGCGTTGATGTCGAGCAGCAGGCCCTGCGAGAAAGCTATCTCCTGAAGTATGAACGGCACCCCATAATAATAAGTAAAGGAGTTGCCGAGCATCAGGACCTTCTTCTTGCCGGCGTTCGGATTGTTTTTGCCGAGCACGGCAAGGCGGGCGCCCACATAGTGTTTTTCCTTGACAGCCACGCAGTTGTCCGGGTCGTCGGGGCTGAGTATACTGCGGTCGGCGGCGTAGTTGCTGCAGACCCGGCAGCGAACGTGCAGCGAATCCTTGACCGTCATGCCCAGCCGGAAGACTTCCAGGTAGGTGGAAGGATGCCTGTCGGCCGAAAGAGCGGTTGTAAAGGAGTAGTCGGACAGTCCGTCATTGTATACCGGACTGGAGATGCAGACCCATTTGTTTCCTTGCTTGACCTCCACCATGTAGTGCCGCGGCGCCTTGTCCGCCAGGTTTTCCAGGGTCACGCCGAACTGCACGTAGGTTCCGGCAGGGAGCCTGGTTACCGGGATGCTGAATGTGATCGCGTCACCTTCGGTCAGGCCGCTGTACTTGACGCTCTTGTCGTTGAACCACAGCCCCGGAAGCAGTTGGGCTATGATTCCCAGAAGCAGCAGGATTTTCATTGTGCGTAAAGGCTGATGATGTTAAGAATGACTTTGGAGGCCTTCTCCATGCTCTCCAGCGGCACCCATTCGAACTTGCCGTGGAAGTTCAGTCCTCCTGCAAAGATATTGGGGCAGGGCAGGCCCTTGAATGAGAGGTTGGCTCCGTCGGTACCGCCTCGTATCGGCTGGATATGCGGTTCGACTCCGGCCATCTGCATTGCGAGCACGGCCTTGCTTATTACCGTATCGTAATGAGGCTCAACCATTTCTCGCATGTTGTAGTACTGGTCCTTGACGCTCAGCACTGCGGTGCCGTCGCCATATTTTGCATTGATGAAGTCGCAGCAGCGGCGTATGACGTCTTTCTTCTGCTCGAACTTGACCCTGTCGTGGTCGCGTATTATCCAGGTGAGCGTGGCCTCTTCCACCGAGCCCTTGAATCCGACGATGTGGAAAAAGCCCTCGTAGTCCTGGGTGAATTCCGGGCGCTGCTCTACAGGCAGAAGGGATATCAGTTCCTGCCCCACCATGATGGCGTTGAGCATCTTGCCTTTGGCGTATCCGGGATGCACGTTGCAGCCCTGTATGCGTACGGCTGCCGACGCTGCGTTGAAGTTCTCGAATTCCAGTTCTCCCACTTCGCCGCCGTCCATGGTATATGCTAAGTCGGCCCCGAAGCGGGCTACGTCGAACTTGACCACTCCCCGTCCTATTTCTTCGTCGGGGGTGAATCCTATCTTGATCTCGCCGTGCTTGAATTCGGGATGATTTACGATGTACTGCACGGCGTCCATGATTTCGGCTACACCCGCCTTGTCGTCGGCTCCCAGCAGGGTGGTGCCGTCGGTAGTGATGATGGTCTCCCCCTTGTGCGCGAGGAGTTCGGGGAACGCAGCCGGGTCGAGCATGAGCCCCGGGACGCCCTTGAGAGGGATTGCGCTGCCGTCGTAGTCCTTGATTATCTGGGGCTTGATGTCGGCTCCGGATGCATCGGGAGAGGTATCGACGTGCGCGATGAAGCCGAGCTTGGGCGCCGGTTTGTCTATGTTGGAGGGGATGCTCGCCATAACGTAGCCCCACTCGTCGAGCGTGGCCTGCACGCCCATCGCAAGCAGTTCGTCGCGAAGCAGCTGCAACAGTACAAGTTCTTTGACCTCTGACGGTTGCGACGGGGAATCCTCGTTGCTCCGGGTATCGATTGCAACGTATCTTAAAAACCTGTCAAGTATCTTATCCATATTATTCTTTAGACTTTTTTAGTGAAGCAAAAATCATATAAGCGCAGATGCCTGCAAAAGGCACGATGGCAATAAGTTCCGCAGGTGCTGCGACACCCTGCCCGGCACTGTTCCAGGAGCTGAGGAACCAGTCGGCGCCTGCGAACTTGAGTATGGCGGATACGACACCCATGAGGGCGCCGCCGGCAATGAATCCGCTGGCGATAAGCGTACCCTTCTCCTGACGGGCGCGGTTGACCGAGGCGTCCTTGCTGCGGGAGCTGACGAACCAGGAAATGACACCGCCCACCAGCAGCGGGAGGTTGAGGTCGATGGGAATGAACATTCCAAGGCAGAACGCGAGTGCGGGAACCTTGAAGACGGTGAGGAGAATCGCTATCGCGGCGCCAATCCCATAAAGCAGCCAGGGTGCGCTGCCTCCGTTCATCATAGGCTGGATGACGGCAGCCATGGCGTTGGCCTGGGGCGCTACGAGCGCTCCGTCTCCCACGAAGCCGTAAGTCTTGTTGAGCACCAGCATGACTCCGCCCACCGTGGCGGCGGCTACCGCTACGCCGACAAACTTCCAAATCTCCTGCTTGCGGGGCGTAGTACCTATCCAATAACCTATCTTGAAGTCGGTTATAAGGCCTCCTGCAGTGCTGAGGGCGGTGCATACCACTCCGCCGATGACCATGGCGGCAACCATGCCGGCGTTGCCCTTGAGACCCACCGCGACGAGTACGAGAGCCGTTATAATCAGGGTCATGATGGTCATTCCGCTCACGGGGTTGCTTCCCACTATTGCGATTGCGTTTGCAGCCACTGTGGTGAACAGGAACGCGATGAGTGCGACGATGAGAAGTGCGATGAGCGCCTGCCAGACGTTGTTCACGACGCCGCCGAAGGCAAAGAATGCGAAGATGGCAAGCAGGGCGACAGTGATACCCAGGATGACGGTGCGCATAGAAAGGTCTTCCTGCGTACGTTCGACCTTCTGTGCGCCCTCTCCGGGTTTGCGCTTGAATTCGCTGACGGCGAGGCCCACTGCGCTCTTTATCACGCCTGCGCTCTTTATGATTCCGATGATTCCGGCAGTGGCTATTCCACCTATGCCTATGTGACGGGCGTAATCCTTAAAAATCTGCTCTGCAGACATTTCGGAGATGGTCTGCGTGACGCCTGTACCCATGAGGTCGATGACCTGACCTCCCCAGATGAGGTTGAGAAGGGGAATGATGACGAGCCATACGAGGAACGACCCGCAGCAGATGATGAAGGAGTACTTGAGTCCCACGATGTAGCCCAGACCCAGTACGGCGGCGCCGGTGTTGAGCTTGAGCACGAGCTTGGCCTTGTCTGCGACCACTTGCCCCCAATGGGTTACGGTGGTGCTGATTGTCTCTGCCCAGGCGCCGAATGTGGCGACCACAAAGTCGTACAGTCCGCCGATGAGTCCGGCTGTGACGAGGGTTCCGGCACTGCTGCCGCCGCTCTCGCCGCTTACGAGCACCTGCGTGGTCGCAGTAGCCTCAGGGAACGGATACTTGCCGTGCATCTCCTGTACGAAATACTTGCGGAAGGGGATGAGGAACAGGATTCCCAGCGCACCGCCCAGCAGTGAACTCAGGAACATCTGCCAGAAGTTGACGTCGAGCCCGAGGATGTAGATGGCAGGAAGGGTAAAGATAGCACCGGCGACCACTACACCCGAGCAGGCGCCGATGCTCTGTATGATGACGTTCTGGGCAAGTGAATCTTTCTTGCCCAGCAGACCCGTGACTCCCACTGCGATGATGGCGATGGGTATGGCCGCTTCGAAGACCTGACCGACCTTAAGCCCCAGGTACGCTGCCGCCGCGGAGAACAGGATCGTCATCAGCAGGCCCATCGTTACCGAGTACGGGGTCACCTCGAGGGGCTTGCTCTCCGCGCTCAACAGGGGCTGGTATTTCTCGCCCGGGCCCAGCGGGGAGTGAGCGTTCTTGGGAAGACTCTGAGTTTTGTTGTTTTCTTTCATACTCCTTGCGGTATTTTTCTATGTATTTCTGCAATTTGGCGTCTTCCTTCTGTTTGCGGCGCTCGATGGCCCGCAGTTGCTTGAGCTTGCGTGCGCGCTCCTTCTCCAGCTTCTTCTGCGCCTTTGCTGCTGCCTTTGCGGCATCCAGCGAATCCAGCTGCGCCCAGCGCTTCTCCCTCTCCGCGTTGCGGGCGTCGCGTGCCGCTATGCGCAGTTTCCTGCGAAGCTCGCGTTCTTCCAGTTTCTTTTGCTTGGGATCCAGCGTGGGGACCGAAAGGGGATCGGTCTGAGAGGACTGCGAGAGTGAATCGGCGGCTGCTGCAAGGCTGTCTGCCGGCACGGCAAGACTGTCGGCTCCGGCGGCGAGGGTATCAACTGAATCCGGAAGCGAAGCAATGAGCGAATCGGCGCTTGCTGCAAGCGAATCGGCCTTGCTGAACAGAGTGTCGTCGGGCAGTTCGACCGTCTTTTTGGGCTTGGGCAGGCGCGAAAGCGAATCGCGTACGGAGATTTCCCGGTTGATGCGGTCGATATATCCGGGGAAATAGGTCTTGGAGTATTTGAACTGAGGCAGCGACCGCGACTGGAACTGCTTGCGCTGGGAAACGTAGAGCTTGAGAGGGGTGATGTCTTCCGCGCTGGCCGGACGTTCCTCTTCTCTCCAGCTGAAGCCCTTCATCTTCTTCTCCGCCTCGGGCAGCTGGACAATGGGGTAAGCGTTGTTGTGCGGCTGCTCGAAGTAGAACACCTGGTCCAGGGTGCCGTCCTTGAGTATCGCGGAGAGCATCTTCGACTCAACCTTGTTGACCGTTGCAAGCACCCCGTTCTCTTCGAGGTAGAAGAGTGCGGAGGAACCTCCCATGGAGTCGAAACGCTTGAGCGAGTTGTTGGTGGAATCGAAGTACGCCATGATTTCGGCCCCTTTTATCTGGTCGAAGATGTTTTCGGCGTCCTTTGTTATGACGAAAGCGTTGGACTGCAGGCTCGCCTTCCTAACGCCGCCACCGCCTACGAGCACGAAGAGGCTGTCGGAAGTGTACTGGCGGTTGCCCTCGTTCCATACGACGGGGTCGAGATAGAATCGGGCTATAGAATCGAGGTCGTTGTAAAGCATTGAGTCACAACGGGCCTGTATGTCTTTACGGAATATCCTGACCTTTCCGGTGGCGCTTGCGAATCCCCAGAGTGAAGTGTCTTTGGGTGGCAGTGCGGCGAGGGAGTCGGCTACGGACAGAGAATCGGCAACGGACAGGGAGTCGGCGAGGGCCGTGGTATCCGCGGCGGACAGGGTGTCAGCAGGCGCGGCGGTGCTGTCGGTGATTGCAGGGGGTGCGGAAAGCAACGCACTGTCGGTGGCCGCAGGAGCGGCAGGGGCGAGGGTGTTGTCCGGGGCGGGAACATCCTTGGGCTTGGAGGCACCCTTAGGCTGAGCTTCTTTAGAAGGGGCGGCCTTGCCGCCGGGAGCCAGGCTTTGCTTGAGCTTGTTTTCCTCTTCTTCTCTTGCGGCAGCCGCGGCTTCGGCGGCCTTGCGGCGGAATTCGGTCACGGCGTCGGTGAGGATGTCGCCGAGCCTCTCCTTGCTGGATTTGACGGTGCCTTCCGGTATGTCGCAGAAACGCTGCTGCTTGTAAGTCATGCGGTCGGCGCCTATGTAGATGGTGTCACGTTTGCCGTCCTCCTGTGTGAACAGGGCTACGGCGGCGTTTTTGCGGAGCGTGACCTGACGCAGCGTGTCTTCATAGTGGATAAAGTCGGCAAGCGCGGCGACCTTGCGGGATGTGTCCTGCACCTGGGCCTTGCCGAGCATCTTCATGTCGCCGGGATTGCTGTAGTAATACAGGGAATCGGACCAGAATTCCTGGTCTTCGGTCAGGCCATGCACCTGCCTGGTAAAGAAAAACACCTCCTGACCCCTGTCGTACCAGCCTTCGTTGGCCGAGAGCATCTTTCCGCCTTTCCAGAAGTCGATGTGCACCGGGAATTCGGCCGTTTCATTGTCGGAGTGATAGTGCAGCACGGTGGTGCGCATGAACACCGAGTCGGTGAACATGTTCACTTCGTCCTGGAAGGTGAACATCTTGCTGGACGAGTTGTAGGTGCCGGAGGAACTCTCGATAAGCTGGCCGTCCTGGTCGCGCATGGAGGCGCCTCCGCTGAATACGGCGATGCTGTCCTTGGTGTTGTAGTTGAGGTTGCGCGTGCGCAGGATGTTGTTCTTCTTGTTCTGCAGCTGCACCAGGGTGCCCTTGAACTGCGCCAGGTTGTCGTCGATGAGGTAATCGAGCTTGTCGGAGGTAAGTATGGTTTCGTCCTGGATGACCTTAACGTGACCTACGCAATTGATGATTCTGGTGTCCACGTTCCACATCGCGGAGTCGCTGATGAGGTAGGTGCCGTTGTGCAGGAAAGTGGATTTGAGGGCTTTGCGGCACTGCTGTCCGCCTATCTCAAGCTGCTCGATGAAGTCGGCCTTCATGAGGCGCACGAGCTTGTCGTCCGGCCCCTTCTGGGGACGGGCCGGAACGCTCAGCAGCACTGCGGCAAGCAGCAGGAGCGGGGTCAGTCTTGTGCGAATTTGCTTTCCCATCCCGACGTCTGGAATTCACAATCCTTGAAAAGGGGATCTATCTTGATGTAAGTTACCTTGATGGTTTCCTTGATGAACTTCTCGATGGCCTCATGCTGCTTTTCGGCCCGTACTTCCGCCAGGAGCTCCGTGTAGTCGTGCTCGAAGGATGCGGTATGGGCGGGAACGATGCTGTCCAGGCGTACGATCTTGTAAACCGGGTTGCCGTTGCGCCCCTCGTTGTCGAGGGACTCGAAGGGCTCGGAAATCTCTCCGGGCTGCAGGTTGCGTATCGCAGCGTAATCCTGCGGCTTCATCTGGTCGATTTCGAAGTAGGCGCTGCCGGTGCCGGGGTCGGCCATCTGGCCTCCGTTGGTGCGTGTGGCCTTGTCCTGGGAGTAGAAGCGTGCCGCCATCTCGAAGCTGATGAGGCTGTCGGCGATCGCTGTCTTGAGGCTGTCGAGGGTCTTGAATGCCTTGCTGCGGTCTTCCGAGGTGTAGCTGGGCCTGATGAGGATGTGGCGGGCGTTGAACATATCGCCCTTCTTCTCCAGGACCTCGATTAGATGGAATCCGTCGGGAGTCTCGACTATCTGCGAAATGGCTCCTTTCTTGAGCGACATTGCGGCATCGGAGAAGGCAGGCCAGAAGATGGACTTGGAAGCCATTCCGAGCTCTCCTCCTTTGCGTGCGCTGCCCGGGTCTTCGGAATACAGGCGGGCCAGCGTAGCGAACTTTTCGCCGTTGAGGATACGTTCGCGTATGGACAGCAGACGCTCCTTGACGGCGAGCGCGGCGGCCTCCCTGTCGGGATAGATGCAGATCTGGCTCATCTTGTACTTGATGGGCACGATGGGCAGGCGGTCAACCGACGACGTATCCAGGTATTGCCGAATGTCGTACGGAGTGATTTCCGGGATGTTCTTGGCGATTTCCTGCTGCTCCTGCTGGGTCAGCGTGGTTTCTTCTATCTGCTTGCGCCATTCCTGACGGAGCTTGTAAACCGGCTTGTGGAAATAGTTCTCCACGCCTTCGTCTCCGCCCAGCGCGGTACGCACCTGGTCCATCTGCTGCGACAGTTGCGCCTCCACCATCTCCTGGTTGAGGGTGAGTGAGTCGATGCGTGCCTGCATGAGGAAGAGTTTGGTCTTCATCATGTTCTCCAGCAGCTCGCAGCGGATGTTGCGGTCGGAGGCCATGCCGCGGGCGGTCATCATCTGGACTTCCTGCTCGATGTCGGACAGGGTTATGAGTTCGCCGCCGACGGTGGCTACGGACTTGTCCACGACGCCCTGGTATTTCTGGGCTCCGGCAGATATGGTGGCGGCCAGCGCTATGGCCGCAATGCAGATTGAGGCTTTGATAGATTTCATTACGGGGTGCTTCGATTGCAAAGCTTGTTCCAAAAAGTTCCGGCTACTTGCCGGCGAGGCGCTTCTCCCAGGCCCATGCCGAGGCGAGTGTCTCTTCAACGCTGCGGGTGGCCTTCCAGCCGAGCTTGGCCTGTGCAAGCGAAGGGTCGGCCCAGACGGCGGTTACGTCACCCTCGCGACGGGGTGCGAAGCGATAGTTGAGCTTGATGCCGTTGACCTTCTGGAAGGCGTTTACAAGCTCGAGTACGGATACGGGACGGCCGGTTCCGATGTTGAATATCTCGTAGGGCTCGTCCATCTTCTGCTCCACCATGCGGGTTACGGCGCACACGTGGGCCTTGGCGAGATCGACGATGTCGATGTAGTCGCGCAGGCAGGTGCCGTCGGGAGTGGGGTAGTCGTTGCCGAATATGGAGAGGCATTCCCTCTTGCCGATTGCGGTCTGGGTGATGAAAGGGACGAGGTTGTTGGGAACTCCGCGGGGAAGTTCTCCAATGAGTGCCGAAGGGTGCGCTCCGATGGGATTGAAGTAGCGGAGGGCGATTCCGTGCATGCCGTATGCCTTGACGCAGTCGCGCAGGAAGTCCTCGCAGATCTGCTTGGTGTTGCCGTAGGGGGAGGTAGCGGGTTTGCGGGGGGACTGTTCCGTGACGGGGGTTTCGTCGGGCTCTCCGTAAACCGTTGCGGATGACGAGAAGAGGACGTTGGTGCCGTGTTCCCGTGCCGCCTGCAGGATGTTGAGGAAAGAATCCAGGTTGTTCCTGTAGTACATGAGAGGTTCGGCTACCGATTCGCCAACGGCCTTGAAGGCTGCAAAATGTATGACGGCGTCGAATTTATAATTCGCGAAGAGTCCGTTTACTGCCGCCTCGTCGCAGAAATCCATCTTGATGAAGGGAAGCTGCCTGCCGAGGATGGCGCATACGCCTTTATAGTTGGTCTCATCGCAGTTGGACATGTTGTCCGCAATCACTACGTCGTATCCGGCCTGCGACAGTTCGACCGTGACATGACTTCCGATAAATCCGGCTCCGCCGGAGACAAGAACAGTTTTAGCCATATTGAATATAAAAACCTATCCTACAAATGTAGGCTTTTTTGACCTAATAGCCAAAAATAGTATCTTTGCAGGCGATATGGGACACGACAAACTCAGAAAATTCGCCGAGAACGAGACCTTCGCCTGCCTGCTTCAGCCCTCTGCCCAGGAGCTTCTTGCCGACGGCTACTTCGCCCTTCGCGACCATGCGGTAAAAGGGCATTGGGGCGAGAGGTTCAGCGACCCGTCGGCGCCTCTGGTGCTGGAACTCGGCTGCGGGAAAGGGGAGTACACGATAGACCTTGCCCGGCGCAATCCAGGAGCCAATTACGTGGGTGTGGACATCAAGGGCGCCCGCCTGTGGAAGGGGGCCAAGTATGCGACCGCTCACGCCATGGGAAACGTCGGCTTCCTGCGCACGCGCATCGAGTTCATCAGCGCCTTCTTCGCTCCCGGAGAGGTTTCCCAGATATGGCTGACTTTCTCGGACCCGCAGGTCCGCAGCGAGAACTCCCGCCTTACGTCCCCGGTCTTTCTGGAGCGCTACGCCCGTTTTCTCGCTCCCGGAGGACGCATTCACCTTAAGACCGATTCGCAGTTCCTGTATCAGTACACTCTTGCCGTCTGCCGTGCCAACTCTCTTCCCGTCCTTGCCTTCTCGGAGGACCTGTATGCGGAAGCATCGTCTTTCGACCCCTGCCTTACTGAGGTCCAGACTTTCTATGAGAGCATGTTTAGGGAACAGGGGTATCCCATTAAGTATCTTGAGTTTACTCTTGGAGAAACGGATGCGGCGACCCGCAGTTTCGCGAGTCCCTCCGACTTTGACTCCGACTACTGGCGGAGCATAGAGGGACACCGCACTCTGTTCGGACGCGATACTGCGGAGACCCGGCGTCAGAAGCTCAAGCAGAAGACAGAAGAGTGATCCCGCCGGCCTGCGTCAGGCCTCCAGGGAGCTGATGTCTATAAGCCCGCCCAGGATTGCATATACCGTAAGGCCCGGAGCCGTCTTGATGCCGGTTTTCCGGGTTATGTTCTTGCGGTGGGTGATCACGGTGTTTACCGATATGTTCAGACGGTCCGCTATCTCTTTGTTCAGCAGACCTTTGGCTATCAATACCAGGACTTCCTTCTCGCGGTCCGAAAGAACCTCCTCTTCGCTGTCGGAAGATTCGAGTTCGTCGCTCTCCGAGAGCGAAGGGCGTTTGCCTTCGAGCATTTCTACCAGAGGGACGAGGATGCTGTCCTCGATGTATGCGTGGTGGCGCAGGTCTTCCTGAAGATGGAAGATATTGGAAATGACCTCCAGACGCCGTGTTCCGTCACATTCCGGAGGGAGGGATTGCATGATGATGTTCTTGAGGTCTGAAAGGGACTCCTCAATGTTGGAGTGGTTGTCCTCGAACGCAGTAATTGAAAAGCCTTCGGTGGTCTTGCCCTCCAGGAGGCCGCGGACGTTGGGTATTACGGTTTCCTCTTCGTAGGCGAAGTGTTTGAGCAGTTCGGCCTTGTAATCCTCGAAGAACTTGAGTATTGCCCGGCGGCGGACTTCCGTCGTGGGAGCGAGCATCTCGTTGATCGACGGAGAAATCATCATGAGGGACGAATTGAGGTAGTATTCGTGCGAGCTGTGGATGTACCGGAGGATGTCCGGTATGCGGCAATGACGCAGGTCGTCTTCGCTGACCTTGTAGTCTTTCGACGAATACACCGAGCAAAGCAGCAGGAAAGTGTCGGGATCGAAGTCGTACCGGCGGCAGACGTCTTCGACGCTGCGGTCTGCGAAACTGCCGGTCATCCCAAGCCGCCACAGAATCCCGAGCAGGTGGTAGTTGGACTCCATCAGCTCGGACATCTTCATATGTTTGTTGAATTTCATTGCTGTTTTTCGTGCCTTTCGCTGAACTCGCAGCCGCAATACGTCTGGTTATAGAACTGCTGCTCGCGTATGATTTCTCCCCTGCGGGGCTGCAGGCCGCCGCGGCGCCAGTTCTGCGGCCACCAGAGTACCTCTGATGGCCTCTGTCCTATCCTGTTACAGGCCAGGGCGCCGGCTTCGTCCACCTGCTCAAGGCTTTTCCAGCGGGAGGACGCGAGAGTGGTGGTGAGTACCTCGAAGCCGTGAGCCTCAGCATATCGTGCCGCCCTCTGCAGCCGGAATTCGAAGCACCGCAGGCACCGTTCGCCCCTTTCCGGAGCCTTGGCAAGTTCTTGTGACCTGTCGTCGGCGGCGTCGCTTTGGTGCTGCCCGTGAGCCTTGCGGTCGAGCGCAAAATCGAGCCAGGCATCGTGGTCGTACTCGTCTTCAATGACCTCCAGGCCGAACAGGGCGGCGTACCGGCGGAGTTCCGACAACCGCAGGTCGTACTCCTCGCGAGGAGTTATATTGGAATTTGAGAAAAACAGCGCCGGCTTCAACCCGTTCTGGACCATACACTCAACGACAGCTCCGCTGCAAGGTGCGCAGCAGCAGTGAAGGAGTATGTTTTTCTTGCCTTCGGGGACCTCCAGGAGCATTTTTCTCTAAATTTTTGCAAAGTTATTAAAAATATTTTTGCGATTTCCCTAAATATGCTTATTTTTGCAGTCCCAATTCACGCGGTAGTGGCGAAATGGTAGACGCGCTACTTTGAGGGGGTAGT
>DGVM01000071.1:15455-50162 GCA_002395925.1 Bacteroidales bacterium UBA4284
AGTTCGAGTCTCACCTACCGCACGAGAGCTGGCTTTTGAAGCCGGCTCTTTTCTTTTTAAAATATCCTTTCCAATGCGCTGTATGGCTGATTTTGGCACTTTGAGAAAGCGCCTTCAATTGCACCAAGAAGACACGATTTTTACACCAATTCTACCCTTTGGTGAAAAATTTTACACCTATGTTACACCAGAATTGCGGCATTCTTCTTCAGATAGAGAGGTGCCTAATGCCACCTTTTGGCAGAGGCTCTTTTGCCGTTTAGGGATTAGTTCTTATCTTTGTCTCGGAAATAAAACACCCGATAATATCTTTTATTCGAACTGTATGAACAATACTGATTTCGCTGGCTTTGCCCGCTCGGAACGTGGGGTAAGCACTACGACTCTGTGGGACTATCAGTCCGCAGTCAATGCATATATCAATCCTACAGTCATCGAAGAGAGGAGAATGAATGTTGCCCAAATGGATGTCTTCAGCCGCCTGATGATGGACCGTATCATCTTCCTCGGAGTGGCCATCGACGATGATGTCGCCAATATCATTACGGCACAACTGCTGTTCCTGGAGTCGCTCGATCCATCGGCCGACATTTCCCTGTATATCAATTCCCCCGGAGGTAAAGTGTCGAGCGGACTGGCCATCTACGATACGATGCAGCTCGTCAAACCCGCCGTGTCCACAATTTGTACTGGTATGGCAGCTTCGATGGGTTCCGTGTTGCTTTGCGCCGGGGAGAAAGGAAAGCGTTCCGCACTGCCACATTCGAAGGTGCTAATTCACCAGCCCCTTGGCGGTGTGCATGGCCAGGCGTCTGATATTCTCATCGCCGCCAAGGAGATTGAGAAGACCAGGAATGAGCTCATTTCCATCATAGCCAAGCATAGCGGCACCCCCTATGACAAGGTGTTCGCTGATGCCGACCGTGATTACTGGATGTCCGCCGAAGAGGCCCAAGCCTATGGGATGGTGGATGATATTTTGACGAATAAAACAAACGAATAAGATTGAATATGAAGAAGATACGTATTGATTATTACTCTTTCCGGCTGAAGAAAGGCCGCGCTGAGATTCTCCTTGAAAAGGAGGAGGGTTCCGATGAGTACTTCATCCCTTTTCACTATGTGAGCGCCGATGAGGATCTTAGTTGGAGCCTTCCCCTTTATAGCTGGGAAGATGATGGGGATATGGTGATAAACAAGATTTCCCTGAATAAGTGTCACCGGCGGAAGAAGGATTCAGGCTGGACTCCGTTGGATAAGCTGAGGGAGCTGTCGATCCGGCGAGATGAATACTTCCATGTGTGCCATAACATTTACACTTTTTTCTTATCCCTATGCCCTCGAGAGGGTGAGTCTGGCATAAGGAATAGAGTCTCGGCCATGTTAGAATCTGTCAAAATCGACCGTGCCAAGAAAGAGTATGTTGAATCGCTTGCTCTTGTTCTTGACGGAGTCAGCGTGAGGGGTATGGGGATGTATGAAACGGAGCCTGATCCGGCTCTGGTACGAAAAGAGATGGAAACGCTGGAGCATTTCCGGATACGGAAACCTAATCCCATCCCAATGTCTTTGTTAGATAGGAATCTTCTGAACAATGATTTGTATGGGTATGAATGTATTGACTGGGAGGCACTTGGAGCGAAAAGGAACCACCGGTGGAATCCCTCAGTTATCAATCGGCTATTCGGGGATGAAGATTAGAAAATTCTTTTTGCAATGAATTTCTGTTTCAATTCATTAAGCACCTTCTCATGGTTCTCGTTATCGGGAAACATACAATGCCAATTTGGATAGTCCTCCTCTCTCTCGTCCTCAAGATATACATCGTAGGAGTCTTTTATGAGATAGTAAGGAACGCTACTCCTCTTGATTCTCTTATTCTTCTTGAGTTCTTTCGAGAGCTCTTCGAACAATGCACGATTCTCCACTATAGCAAGATAATTCAATATATTTGTATATTTCAATACAGGATCATCATAGGATGAATGAACCCTTTTACCTCTATAATGCATATTAATTAACCAAGGGATAGGAGGTGCATTTTTGTGGGTGAGCCGAGGAACCACGTCATTATCGAAACCATAATAATGGTAAACAAAGGCTTCTTCAAAAATAAAGTCATTCCCATATTCCTCTTCAAAAGACGAATAATCATAGGAGGAATAATCGGGAGGAGTTTTTCCTATTCTTTTAATGTGCTCATAATTCAGGTCGTATACAAGCGCGGGAGGATATGAAAGCAAGTCGCTGGCCGACTCATTCTTAGGGTTAACGACAATAAACGCTTCATCCCCCTTCTCATCCTTCAACATGTCATACAATTCGCCAATGCTTTGGAAATCATGGGCGCGACTATTCAGTCCACGGTACTCATCTTCCATTACAGCCTCATATTTCTTGAATAGCATATCCATGTCAAGAGGATGTTTTGATGGGTAGGATTCTATTAGATCCAGAACACGCCTAACAAAGAAACGCACCCCAAACTTTATTTTTTTGCCTTGGTCTGCATTTTCTTCGACCATTTCATATAAGTGATTGTCACCAAACCCGTAGTCCATGTAGATATTTAAAGCCACACTGTCTTCTGTCGAAACAATTTCAAAATGATAATTGCCGTTATCCACTGTGTAATTACGCCCGACATTTGCTTCTAAGCATTCAGCCAAAGTTTTTTCTAATAGTTTTCTCATTATGTGAATAGATTAAAAGTGATAACAAATGAAGACCAGTTCTGCGTCGTCGGGGGAGGTCTTTGATATAGTCGTAGACTTTGCCTTTGACCTCAATCCATTCCCCATTCATTAGGAGTTCGGCGAATTCCAGATCTTGCAAGTTGGTGATTTCGCCTTTCAAGGCCGTTTCTTTGTAATTGTCAGGCCCCGTCTGGAACTTTTTACCATCTTTGTTGCCACCAATTACGTACGTATCCCAATGCCAGTCTGGATTATACTCCCATTCAATCCAATGGCGCAACACGCCGTTTTCGTCTTTCCGCAAGGGATTCTCTTCATAAGTTTCTACATAGTCCTCATAGGCTTCCTCAAACGATGGTTCAGTCCCATTTTTGATCCAATCTGGATAATCGTCCCATGCGTTGTTTTCATATTCTTCTCTCACGAAACTTTTGTATTCATCAATCACGTCCTGTTTCTCTTCTTCGGTAACCGGATCTCCCCAATGGCCCTCGATGGGGACTTCCTTTCCCCAGGGTGCCATCAGGCCTTCAACGGTTTCGTCTCCTTGACGAATCAATAAAAGAAATGTTCTCATAGTGATTGTATTATCTATTCAACTGCTTCGTACAGTTTGTCAAGAACCCTCACCATCGCAAGGGTGTCCAGATGGCAGTAGTTGAGCAGCGCCCGTCTGGCTTTTTCTTCATCCTCCGGACTCATGTCCTGTAGTTTCGGGAAGAGAGTCATAGCGTCGCCTCCGTTCTGGCACATGTCATCCAAGGCGTGGTAGTCAAGCTCTGGGTCGTTGGGGAATAGTGCCGGCAGGACGCTTTTAATTGAGAAACGCCCACCCATAGCAGGGACAAAATAATAGCCATGCCGGAACGGGTCGTACAAATCTCGGACATTGTCGTGGATGGCCATCAGATGCTCGGATAAGTCTGGGAAAAGATCAGCCATCTCTTTCAGGCGGCCACACTCAAAGGTCTTGTTATAGACAATCACACATCCATCTGAGGGAATATCTTCGCAAAGCTTTTCAGCAATGGGCCGTAACGGATTGCCAACTGACGGGGCAAGGAATTCTTTATGAATCAACTCACCTCCAGTCTCGTTCTGAATATGGAGCGAGTACTGAGTAGCCAGCTGCTGATAAGGATGAGTTCCATCATAAAGCGGGATGATGGGACGTATAGACTCAAAGTCCAGGTAATACATTGGATACCAGAGGGTGTCCAGGAATTTTTGGATTCCGTCATTGTTTATGCTTTGCCGATCGTCCAGTGTGCATTCTACCTGCATGCGTTGGATTCGGTTCAACATATAATCGACAATGCTTTCGAAGGAATCGCGTCCAGAGCGGTGCAATGCCAGTTTTTTGTCAAAATGTAGGCCGTTAACGTTGAAGACAGATGGTTTAGGTAAAGCCTTTGTGCAATACTGCCAAAAAGCACAATCATATGGGGCATGACATCCCATTGATAAGTCAGTATCGGGCTCATTGCCTTCAAGCACTTGTTTGGCAACCTTTACATTGGTGTCAACGTTAACGAATTCTTTATCAACCGCTTCTGAAATATCTGTAACTTTGAATAATTGCTGCAGGTCGACATCTCCCTGGCGCACGTATTCGTTGTTTATGCACACCAGAAAAGTGCCGACAACTTTCAGTCCACACCGTGATAGGACATACTTCTGATATGCAACATCCCAGGCATAGATCTCCTTGTCCTCCTGGGTGGAACTCTTGACCTCATATATGGCATATCCGTTCTCAGTTTTATGCAGAATGTCCACTGCACAGTAGTTGCCATCTATGCTGAATGCGGCCTCACAAATGTTCTCCACGCCACGTGCAACGGCATCCGTCGTCTTCTCTATCATTTTGCCGTAGTCAAGGCCGCCATCGGGACGGCGAGAGGTCATATCCTCGTAGTCCCCGAGAAGCCCTTTGGCAACTTCACCAATTTCGGTGCCTGCGGCAAAACGCTCCTTGGCGGCATCGTCAATAACAGCTTCCTCCGGCTTGAAAACGCCAAGCCAGAGAGCCTTATCGCAGAGTCTGAACTGCGTGTAACGTGATTTTGATAGACCTCGTGCCATTTATTGTCTGCTTAAGATAACTCGTGATATTTCGTTGGCAAGTAATTCAGCTCTTCCGTTTTTAATGTAATCCATCATAATGTCTGAGTGAACTGGGTTGATAAGGATTCTCTTGGGTGTCATTGCCACAAGCGGGTTGAAGCGAGAATCTACTTGGATAGTGTACTCACCGCAAGATGGTTTAGCCGTATATGTGCCGTGAACCGTTGATGTGTACCAGCGCGGATGCTCAACATATCGCTTTATAAGCATATCTGCAGCAAGCTGGCCAATCTCTTTTGCATCGCGGAAATATTGTTGCCTGAACTCTTCTTTGCGCTGTCCCGGTGTATAGCCTTGTACGCTATCATCAATGAACTCTGTGGTGCCCAAATGCGTCCATTTGATCGGTCCAAAATCATTGAGAAGATCTTCTTCGTCGACAAATGAGTCATAAATATCTTCGGGCTTAAAAGACGGAACTGCGGTTGTGAGAGGTAGTAGAAAAAGCTTTTGGCAACATTCATCTACTTGAAACCATTCAATATTCCCACGCACGTTACGCATATTGTCAATTATTTCAGGAATATAGCGTCGTTGGGTCCTAAGCGAAAAGCGATGGTTGAAGTCACAACGTTCAATCTTGAAGATTTCATGCGTGTCTTCATCTTCAAAGTCATCGATGAAGGTTTCGTGATAACTCCCAAGAATTACCTCCTTGTCGAATATTTCTCCCCAATGGTCTGTAACGGAAGGCTTTGGACGGAAAGTGCGAGTTCTGACATATGTCTGAATGTTAAACTCAGATATTCCGTTAATGCGTTTGGCTTCCGCTTTGAACTCTTTTCCATGTCCCATGGAGGTCTTTCCATACTTCATGTAAACAAAGTAATGGACCATCTCATGCACCATTATATCCCTCCATTCATCTTCGGTATCAAAAAACCAATCGTTGAGGGTAATATCACATTTATCAGGGTAAAAACCCGTAGGGAATTGTTTAGTCGGGTCATGAAATGCTCCAAGGGTGTGCTTCCCCGCCCACCTGGCATAGAGTGATATAGGCGGAAGTTCATTGTCCCAAAAACGGGCATTAAACTCATCGAACCACTCTTTCATATGCTCCACATCGGGATACATATATTTTTTGTCAGCGTCGAGTATTTTCATCTTTACAACAAAGTATTGGACTACTCTTCTTCGTACAAATCCTCGAGAGTCTTATCAAACAAGGGATTCTGCACTAGAGGTGTCGGCTTTATTTCCGCGCCGAGCGCCTTCCAGTCTATTGGCTTGTAAGTATATAAGTCATTGTCCAGTAAAAATGCGTCAAACTGACACATAGGAATGTCGTGTGGCTTTCGCAAGCGGAAGTGTTCCAATGTCTCCATTTCCTTTCGTATCAATTCAGGATCAGGTTGCTTGACATTTGCATCCAGTACAGTCAGGCGCTCACCTTCAAGGACGCTTCTCAGCTTTGCAACATACTCTCTTTTTGCAATCTCAATCTTAACTGATTCCAGCAAATTAATAACGCTGTTGATTATACCGGATTCTCCTTCTCTCGGGCACAGCTGCAGAAAATATGTGAAAATGTGATGAGACACGTGGAGCCATTCATTTCCGTGGATGGTCAATTCTGAAATATGCTTCAAAGGGATCCAGACCCTGTCTGTCTTATTCAAGTGGCAGTTGTTTATGTCTCGCTCGATGAGTACAAGGTCCCCGTCATCTTCAGTATAATAGCCCTTACTTAAATGAAGATGCTCATTCGCCTTGACGTAATGGAAGGGAATGCAGTATTCCCCCGTTTCACTGTCAAACTGCAGCAGGATGTTTGCCCGGCCTTTCTTGAGCCGGTAATTGTAGTAATCTATGCGAATTCTTTTCATTTTATATCTACGTAAAATCGATAATCTATAAGAAAAAAGTGATAAACTTGTAGCTCAGGGTGCAGGCGAATGCCCATGCTTTATTGAAGAATAAATCTATGGTAGGAGCTGTAGATGGCACGATATGCTTAATCAAATATGCCGGAAACCCGATATAGATGTAGAAAGCTAAAACAAGCAACCAAAATGCAAATAGCAGTGGGAGAAATAAAACGCCCATGAGAATTCTAAATGTGGAAAACAGACATCCCATTGAATTGTCAAGAGATGAGTTCGGACTATCGGAATACATGTGTAAAGCGTGTTATGCAAATATATAATAAATGCTTTAAAATCCAGCAATGGTTTGTCGAAACAATTAAGATTGTCAGGCGGAGAATCCAATCCTGCTTCTATATTCTTTGCCGACTGATTCTTCCCGGCAGAACCGGGCGAGCTGTTCATATCCGCCTTCCGCGCCTGAGAGAACACTGTCTATGGTGTACTTACGCACAACGTTCTCAATCTGGCCCCCGCTGAAAGAGAATTCCTTGGCGAGGAAGGTCGCTTCCTCGTCGGTCAGTGAAGGGAACTGCGACTTCCATATCTGCCTCCTGGGTTCCTGCTCCGGCTTATCGAAACGAATTTTAAAGAGGAAACGGCGCTCGAAGGCCGGGTCGAGATTACCAATGAGATTAGTGGTGGCAATCATAATTCCCTCAAAGGTTTCCATTTCCTGGAGCAGTATATTCTGAACACTATTCTCCATGCGGTCAACGGATTTGACTGCACCTTCCATCCTCTTGCCCAGTATTGCATCTGCTTCATTGAAAAGGAGAATCGGTAGCATCTCATTCTCTTCACAAGCTGTCCGGTAATCCTTGAAAAGAGCACGCATATTCTTCTCCGTTTCGCCTACATAGCAATTGCGCAGTTTAGCCACATCCGCCTCTAGAATCTTGCGGCCGGTCTTTCGGGCCATCTGGTACACTGTTTCTGTCTTACCAGTGCCGGGATCTCCGTAAAACAAGCAAATCATTCCGGTTCGAAGGCCTTTCTCTTTCATTGCGGAGAATACCTTTTTCAATGATTCTTCTTCCAGGAGGGAGCCGAGACGCTCGATTTGATTCTGCTCGTTCGCATTGTAGAACAGTTGTTTGATTGGCTTGTCGTTGAGGTCATTTAAATTCACAGTCTTGACGGAAGAAACAAACATCTTGGTGTCTGCAAACATTTCTTTCAGGATTTCATCCTTAATGGTAAAGAGGTCCCGCACGAAAAGTCCATCGGACTGGGCCGGTTCGATGATTCCTTTCCTTTGAAGGTCAAGCGCATCTATATCGAAGAAATCCTTGATTTCCACCATCCAGCTCTCATCCTGTATATAGTCCTCTACATCAGACATATCGAATACGGATATCCCTCTCTTTAGGTTCAGATAGGACATGACGTGGAAAAGCAGCCTCTCCTGATCGTTGATGTTATTGTCTGTCAAGTACTTTTTGCATGCCTGGGCGTAACTTGTCTGAGGATTCGCGTCAATGATTGTTTCAGTCTCCTCCAGAACCTGCATAGATGGCATCTGCGAGTCGGCTGTCGCCTTCATAAACTCACCGATGCGCCGGAACATCGCCGTGGTGCTAAGCCCATTGATGCGAGGCCTTACTATTGGCACATCCTTCATCAGACAGTCAACCACTTCTAAAGGAACCCTGATTTCGTTATTTGCTTTCAGCCGAATCAACCATTTATCACGCAAGGCATATAAATCGCTGGCGTATGAGAGAAATTTAAGGTAACTCATTCCCAATTTCTTGGCGACATTGTTGACCGTGCAGCGGTCGATTGCGTGACACTGGATAATCACGGCAAATATTATCGATTGAAACGGTGACGTGTCCAGCCGGTCCCGAAGATATAAGGTTTCTTCCTCGAACACCTCCAATTCATTGGGATTTATATGAATTACGCCACTTGCGTCGGTACAACGTCCTTCGATTATTTGAAGGACGTTGTTCAATGAGTCAGCCAAATTCTTTGCCATTATACACACATTTTTAAACCTAACTTTCCCATAAAACCATTCATACCCTCCAACTCAACCCTGAAATTCTCCACCTTTATTCCCCATTCCTCACCACTCTCCAAATCACTCTGCTTGTTACTGAATAAAATCACATCCTCCTTACTCTTCCCACAATCTTCCAAAGCCCTCTCAATCCAATTACCATTACAGTTTTCAACCTCTACATCCCTCAAACCGTTATTCCACAAAATACCTCCAACCTTACTTTTCCTGTGATCTGTAACAAACACAACATTTACCCCCAACCTTTCTTTCATTCCCTTCAACACCTTCATAATCTCTCCAATCCCACCCTTAAACTTACTCCTCTCAAACTCCCTATCATAAAACACCCTTTCCCTTCTATCAACCCACTCCTTCTTCTCCACCTCTTTCTTCCTAACCTTTCCTTCAATCTCCTTCCACTTTTCCATCCTCTCCACCTTCAACTCCTCACAATCCTCCTCATCCTTACCTTTTTTCTTAATTTCTCTTTCCAACACATCCAATCCAACACTCTTTTTCAGTTTATTGGTTTCAATGGATACGGCCCTTTTGAGGCTATCCTCCTTGTTGAAATCCTTAACTAAAACATCTTCAACTCTGAAAACAATAACTTTCTTCATAAGTAATGTATTAAATGGTTTATAATGAATTTTATAAGTTATGATGGCCCTGGATAAGAGGTAACTCTTATCCAATCATTGTTTTATTGTGTGTTCCGGAAAATTTTGCAACCCAAATATATGTCAATAAACTTAAACGGCCTAATTTAGTTTGCCAGAATGTGGCAAATTGACTATATTTGCCTCATAACACTATTCTTATGGCCCACAACGACTTCAAACGCTACATCTGGCTCATCGCCCTGTTATATAATTCAGGAGGAGCAAGTTTTAAGGATATTGACCTGGATTGGCAGGATCAACCCGAATTAAATCCGGAGGGGGAACCTCTACCTAACCGTACCTTTAATAATCACAGAATTTCCATCAAAGAGATATTCGGGTTCTCTATTGAGTATTCTGCAAAGGACAAGAAATATCATATCAGCGATGACCTGTATTCCGGCAGGATGCAGCAGGCGTTACTGCTGATGTCGTCTCTTTCGCTCTGGAACAACAAGGACAGCTATGCAAAGATGGCGGGACGGATTCTCTATGAGGAGGAACCATTCGTCTATCCCAAACACATGCGGCGGATAATCTCGGCGATGGACAATGATAAAATGATTGCCCTTGACTATATAAAATATGGTGACAGAAGGGCATCCCACAGAAAGCTTGCTCCGTATTGCCTGAAGATGTTTAAACGCCGCTGGTATCTGATTGCTAAAGAGGGGGATGCGTTAAAGACATTCTGTCTGGATAATAGGACACATAATGTCAAAGTCCTTGATGAAAAATACGAGTTCCCGAAAGATTTTAATCCGGAGGAGTATTTCAAGGATGCCTATGGAATCCGTACGGCACCGGCTAAAGATGTAGTTCTTAAGGCATACGGCCAGGAGGCAGACTACCTGCGTTCTGCTCCGATACACCCTTCCCAGAAAGAAACTGAGACGGGTAAAGACTATTCCATCTTTACCATCCATGTGGGAACAAACGCCTGGGAATTCTATCAGGAAATTCTCTCCAGAGGCAACCGCCTGGAAGTGCTGGAGCCGGCCTCTTTAAGAAAAGATATTGCAGAAAGGATTGAAGAAATGCGCGAAAGATATGCCGAGTTTTTGCAATAATAACTTCGTCTTCTCTAGGTACCATTATCTATTAACCATTAATCCAAGAATTCCATGTGTGAGTTCCCTAACATTCAGTATGTTAACAACTTTGTCCCTTTGCAAGGAAATGATGGCAATGAGTTGCCTCCGAGCCCCAGAGCAATGTTTTCACTTCTTATCAACAAAGGTATTGTTGATGTAAACTTCTTGAATAACATAAATAACATGACTCAACTTGAAGCTGAAGTATTCGATTTGATTGACCATTATCCTGAAAACGAGGCTTCTCTTGAGAGGATATTTCACCTTATTCAGATATGGGGAGGAAGAACAGGAAGGGGTATCTATGTGAACCAAGACTTCCACTGGGAAGATGTTGTGCAAGTATATGAACCTTTCATTGGATTAATTCGAGCCTTTATCTCAATTGACCCACTTACCCTTAATCTCGCAACTGGTGCTGTAGGCGCTTTCCGTAATGACCTTCATGATATACATTATACTGGAATGGGAGTCGCTTTCATTACTAAGCACGTCAGATTCTGGATGCATCGCAACCTCCCTAAAGACATGCTTCCCATCTATGACAGTACTTTCTCTGAGCATATTATGCAAAAGGGCAGAACGGCGCAACAAAAAGACTTGTTGAACTACTGGCAGGGGATGGTTGCCAAAGCGGCGCAAGAGCAGGTTTCATTATCTTCTCTTGAGAGGCAATTATTCAATTACTATAATTAGGGGAAAGAACATATTACATATCATAGAGTTTTTTGTGTTTAACTATAATCTATCCTGCTCTGATACGAGATAATGGGGGTTAGTCTAAAAGTACTTAATTAAGAGATTTGCCGAATTTTGGCAAAGTCCGGTTGGCGGTTTAAGGAATAATACTGATATTGTGGTTCAAAATTTCTTCACGTTTTAAACATTACCATTTATGTCATTTCTCAACTTCATTAAAAACAACATCAACAACGACACTCAACCCTCTATCCATTGGCGTGAGGGACGCTTTGCCAATCCTGTCGGAAAGGCGGAAGCCACCAATGGCGATTTTGCCGAGGTGGTTCGGAATCTCCCGGCCGAATTATCGCGTGAAGATGTTGTCAGATTCTTCCGTGAAGATCTATACAAGGGTTTCGTTGCCACTATCATGTGGGGCGGCATCAGCCGTTTCCAGGCTGAGGGAATTGCCATGAACAACAACCGCGACACGACTATGCCCAAACTGGAGCGTCTTGTTGCGCTGCTCCGTGACTCCGAGACCGACGTCGAGAGAATTGAGAATGCAATCGCATCTCTGAAGAGGGGCGGTGAAAACTATTTCTACGGCATTGGCCCCAGCTACTTTACCAAGTTGCTCTATTTCCTTGCCTACGATATGGATCTCAACATCCGTCCTCTCATTTACGATGAGAACATGAAGCCGGTGCATTTTGCTTTGATGCCGGAAGCCGGAAAGAATCCGTTCTTCTACTATGTCCCTATTGGCAATAAGGTGTTTTATGCTGAATTCACCTCGTTTGAGGATGTCTATTATGACTACTGCGAGCTGATGTGTGAAACTGCCCGAGAAATAGGTGTGGACGTCAAAAACCTTGAAGCCTGGGTTTTCGGATGGCCGGCAAATATCAATTTCCAGCAGCCCAATCCGAGGGTTATTGCCAAGACTGAGGTAGACCGTATGGCTGCTACGGGAATTCTCAAATACAATTTCGGCATTGAAGACCTCGATGACGCCATCGGCGCATCACGCATTTTCTATGACAACAAGATCGATGTCCCGGAATTGCTTTATTCTGAAGAATGTGCGCTCCATATTGGAAACGACGAGGAGCACCCCATCGTGATTACCGAGACGGATGGATACGTACACCTTGAGTATGTCATTACCGATATTCTGTTCCAACTGAAGAATCTGGAATCTAAGATGACTACCCAGCAGTGCATAAGTGTCGGCGACAAGAAACTGGACCGGCTTTGCTTTGAGGTGAAGTCTTTCCAAGATACGAAGCCGATGGAGATGGATGTGTATTTCGATATTACTGCGGGATACAACGCCGTATAATTGTATTTTGATTGTTCCGATATTAATAACATGAGTAATTCAGAAAAAGATCAGGGGGTAACCTCCGAACGTTATAATCATCAAGGCCCTATCCTTGAGGGGATGGCTTCTGTTGAGCGCGATGGTAAATGGGGGTTCATCAATGAGGCGGGAGAAGAAGTGATTCCTTGTATTTATGATGAAGTCTGGGCATTCTCACGAGGACTCGTTCGAGTTCAACTTAAAGGCAAATGGGGGTTCATCAATAATGAAGGGGAAGAGATCATTCCTTGTATTTTTGATGATACGGGATTTATGGATGAGGTTGGAGTAGCAACTGTGGAGTTGAATGGCAAATATGGTTATTACAATAAAGACGGGCAAGAAGTCGTCCCCTGCATATATGATAGCGCTCACGATTTCTGTGAGGGTCTTGCCCTTGTCATGAAGAACGATTTGTTTGGATTCATTAATCCAACAGGAAAGGAGGTCATTCCATGCAAATATCAGTGCGCTAACGATTTCAGCGATGACTATACTATGGTGTGGAATGATGATAATTGGGGAATCATTGACAAGACGGGCAATGAAGTCATTCCCTGTATTTTTGAAGATATAGATGATTTCGCATACAATCTTCATTTGGACAGTAATTATCCGTTATTTAAGGACTTCATTGATTACTGTGAGAAAACTCTTGATTTCTCACAACCAGCCCCTCCTGGCTACAAAAGCGCTCCCATATGCGCCCTGGACTCCGTCTTCTCTATAGGCGTCAAGTATGGATCAGTGAAGAATGTTGTCAACAGATTCCTTCATTGGCTGGGAGACTTGCCTATGGAAACAGAAATAACAACGTCTGAGGTATTAGACCGCATAGGGCATCTAACTGATACTGAACTATCGGGATTGCTTAATAACTTCCAGAGGACGGACACGCATGACAATTCCATTTTAAAATCCGAGGCTTTTATGCTGTTTCTGCAAGTGATGCAAAGGTTCAACGTAGAAACCTGCGAGGATATTGCAAGGATGGTTGATGATCAAGAGTTTCAATCAACAATCAAATCAATACGTGGGCAGAGCAGTGGTCTGACCCTTGAATATCTTTTTATTCTTGCAAGGATTGAATCATACGTTAAGGTTGACCGGCATATCACAAGATTTGCACAAATGGCTACCGGTAAGAACGACATATCAAAAGAACAGATTATAAATCTTGTTCGCACTGCATCTAAATACATGGCTCACCAGAATCATCCTGGCATGAACGCCCGTTGGTTAGATCATCTGATTTGGACTTATCAAAGTAGCCGCGGAAAGAATTAACAAAGGAAGGTGAATGGCGCTCGACAGTGCCGGCATAGAATGATAATACCTGTTTTCATTATCAGTTATTGTTAATCTTATTAACTCCATAAGTTTTTTTATATCTTTGCAGAACTATGAGTTCGAAGGATATCATACAAGGAATTAAACAGATTGCTCTGCAAGTGTTGCCTGACGGCTCTGATGCCATTCTCTTTGGCTCACGCGCCAGGGGGGATGCACGGGGTGATTCTGATTGGGATATCCTTATTCTTATAAGTGGCGCAAGGGCAAATGGAGATGATTTTGCTAATTATGCCTATCCTTTCGTTGAATATGGCTGGTCTGTAGGAGAACAGATCAATCCATTGATTTATTCGTACGAGGATTGGGCGAAACGCAGTATCACTCCGTTTTACAAGAATGTTCAATCAGAAGGAATAAGCCTATGTCATTAACTGCTAAAGAGAGACAGGCGATTGTGGTTTATCGTTTGAGGACGGCGAACTAATTGCCCGGCTCCAGAATATGAGGCATACTGGAGACTATGATGATTTTATGGACTGGACGCAAGAAGATGTCGAGCCATACATCGCAAAGGTCGAAGAGTATGTCGAAAAGATTAAAAAAGTGATCTATAAAGTGGCATAATTGCTTATTTTACACCCATGTTTCACTGATTGGTGTCTCGATTTACCATAACAAGTTGATTATAAATAAGTTAAGCGTTTATATAGTTTCGGTTCGAGTATCACCTACCGCACAGAATCGGCTTCAGAGTTTCTCTGAGGCCGGTTTTTTTTGTCCTCTTTCATGGTTACAACAGAGATGGGGGTAATGATGCAAAAAACAGTTGGTGACGACCGCCGCGAGTATTCAAAAGTTACTTGAGGAAGACGAAGAAGACCGCGAGGACTATGCAGAAGAAGGCGGCCAGGTGATTCCATTGCAGAGGCTGGCCCTTGAAGAGGAGCGTCACTATAACCGTAAACACGGTGAGTGAGATAACCTCCTGTATGACCTTGAGTTGCATGAGGTTGAAGGGGCCGCCGTTGCCCTGGAATCCTATTCGGTTGGCGGGTACGGTGAGGCAGTACTCAAAGAAGGCGATTCCCCATGAGAAAAGTATTATCAGTATCAGCGGCCACCCGGTGGAAATTTTCATTTCCTGCAGTTTGAGGTGGCCGTACCAGGCGAGTGTCATGAATACGTTGGAGAACAACAGCATCACGACGGTCCAAATCCCTTGCATATCCTAAATGGCTTTTTATTTCTGAAATTTCTTGGGAGGGTCTATCCTGGCGTATCCTCGGGCATCGGAAATGATGGTGCAGAGGTAGATGCATCCCAGGAGCAATATTACGAATATGCACACGAAGTCCATGAACCTCAGGACAAGGCTGCGTCCCAGGAATTCCACCGGCACCGCAATCCGGCGAAGCGGCTCGATGAAAATGAGCAAGGTGTTGAGGATAATCACTATGATGCGGAACTCGGTGGGGCCGAGTTTGGCGTAGGTGAGTTTGAATTCGCTCTTGAGGTGCGCGTTTATGCTTACGTTGACGATCAGGAAGGTATAGATGAGGTACGCAAAGAGGGCGAGGTCCATCCGCGCCAGCTGCGAGAGGCCGATGCCGGCAAACATGAAGGTCATGTTGATGCAGTCCACCGTATGGTCCAGGTAGTAGCCGTAGATGGGCCTCTGGGTGTTGCGGTAACGGGCAATGCTGCCGTCCATAGAATCTCCGAACCAGTTCACGACAAGGCCGAAAGAGCTGAGCCATAGCCAGTTGATGTTATAGTCGGAAAGTATGAATCCTAAACCGATGAGAACGGCGCCAGCTATTCCTACCCATGTCAATATGTCGGATGTCACCCAGGCGGGCATACGTGCCGACATCCAGTTCAGCGCCTTGCGCTCGGCTCCGTTGATTATCGAAGTCTGAATCCTTGTAGCCTGTTTTGTCGATGTCTCCATAAACTTTAAAATTGGGCCGAGCCCAGTCTTGCAAATGCCTCTGCGCCCTTTTCCAGTATGCTCCTGCGGGCCCAGGCGTCCTTGTCAATATAATCCGAAAGCGCCTCGTCGGCGAGGAAAATGTCCTTCATCTTCCTGGCATATGATTCGCTGTCGATAAAAGCATTGATTTCATAGTCAAGTATATAGCTGCGGGGGTCGATATTCGTGGAGCCCACGCTGACGTAGCGGTCGTCGCATATAGCCGTCTTGGAGTGCATGTAGCCGTCGCGGTAGCGGGCGATTCGGACTCCGGCCTCCTGAAGCTCCTGAATATATGAGTTTGTGCAAAGGGGAGTGAGCACTCCGCGGTCGCCCCTGGGGGGAATTATGATGCGGACGTCCACGCCCCGGCGTGCGGCTCTCTGAAGCGAATCGCGCACCTCGTTGGTGGGGATGAGGTAGGGTGATTCCAGCCAGGCGTACTGCTTGCTGTCGTCCAGCATCTTGCAAAGGCGTTTCATGATGGCGGGACCGTCCCCTCTGGGACCGCTGCAGACGATATCGACGTCAAGTTTGCCCGAGGGAGCCTGCGGCGGGAAGTATTTGGCATCGGCGAGCAGTTCGCCCCCCTTGAAAGCCCAGTCGCGCGCAAAAGCATACTCGCAGCTGCTTACGGCAGGTCCGGTGATGCGCAGGTGAGTGTCTCTCCAGGTGCCCCAGGAGAGTCCGATGCCGTAGCGTTCGGCGATGTTCATGCCGCCCACGTAGGCGATACGGCCGTCCACTACCACTATCTTGCGGTGGTTGCGGTAGTTATCGCTCTTTATAAGGGGGATATGCATGGGCGAAAACAGTTTTACCTGTATGCCGTTAGAGCGCATTTCCCCGTAAAGGCGTTCGCGGGTTTTGTTGACGGCGTCATCTACCAGAAGCCTTACCTCCACGCCTTCGGCGGCCTTGCGGGCAAGCAGATTGGCCACCCTTCGCCCGATGTGGTCGTCTTCGTACTTGAAAAAGAGTATGTGGACGTAACTGCGGGCACTCGCGATATCCTTCTCCATGCTTTCGATCATGGGGCTGAAGGATATGAAAGTCTGAAGCTCGTTTCCGCTGCGGGTGTCTGCACTCACATGCTTAAGTAAAGCTTGCTCCTGCTCTTGCGGAAGCAGGGGCTTGACTTTTCCCGGGGGGCTGAGAAGCCAGGCGATGTACAGGACAAGCGCCAGCAGTACAGCTGCAATTATTAATCCGCTGGCGTGCATCTACTGGCGCAACTCCCTGATTGAAAGACCGAATCCGCCGCCACGAGCCATGTGTACCTGCAGGAAGCCTTTGTTGCCTACTATGTATGTCTTGATGCTGTAAGCCTGGGGAGCCGTCTCGTAGTCGGCCTCGGGGGCGTCGCAGTAGAGCGTAGCCTCGTAGGATTTCCCGGGTTCGAGGAAATCGAGGGAGATGGTGCTGTCGTGCTCCTTCTCGCCGCACACTCCGCCCACGTACCAGACGTCCAGGGGCTTCGCGCCCGCGAGTGCCTTTGCGGTGGCGTGATCGGGCAGGCCGTAAACGAACTTCGCAGCGCCGCTGAGCATGTCTTTCTTGCCGTCGGGAAGAGCCTTGAGTCCTTCTGCGGCGGCATTGAGGGTGCTGAGCTTGGGCTTGCGGGCGGTAACGATATACTCGCCGGGCTCGGCCTCAAGATAAATGGTCTTCTCCCAATCGACGGCTACGTCCTTGATGAACTGGAAGGCGTCGGGGAAGCGCTCGTAGTTCTGTGGCAGGTCTGCGGCCATCTGCAACGGGGAGTAGAAGGTCACGTAGAGTCCGAGCTGATTGCCGATGGTATGGCGCATCTTGCCCTTCTGACCCGGGGCCGTCACCGACATGTCGGGTTCGAATATGCCCGGAGTGTAATCCATCGGGCCTCCCTGAAGGCGCGTGAATGGCAGTATCGAAGTGTGTCCGGGGTTGATGTGGGCGCGATATTCCGTGCCCATGGCGGACTCGTTGCCTATGAGGTTGGGCCAAGTGCGGCAGAGTCCCGTAGGACGTACCGCCTCGTGGGCGTTGACCATGATGTGATGCTTCGCCGCCTCCTTGATGGCATACAGGTAATGGTTGATGAGCGGCTGGCTGTAATGATGCTCGCCGTAGGGGATGATGTTGCCCACGTAACCGCTCTTGACGGCATCGTAGCCATAGCGGTTCATAAGTGAGTATGCAGCCTCCATGTGGCGCTCGTAATTGATTGTGGACGAGGAGGTCTCGTGGTGCATTACGAGGCGTATGCCCTTGCGGTGGGCGTATTCGTTGAGGGCGGGAAGGTCGAAATCGGGATAAGGGGTGACGAAGTCGAACACATAGTCTTTCTGGCATCCGAACCAGTCTTCCCATCCTTCGTTCCATCCTTCGATAAGCAGGGCGTCGAAACCGTTTTCGGCGGCGAAGTCGATGTAACGGCGGACGTTTTCGTTGTTGGCACCGTGTCTGCCATGAGGCTTGAGGGAACTGTAGTCCGTGACTCCGAGGTGTACGGAAGGAACGTCATAGGTGTAGGACCATTCGCTGCGTCCGGTAATCATCTCCCACCATACGCCCATGTATTTTACTGGATGAATCCAGCTTACGTCGTCTATCGCACAGGGCTCGTTGAGGTTGAGTATCATCCTGGACGCAAGGACTTTGCGAGCGTCGTCAACCACCATTACGGTGCGCCAGGGAGTAACGCAGGGGGCCTGGAGGCGGCCCTTTACGCCCTCGGCGTCGGGGGTGAGCCAGATGCGGAAGGTATTGGTGCCGTCCTCCAGCAGGAGGTTTGCGGTGGGATAATCGATTACGGCCGCTTCGTGAATGTTGATGTAGAGGCCGTCGTCGGTCTTGAGCTGGAGTGCAGTCTGTACGCCGCCATCACCGTATCCGGTTGCCGAAGCGTTTTCCAGACGGGTTGCGCGGGAATGTGCTGCAATCTCGCTGATGCGGCTCTTGGTATAGTTGTACTCCTGGGTGTCGTAGTCGCCGCTGATCCACCATGCGGTGTGGTCGCCGCTGAGCGCAAACTCCGTAAGTTCTTCTTTTATATTGAAATAGCGTAGAGAGTTGTCTTGCGGGAATTCGTAGCGGAATCCCAAGCCGTCGTCGAACATGCGCATGCGGACGTTCATGCGTACGCCGTCTTTGCGCTCCATGCGGACCAAGAGTTCATTGTAATTGTTCCTGATTTCCGTCTCCTCGCCCCAGACCGGGTTCCAGGTTTCGTCCAGGCTGGAAGTATCGGTTCCGCTGATTATAAAGCCTGAGTACAGGTTGGCACCGTCGGTCGGGTTGAGTCCGTTGCCTTTGTAGTATTCGTTTTCCCTCTGCGCACGGAGATTTTCACCGTCGGTGAGAGTGAATCCCAGGCATGAAGGTTTTATGACGGCCTGCCCGCCGCGGTCGAGCTTGTAATAAGGCCTGCCGTCGGGGGTGATGCCGATGCTGGCGGTAAGAGTTCCGTCAGGACTGCTGACGCTGTAATCGAACGAAGGCTCAGCCTTTTTTGTGCATCCTGCCAGTGTTGCTCCGGCAAAGGATATGGCTGCCAGGAGGGCTATTGTGCGTAAGTGTTTAGTTATCATTCTGTTGAATAGTCTCTTCGGCTGTAATTCGACCTCTATCTGTCAAATTCTGCAACCAGCGCGCTCCTTGCTGCAATTATTAGGCCGTCCTGAAGCGTGATGGCTTCCGATTTTATTATATCATTTGCTTTTACCGGTCCCTGGACGAATTCTGAGTAATGGCTCCAGTCGAGACTGCGCGGCTCGTCGGTATTGTTGATGAATACGAATACGGCCTTGGTGTCGGTATAACGGAAATATGAGTAGCTGTTGTCGGTGATATTGTGCACGCCTTTGTTCTTGCGCGAAAGGAAGTGGAGGGTTTTGCCGTGGCGGACCGCTTCGCTTGTCTTTCGCCAGTTGAAAAGCCTTGCGGTATAGTCGTGCAGTTCGGCAGCATTGCGATAGAGGGGGTCGTTTGCCTTGCTGCGCCCCTCGGCCGTCAGCAGGTCGGTTCCGTCGCCCGGCCAGCCTCCGGGGAAGTCGATGCGCTTGGCCCCGTCGTGGCTTATGCAGTCCTTGCGCTCCAGGAACATCATTTCGTCGCCGTAATACAGCTGCGGGATGCCCCGGAGAGTGGCCAGCAGGGTGATGGCAAGCTTCATCTTGTCGGGATTGCGCCCAAAGATGTCGCCTGTGCGGGCATGGTCGTGGTTGGCGAAGAAAATCATCATCTTGTCGAGGTCGTGGTATGCGAAATCCTGGGCCAGTACGGAATACACCCGGGTCATGCCCTCATCCCACCATACCTGGTCCTCGCAAAGCGCGCTGATGATTGCCCTCTGCAGGGGAAAGTCCATGATGCTGGGAAGCTTGCTGTCGAAGCCGTTTTTGTTGGGGTTGCCGCTCTGCCAGTAGGCTACCTGAGGGATGTTCATGTCCCAGCACTCGCCTACTATGTTGATTCCGGGGTATTCGCGTCGTACCGCTTCGCACCACTTCGACATGGGCCCCGGTTCATTGTACGGGTAGGTATCGACACGCAGTCCGTCCAGTCCAGCATATTCTATCCACCATATTGCCCATTGCTGAAAGTATTTGAGGAGGAAGGGGTTGTCGAGGTTCATGTCGGGCATGCTGGGAACGAACCAGCCGCTCTGCTGCCTCTCCAGGTCCGCCTTGGCGGCGTTGGGGTCCATGTAAACGGAGAACAGGGCGTTCATCTGGGTGTACTCGGGGAAGCGGTGAATCCAGTCGCCGAAGGGTGCATCCTCCATCCACCAGTGGGCGGTGCCGCAGTGGTTGGTGACTATGTCCATTATGACCTTGAGGCCCTTCTCGTGTGCCTTCTGCACGTACTCGCGGTACAGGGCGTTGTCGCCGAAGCGCGGGTCGATGTGATAGTAGTCGGCGCAGGCGTATCCGTGATAGGATTCGGTCTCCTGGTTGTCGAGCAGCAGGGGAGTGTTCCAGATTGCGGTCGCACCAAGGCCGGCCACGTAGTCCAGATGGTCCGTCATGCCGCGCAGGTCGCCGCCGTGCCGCGCTACGGGGTCGGTGCGGTCGATCTTGTCGGGAGTGGCCGGAACGGTCCATGCCACTTCGGAGCCGTCGTCATATACGCCGCCGGACCAGCCGCTGTCGTTGGATGTATCGCCGTTGGCAAAGCGGTCGGGCATGATGAGGTAAATCATGTCGTCGGTGCCGAAGCTGCTGCGTGACGCGCTGCCTTCGCTGCGGTCGTGTATCTTGTAGGGATACTTGAATACCGGTTTTCCGTCCTTGCTGAATACGAGCCAGCAGGTGCCGCTCTTGGCAGAGGGGCTGATATGTACGTCGATGAAAAGGTAATTGGGGCTGTCGGCCTTGTGCACTTCTGAGGCTGCGACGCCTTCCAGGCCTTCTATGCTGACGTCCATCCCACCGATTGCAGGACCGTTGACCATCAGCTGTAGCGAGGTGTTCATGCCGGTCCACCAGCACAGGGGCTCGACGCGCGCGAGCTCTTCAGCGCTGAAATCGCGTACGCTTTTGGGATCGAATCCGCTTTTGCATCCCGCCAGGACGACGATCGTTGCAATTAGGGGAACAAATCTTCTCATGTCGCTATATCTGCTAGTTGTTTCTGGTCAGGACGAGATAATCGCCGGGCGCGAGAGTTATCTTCTGCTCTCCCTCGAGGCTTTCGCCCGTAAAGACATTGGAATAGGTGCCGTCGAGCTTGATGGTCCAGCAGACAGGTTCCGCCTTGAGGTTGGCGAAAGGCTCCTCGATTTTGGCGCTCTGGGGGCGGTTGTCATTAGCCTCTGTCTCTTCGATCACAGCGCCGTCATTGGCAGCCGTGCCGAAGTTGGCGAGGACTATGACCTTGTTGCCCTTGACTTCGCGATGGAAGGCCACCACGCCGTCGGCGCCGGGTGTCTCCCACCATACGATTTTTCCTCCCTTCTCACCTGCTGCGAGTGCGGGGTTGTCGTGCTTGAGGTTTACGAGGGTTTTCCAGAATTTGGTGTATTCGTTTGCAGTCCAGTCTGTTATGGGGTCCTTCTCGAAGAAGGCCAGCCTGCGGTCGAGACCGATTTCCTGACCAGTGTAGATGAGCGGCTGGCTGCCGGGAAGGGTGAAGCAAAGCACAGCACATGCATCTGCCGCTTCGCCCTCGCGCTCGAATTCGGTGCCCGCCCAGGAGTTCTCGTCGTGGTTGGAGGTGAAGGTGAGCCTGAAGGCTTCGCGCGGGAAGCGGGAGGCGTCGCGCGCTACGTAATCCTTGAGCTCCTGAACTGTCTTGCTGCCCTGTGCCAGGCCGTTGAGCAGATGATGAAGCTCCCATGCATAGTTGGCGTCGAAGGTTACGGTAGGATCGGCCAGGTTGTCCCGTTCGGCCTCGGCGAGCAGATAGATGTCGGGATAATCGGCGTTCATCTTGGGAAGGATTCCGTACCAGAATTCGGCGGGAACCTCACCGGCGGCGTCGCACCGGAATCCGTCCACGCCCTTCTGCAGCCAGAAGCGCATGGCGTCGTCCTGTGCCCACCATACGTCCTCGTTGGCGTAGTTAAGGCTCCTGGTGTCGGTCCAGTCGTACTCCCAGATGGCGTTTCCCAGCGAGTCGCGCTCGTAGAAGTCGGCGGGCTTTTCCGTCATCCATACATTGTCGGGTGCGGTCTGGTTCGCCACCCAGTCAAGGATGACCTTGAATCCCATTTCGTGCGCGGCTGCGAGCAGTTCCTCGAAGTCCTGCATGGTGCCGAATTCGGGATTGACCTTCTTGTAATCGGAGATGGCGTAATATGAACCCAGGGTGCCCTTGCGTTCCACGGTGCCTATTTCGTACATGGGCATGAGCCACAGCACGTCCACTCCAAGGTCCTTGAGACGGGGAAGCTGTGCCTGGACGCCCTTGAACGTGCCTTCGGGCGAGAACTGCCTGATGTTGACTTCGTAAACGACGCTGTCGTAGGTCCACTCGGGATGCACCGGGGCCTTGGTCTTGTTGCAGCATACGAAGGAGAGCAGTGCTGCGGCTGCAAGGAATATCTTTTTCATACGGGATTATTTGAATGCATTCATGATTTCCGAAGGGCGGCCGTCGTCGGTGAAGGCCCCCATGTCGTATGCGTTCCAGCCAAGCGAGGAGTACACGGCCGGCTTCCACCAGCCATAAACCTCAGGTTCCCAATAGAATACGCCCTTACAGGCATCGAGTTTGCGCACATCATCGACAAACGATTTGAGAATAGCCGGAGATGCGCTGTCCTTTACTTTCACTCCGACTTCGGACACTATGACGGGTACGCCGTAGGCCGATGCGAGCGCACGGATTCTGGAGATGGCCGCAGAATTCATCTGCTGGGCTGACATTTTTGAATTGGTCTGGGGATAGTGCGACAGTGCGATGGCGTCCAACTTGCATCCGTGCGACTTGAACTCTTTGAACCACCAGTCGTTGTCGTCGTAGGCGTTGTTGAGATGAGGCATCACTAGTGCGGAAGGGAAAACCTCTTTTGCAGCCGCATATCCGGCGTTGTACAGCGAGGCGAATGACGTCCAGCCACCCGGAGTGGAGCCTCCGACCGACCAGAGCTGTCCCAGAGGCCACAGGAAGCCGTTGCGGGTTTCGTTGCCGATCTGTATCCAGGCGGGAGAGATGCCAGCCGTCTTGAGAGCCCCGAGTACGTCGGAGGTATGCTCCTTGACGCGGATGCCTGCCTCCACGACATTTCCTTTAGACGCTTCCCAGTCCTTGGGGAAAGTCTGGCGCGAAGGATCTGCGAAGAAGTCGCTGTAGTGGAAATCGATCATGAGCGCCATGCCTGCGTCGGCAGCCCTGCGGGCGAGTGCTACGCAATCGTCGCGGCCGCTCCATCCGCCGGCGGGATTTACCCATACGCGCAGACGTATAGAGTTGATTCCTACGTCTTTGAGTACGGCAAATATATCGGCGGTGCTTCCGTCCTGCTTCTTGAAAGTTTTGCCCGATGCTTCCATTTCGGAGACCCAGCTCACATCGGCGCCCTTGGCGAAAGCGGGCGTCTCGATGACCTGCGGCTGCGGCTCAACCGGCTGCTCCGGCTTTTTGGGTTCGTCGGTATTTTCGGGAGTCTTGCAGCCGGAAAGCGTAATGCCTGCGGCGGCAAGGACTGTTAAGATTCGGATTATCTTTTTCACGGTCAGTTAAGTTTGAATACTACGGATGAATTGCCTGCAAGGCTGAGCTGCGTGCCCTGATATGCGGCAGAGCCGAGGAGAGCGACAGGCTGCGACATGCTGTCGGATACGCTTACGGTGCGTTCTACGCTTGCGCAGTTATGGATGACCAGCATTTTCTCACTGCCGGCGCTCATGTACCACGATGCGATGCCGGTCCCGCTGATGTTGCTGGCACTCATCTCGCCGTTGCCGAGGGCAGGATATGCGTCGCGAAGGCGTCCCCAGGTCTTGTAGGTGTTCAGCAGCGACTGCTCGTCGGCGTCCTGAGCCTCCACGGAAATGTCTGCCGTGAGCATGGCGGAGTCAACCTTGTTGTTTACGCCCTTCCTGGCGCAGTCCTTTCCCGCCTTGTCCCAGAGTATCGGAGTGCGTATGTACTCGTCGCCCTTGCCGTCGGCATTGCCCCAGTAACCAAGCTCTTCTCCCTGATACACAAAGGGTTTGCCGGGAGTCGTGAGAATCATTGCGGCGGCTTGTTTCTCGCGGGCGAGATTGCGCCCAAGGTCGTCGGCCGCGCGTGCCTGTCCGTTTCCGGTCTGGCTGCTGTGGTCGTGGTTGGTCATGAATAACGATGTCTGGGCGTCGGCACGCACGGCCTTGTGGTCATTGATGAACCCGGTTACGGTAGAAACGTAACTTGCCGTGCTCTGGCTGGTAAGCGCCCTGTAGAGCAGCGGCCAGTAGCCGAACTCGAAACAGGAATTGATTCCCTTGTAGTAGTTCTTCTCCACGCTGTGGGAATCCCATACCTCGCCAACCATGAAGATGTCGTCGCTGTGGCCGGCGGCCTTGTATGCCGCGTTGCAGGTGTCGTACCATTTTTTGAGGAAGGTCTGGTTGGAGGAGTTGTTCCAGGAGGAGATGCCGCCGCAGATATGCTTTACGGCGTCGAGACGGAATCCGTCGATGCCAAGGTCTATCCACTTTTTGGCGGAAGCGGCAAGATCCTGGAAGCACGCATTGCTTTCGCAGGTGGCGACGGAACCGTAGTTGAGGTCGGGCATCCAGTCGGAGAAGCAGCCCATGTAGTAGAGGTTCTCGATGGAATAGTCGGTAAGTTCTATGCGGTAACGTCCCGAACCGGTGAAGCTCAGGTCGCCTCCCTCGGCGACGAGGCTCTTGGCGACTCCTTCGCTTACGGTTTCGCTTCCGCTTCCGCTGCCGGAGGCTCCGAACTTTGAGCCTGCGTCCCAGCTCATGTATTTGCGCAGCAGCAGGCCCACGGTGCCGTTAATCTCGGTTACGAGGTAGAGCGTGCCGTTGCCCGCGTCGGCAAATTGCAGGGCCTTGCCATCCTGGCCGCTCTGCCACAGCCAGATGTTCCACAGCGAAGAGCCGGTCTTTACGCTTTCGGTGGTTTTCTTGATGGTGATCTTGGGCGAGCCGGAAGCTGCTACCTTCCATTCTCCGGTGTTGATGGTGGTACCCGACAGCATGGGGAAGCTCTTGTAGTCCGCCGAAGGGTTGGAGGAGAAGAAGTAGTAGTCGCGATACGGGCTGGACGGGTCTGCAAGGGCCTGCTTGAACCACGCATTGCCCTTTCCGGAATGGTTGAGCACGTAGTCTATGTAGATGTCGATGCCCTTGGTGTGGGCGGCGTCCACAAGGCTCTTGAAGTCGGCCTCGGTGCCGAAGAGGGGATTCACGCTGTAGTAGTCCTGCACGTCATAACCATGGTAGGAGTCGCAGGGGTGGATGGGCGAGAGCCACAGGGCCGTGATGCCCATGCCCGCGAGGTAGTCCAGCTTGTTCTGTATGCCGCGGAAATCGCCCACGCCGTCGCCGTTGCTGTCGGCAAAACTGTACACCAGCAGCTGATAGGTGGTGGAAGCGTTGCCGGAGGCGTCTGGAATGGCGGCCGGAACGACCGGGGTCCTGCCGTTGCCTGCCTGGGTTACGCTTATTGAGGAACTGAGGCTTGCGCCGTTCTTGCTTGCGGCGATATCGATGGCACCGGTACGCTCCCCTTCCAGCGGATTTGCTTCGACACTAACGGTGACTGAGCCTTTTCCGCTGCCTGAGGTCTTGTCGAGCAAAATCCATTCGGCAGAAGGTTTGGCGGTCCAGTTGCCGTCGGTGCTTATAGTTATGAATTTGGAGGAACTGTCCTCGCTGGAGAATTCAATCGAGGACGGTTGGGTGGTAAGAGAAAATGCCTCCTCCTGATTATTTTCCTTGCAGGCGGCGAGCGCTGCGGCTACCGCAAGCAGGGCCAGTATTCTTTTCATGGGCACTTGGTTTTGTTATTTTGGAGACAGGAGCCCGGTCGGGGGCTCCTGTCCATAAGATAATACCGGAAGCTACAGTTGTCTGGTGACGGACAGCTTGTCGCTGCCTCCCTTGTTGCTCCAGGAGTAAACCGTTACGGGACGCTCGGGCATGGCCAGAAGGTCGGAACGGGGGATGGAAATCTCGGTCTCCACGCCGCTGTCGGTAACTACGCCTTTCACGACTGCATTGTCAACCTTGCATGTGGTCGGCACAGCCGTACCTGCCGCCGCAATCCCGAATTCGGGGGCGCTGGCGGAACCGGCGTACGGATATACTACGAGCAGCATTTCGTAAGGGCCGTTGCCCCACAGCTCCTCGCCGGTGGTTTCGTCGCCGTCCATGTTGAAGGTATAATAGTGATAGGCCGCTCCACCCCAGATGTCGGCAATGCGCTCGGTGGTACGCTTTACGTAGAAATAGATATTGTTCTCGTCGGAGGTCACCTTGAAGACGGAGTTGATGCCTTCTCCGCTGGCTCCTTCGATGCCGGTCCAGTCGGACATGTCGCCGTCGATGGTGATGCCTGCTGCGGGAGCGGCTTCGTCACCGAGCGTCGCTGTGCCGGCGTTGAAGTCGAGGACAACTTTCTGACCTGCAGTACATGCAACCCTCGCCTGGTCGCCTCCCAGGCCACGGTATGCTATCTTGCCGTCGAAGAAAATGAACTCGGTCTTCCACCAGTCATACCAGCCGTTGGGAGTGACGCCGTCCTTGGTGGTGCTCGGGACTACCTTGGTGGCGATGCGGAGTGCCTGGCTGTCGTTGTTCACGGTGGCGACCATCTTCTGGCCTTCTGCAACGAACTTCACAGGGTCTGCGGCGTTGAAGTCCCATGCGTCATTGCCCCATGCGTCGCCGATTCCATAGACTTCTGCAGGAGAAATCTCGACGGAGCCGTCGTTCGCATCGACAAGAACTGTGTAGAAGCCGTCCTCGGCCAGCCAGCAGTTGCCGCCGTCCACGGTGTAGCCCACGGTGCCGGCGCCGGTGAAGTCACCGCTCCAGGCCCTCTTGGCGCAGAACTTGAAGCTCTGGTTGTGGTTGAACCAGCGGGTGCACCAGAACACGCCCTGGGTACCCCATACGGGCGTCAGTTCCACGACTCCGTCGCTGTCCCAGTTCCAGCCTCCGAACTGATCACCAATCATATACATGGTGGTGGGGATAGGGGATTCCTCTCCTTCGCCCTTTATCTCACCGGTTCCCTCGTTGAAGTTGAGGATAATCTCCTGACCGTTCTTGACATTTACGCGGGCCTGGTCGCCCTGGCCTTCGTCGTCGCCGCGGTAGTCGATTTTGCCGTCGAGAATGATGAATTCGCGGGTCCACCAGCCAGAGTTGGAAATGGAGGATTCCACGTACATGCGGAGTTCGCCGTCGGCAGCGGCGGTTGCCTTGAGGGTCTTGCCGTCTGCCTTGAACAGGGCGCCTTCCATTGCAGCATCCCAACCTCCGAAGCAGTTGCCTATGCCATATACACGTGCAGGCTCGACGTGGACGATGCTGCGCTTGAGATCGATGTGAATCAGATAGATGCCGTCGGCATCGACGGTGCAGTTGCCGCCGGATTCGGTGAATCCTTCGTTGGTGTCAAGACCCCAGAAATCGCCGTTCCAGGCCTTCTGCGAGCAGAATTTGAATCCCTTGCCGGCAGAAATGTAGCGGATTGCGAAGAACTGGGCTTCTGACTTGTCGCTATCGGCTCCCCAGCTAGGTTGGTAAACGACAGGAGTCATTTCCACAACTCCGTCGGAACTCCAGTCCCAAGCGCCGAATTCGTCGCCGATCATGTAGAGATGGTCGGGGAATGCGACAGCCTGGATGGTTACTTCGAGCGTGGCAGGGTTGAAGATGACTTTGTAGTCACCTGCTTCAGCGAGCTTGATGTCCTCGCCGGGCTGTACCGCAGTGAACGGAGTCCCGGGTGTGGCGACGAATTCTTTGCTTTCAGCGCCGTAACAGTTATCCCATGAGAAGTCGTAACGGATCTTGAACCCACCGGTGATGTTCACCACGGGGCTTGTCCAAATGCCGTCGGATTCAGTCATGATGACATCCTTAGTCCAGCTGTCTCCGTTGATTTCGCCAATCAGCGAATAGGCTGCCACGTGCTCTTCGATGAGGATGGTTGAGCCCTCTTCTGAGTAGTTGAGTGTGATGTCATAGATGCCTGCAACGCCGATCTGGATGTTCTTGTCGCCGGCTGCGAATTCAGTGCCGATAACGGGTTTGTAAACATCATAGGGATCTTCGGGATTGATTGTGCTCTTGGAGTTGGCTTCAGGACCGCCGAAGGATACAGTCCAGTCGTGGTCAGCACGAATCTTGAATTCATCGTCGGCAGTAACCGTCACCATGCGGGCGACCCACTTGCTGCCCTCGACATTTGTCATGTCGATATCAGTGTTCCAGCCGCCTCCGTTGATGGTGCCTATGAGCGAGAACATAGCAGGGCCCTGAGGCTCGGGAGTATCGCTTCCGGCAAGAGGGCTCTTGCCGCCCAGGCTGGCGACTACCTTGAATGCGCCGGTAGCAGGGTTGCAGAGGAGGTCGTAGGTACCGTCAGCAGGAACAGCGAGGTTCTTGCCATTTGCGACTCCGGTATATTCTTCATCGATGTTGACGACGAAGGGCTCGGTATCGCCTGCAGCACCGATATTGGTGGCCCATGCAAGGTCCTGACGGAACTTGAACTGGTCGGCGGTGGTGAGGACTACGCCTTCGGCAACATGCCAGGTGCCGTCGGTGGTCATCTGGACATCCTTGTTCCACTCCATCTCCAGGCTGGCGATGGCGCCGATGACGGTCCAGTTGCTGACCTGGTCGAAACCGGGATAGGTGAGGAAGGCTTCGGTGACGGTTATGGTTCCGGCGCTCTCGTCGAGGAGGACGTCATAGATGCCGTCTGCAGGTACTGAGAGGTTCTTGCCGTTTGGTGTAGCTTCGACAGGGGTTCCAAGTGTAATGACGTAAGGCTCGGTATCTCCGGGGCCGCCGAAGTTGACATCCCAACCGGCGTCTTTGCGCCACTTGAACTGGTCTGCGGTGCCGAGTTTGATTCTCGTCACTACATGCCTGGTACCGTCGGGTGTCATGAATGCAGCTTCGTCCTTGTTCCAGCCGTTGCCTGTGCTCTCGATGGCGCCTATGAGGCTCCAAGGGCTGGCTACGGTGAACTCGCTCCAAGGATTGCCCTGAGGAACAACGATTTCGAAGCCCTTTACGGAGACTGTCTGGGCGGCATCCAGGAAGCTCTCGACTCCGTTGTTGTAGGAGGATGACTGGATTGAGGTGCGGAGCATGAATTCAAGATCAACCTTCTCTCCTTCCTTGAAACCCAGAGCGATGAGGGCCCGGTTGATGGTAGTGTTGGAAACCGTCAGGGTTTTGCCGTCATCCTGTGCGGAGAGTACCCTGCCCGGTTCTTTGTTGCCGGCTTTGCTGAGGATAACCAGATTGTAAACGGGCATTTTCTGGTTGATTGCGCTTCCTCCCAGAACGGTATTGAGCTGGGCGGGAGTGTAGTTGATTACCAGACCGTCTTCCGTAATGGAGTATCCTTCAATCGCCGGAGGAGTGGAATTGCCAAGATCGAGTGTGGCAAGCGGTTCCTTTACGCAGGACCAGCCGAGCAAAAGGAGCGCCGCTGTAGAAAGTATGGATAATAATTTCTTCATGACTTAAAGCGATTAGATTCCCTTGTAGCCTTCGTTCTGCTCGAGATTTCCGTTGACCATGAGGTCGGAAGTAGGGATGGGGAAGAGGTTCTTGTAAGACTCGACTGCCTTGCCTTCCTGTACGCCGCCTTTCCACTGCCAGAGGTAATCGGCGGTGGTGAATTTATTGTAGCGTACAAGGTCCTGGCGGCGCCACAACTCAAGATAGAGCTCGCGGGCACGCTCGTCGAGGATGGTG
This sequence comes from Bacteroidales bacterium UBA4284, assembly GCA_002395925.1. Next base: position 45,613 of record DGVM01000071.1, read on the forward strand.
TTTACGTCGAGACTTGTCAGATTTGCAAGGCCGGCACGGCTGCGTACCTGGTTGATGTACTCGAGGCCCTGGCTCTGGGTGATGGATGTGTTGTGGATGGAGCACTCGGCTGCCATGAGGAGCACGTCGGCAAAGCGGAACATGGGGAAGTCGGTATCTACGAATCCAAGCTGTTTGCCGGGATTGCCTGCGGAAGTCTTGTTACGGTACTTCTGGAAGGCGATGCCGTGGGTGAATTTACCCAGGTCGTCGATGCTTACCTGCTGACCATCAGTCCAGAAGAGGGCGCGCTGGTCGGTTGCGGTGTCGAACTTGTTGTAGAACTCGGGAGTCATGCGGCAGCCTTCCCAACCGGAGGATATTCCCATATCTGCCTCGGCATTCATGGAACCGCCGGTGAATGCGAACACCAGGTAATTGGTTACGCCGTAGGACTGGGTGTTGTCGCCGTCCTGCTGGATGGAGAAGATAATCTCGTCGGTGCAGCGGTCGTTGTCGGCAAGGAAGAGTTCCTGATATGCATTGTACACGCCCGCCGAGCTGGTGTGGAGGCTGTAGCCGTCGTCCATGAGGTCGGTCAAGACGTCTGCGCACTTCTGCCACTGGGCGGTGCCGGTGTAAACCTCGGCGTTGAGATAAAGCTTGGCAAGTATCATCTTGACTGCGCTCTTGTTCATGCGGCCGTATTCGGTGCCGGCCTTATCTTTGAGGGCGCTGTTGTCCCGCAGGTCGATGAGTTCCTTCTCGAGCCAGTCGTAAAGGTCTGTGCGCGTAATCCTCACAGGCTTCTGGCCGACCACGGAATTCTCGTCAGCGAACGGAACGTTGCCGAAGTTGTCGATTGCATGGTAGTAACTCATGGCACGCATTGCCCTGGCTTCTGCAACCATGAGGTCCTTGTTAGGGAGATCTACGGAACTTGCGTTTGCCTGGCGGATGAACTCGTTGCAGAGTGCAACCTGGAAGAAGATTCGGGAATAGATGGAGTAGATAAGTCCGGTGGACTGGTCCCACTGCATCTTGCAGACATCGGGGATGCCTTCGTCATTCCATCCGCATACGTAGATGTCGGTGGACAGTTCGCAAAGGTGGAACAGACCACGGATATACTGGCTCATACCGCCGTCGAGGCCGGAGATTGAAGGGTCGCCGAGGGGACCGTAGTAACCGGAGGTGGCATAGCCCGTGTAGATGCCCGCGAGGAAGTTCTGGAAGTCAGCCTCGCTGGTGAGGGCCTTGTCGGCGGTGTTCATGTTGGGGTCGATAGGCGTGACGTTGAGGTCGCCTATACAGGCCGTCAGCATAGCAGCTGCCGCGAAGGAACCTATAATGTATTTCAGTGTTTTCATATTGTTGCCCTCCTTTTTAGAAGTTGAACTTGATGCCGGCTACGAAGATTCTCGGACGGGGATAAACCTCGCCGTCGATGCCTCCGAAGACCTCGGGGTCGATGCCGTCATACTTCGTGAGGGTGCAGATGTTCTGCACGGTGCCGAAAATGTTGAGAGAGGCGAAGCGGTCCTCGTTGATCTTGAACAGCTGAGGGAAGGTATATCCTATGGTCACGTTGTCCAGTTTGAGGAAGGAGGCGTCGCGGATGTAGTAGTCGGAGATGTACATTGCGTCCTCGAAGCGGGAATCGAGTGCGGAGTGCAGGCGGTTGCTTATGAAGCTGTTGACCCACAGGTCCTTGTACATTTCGGTGTTGGATGCCACGTTGTTGTAAACCCAGTTGCCGAGGCTGGCGTGGCCGGAGAGGGCCATCGTCCAGTTCTTCCAGCTGAAGGAAGTGTTGAGGCCGAAGGTCCAGTCTGCGGTGGGCTTGTGATAGAAGTAACGGTCGGACTCGTTGATGATGCCGTCGGGAATGGGGTTGCCGTTCTCGTCGAATGCGCCGGCACGGTCAACATAGACGCCGTAGATGGGAGCGCCGTTCTTGTCGTACACCTGCTGATATACGTAGAAGGAATTGGCTGCATAGCCCTTCTGGTGCATCTGCACCCAGTTGTCGGTACCGCCTGCGATTCCGCCGGTACGTACGCCGGTGTTGTCCTTCTCGGATTCGTTGAGCTTGGTGATGACGTTGTTGTTGTATGCGGCGTTGACTCCGATGGTCCAGCTCATGTCCTTGGTCTCTACGGCAATGGCGTTGAGGTCAATCTCGACACCCTTGTTGGTGAGGGAGGCGATGTTGCTGTTGAGGTAGTTGGTGAGGTTGGACAGGGCGGCTACGGGAACATAGGAAAGGAGGTCCTTGGTGTCGCGCTGATAAAGGTTCACGCTGGCGGTGAGGCGGTCTTTCCAGAAACCGAAGTCCATACCGATGTTGTAGGTCGTCGTGGTCTCCCACTTGAGGTCGGCATTGTAGCCCTGTGCGGTGACGGGGTAGTAAACGTTGCCGCCGAATGTGTAGTAGGAACCGATGAGGTTGGAGTAGAACTTGGCGAAGGTGTCGTAGTATCCACCGACTGCCTGCTGGCCGGTCTGGCCCCAGGAAAGACGCAATTTGAGGGTGGAGAGATCCTTGGCGTTCTTCATGAAGGGCTCGTTCATCACGTTCCAGCCGAGTGCAACGGAGGGGAAGAGGCCCCACTTGTTGTTCTGGAAGCGGGACGTACCGTCACGGCGCAGGGTTGCGGTGATGAGGTAGCGGTCGGCGAAGCTGTAGTTCAGACGGCCGAAGAAAGAGATGAGGAAATACTCGCCCTTGCCGTGATTGTCGCTGATGGTGGAACCGTCGTTGAGCTTGGTGGTAAGGGAGTTGCTGTCGTTGTAGAAACGCTGCCAGGAATAACCGGCCATTGCATCGATGGTGTGCAGGCCGGCGAAGGTCTTGTTGTAGTCGGCGTAGAACTCCAGGGTTGTGTCCATACGGCTGTAGTCGTAGTCGGTATGGCTTCCGGAACCGGACTGCTGGGTGTTGTGCCAGGACTCTTCGGAATTCTCTGCCAGACCCGATACGCCGTTGGACTTGGCCCAGTCCATACCGAGGTTGAGGTTGAGCCTCAGGTCCTCGAATCCGTGGATTTTGTAGTCAAACTGGGCGTTGCCGATGAAGCGGTAGGAGTTGGCGTAGTCGGTCTTGTTGGCGAGCAGGCCTACGGGGTTCATGGTGGCCATGGTGTTCACGTTGCCTCCTGACTGGCGCCAGATGCGGTATCCTCCGAGTCCGTAGGGAGAATCGTCATAGATGGGCTGCGTAGGATCGTAGCGGATGGCGGCTCCGATGGCGGACTGGTTCGCATAGTTGTTGCGGGCGTAGGTGCCCTTTCCATTGAGGTTCACCGTGAGGTGCTTGTCGAAGAAGGAAGGGGAGAGGTTGAGCGAAACGGTTCCACGCTGCATCCTGGAGCCCTTGAGTGTACCGTTCTGATCGGTATAGCCGCCGGACAGACGATAGGGGAGGAAGGAACCGATACGGCCGTTGAAGCTGATGTTGCCGTCGTAGGTAGGAGCGATCTGGTAGATCTGCTTCTGCCAGTCGGTGTTCTCGGAGCCGAGGGCTGCGAGTGCATCCTCGCTCATGAGACCCTTGGATACGCGGTCCTGGATGAGGCTGCGCATTTCGTCGCCGGTCAGCAGGTCCTGATACTTGGCGATGGTGTTGACGGAGGTCGTGAAGTCAACGGCGATCTTGGGAAGGGCGGTAGCCGTTTTGGCTCCCTTCTTGGTGGTGATTACGATGACGCCGTTGGAGGCGCGGGAACCGTAGATGGCGGTTGCGGATGCATCCTTGAGCACGGTGAAGCTCTCGATGTCCTCGGGGTTGATGGAGGACAGAGGGTCGGACATGCCGGAGATGCCATCGTTGGAAACGGGCAGGCCGTCAATGACGATAAGGGGGTCGTTGGAGGCGTTGAGGGATGCACCGCCGCGGATGCGGATGGTGGATCCCGAGCCGGGCATACCGGAACCGGCGGTGACGACCACACCTGCGCTCTTGCCACGCAGCAGGTCTGCCGGAGTGGTGATTACACCCTTGTTGATTTCGTCGGCCTTGACGGTGGAGACGCTTCCGGTGAGGTCGCTCTTCTTCACGGTACCGTAACCGATGACCACCACGTCATCGAGGAATTCGGTGTCCTCGACAAGAGTGATTGTTGCGGGAAGATTGCGGGCGGTAAAAGTCTGGGATGCATATCCGATGCAACTGACTTCTACTGTTGCGTCCGCATTTGAGACGGTAAGGATGAAGTCGCCGTCGATTCCCGTGGACGTACCGTTAGTGGTGCCGGCCTCCATGACCGTGGCGCCAATTACGGGTCCTTGGGAATCAACCACGACTCCCTTGACCTGGTATCCGCTTTGGGCGAATACATTTGTACCCATTAAGCCCAAAAGGACTATGGATACTGCGGTTAAAATCCTTTTCATTGAGAGTTGTAGTTAGTGTTAATTGGTTGTATTGTGTGTTTTTATGAGACTTACGCTGCATGCGCCGAGCACCAGGAACACTCCTGCGAGCAGGAGCATTGCGCCCTGGCTGCCGCCCACCGCTCTGATGACCGCTCCGCCGGTCGCCGCCGCGACTATCTGCGGCAGGCAGATGG
>DGVM01000071.1:50213-73296 GCA_002395925.1 Bacteroidales bacterium UBA4284
GGCAGATGGTGCAGTTGAACAGGCCAAGGTAGCTTCCCATATAGGGGTTGCCCTCCAGGGCGTTGGTGAGGAAGGTGAAGGGCAGTGCGAGCATTGCGGCCCATGCGAATCCGATGAGGAAGTAGCTGCCGAACAGCAGGTACTGGTTGTGGATGAACATCACGCTCGCGAATCCGGCGGCACCGGCAAGCAGGCTCACGACGTATGCGAGCTTGAGGTTACGGAAGCGCGGGATGACGAGGGCCCAGAGGATGGAGCCGACCGCCTGTACGGCGAACAGCACGCCCACCCAGTTGCCTGCGGCCTGGTATTCGGCCGATGCGACATCGGTGGTGCCCCAGCAGTTGCGGGCTATGGCGCCGTTGGTGTAGGTCCACATATAGAGGAATGCCGCCCAGCAGAAGAACTGCACCAGGCCCACGGTCCAGAAGGTCTTGGGGGCCTTGACGAGGAGCTTCAGCAGGCCTTCGCCTTTCTTGTCTTCCGCCTTGGCGGGGTCTATCCCGTGGAACTCCGCATACTCCTTGGGAGGCATCTCCTTGACCTTGAGGAAGGTGTAGAGTACGCACGCGATGAGGATGGCGGCTCCGAAGTAGAAACTGTATATTACGCTGTCGGGGATGACTCCCTCGGGGGCGGTGTTGGCGATTCCTATCCAGGTGAAGAAGATGGGGAAGAGGTAGCCCACCAGGCTGCCGGCGTTGCACAGGAAGCTCTGGATGCTGTAGGCGGTGGCTTTCTGCTTCTCGCTTACCATGTCGCCGACCATCATCTTGAATGGCTGCATGGCCACGTTGATGGAGGTGTCAAGGAAGATGAGCGAGAAGAGGCCGAACCACATGGCGGCGTTGAGCCCGAGGAACACCCTTGTGCCGAAATGCAGCGAGCCTGCATTGGGCAGGAACACCATTACGAGGACTGCTATTATGGCGCCTATCAGAAGGTAAGGCTTGCGGCGTCCCATGCGGGTCCAGGTGCGGTCGGACCATTTGCCGATGAGCGGTTGGACTATCATGCCCATGAGGGGCGGGAGTATCCAGAAGAACGACAACTGGTGCGGATCGGCGCCAAGCGTAGCGAATATACGGCTGATGTTGGCGCTCTGCAGCGCGTATGCAATCTGCACTCCGAAGAAACCGAAACTCAGGTTGAACATCTGAGCGAATGTCAGGTTTTTAGTATTAGTCATCTATGCGGCTACTTAGTCAAAGTAACCACAAATATAATAAAAAATGAAATATTATATAATATGTAAGAAATTTTTTACCGGGCCCCCGGAAGCGAGAATGTAAACTCGAGTCTGGGGCGCAGTGAGGCGTCGGGATACTCGGGCCCGTACAGCGTGCCGCAGTAGTACCGGTCCTTGTCGAGCATGTCCTGTTTGGAGCTGCTCGAACCGGCTGCGCCGTACATCTGCGAGTACATCATCATGCTGTAGTAGTTGGAGTAGGGGTTGTAATAACCGCCGTATCCACCGTATCCGCCATAGCCATACCCGCCGTAACCGTAACCGCCGTATCCACCGTACCCGCCGTAGTACATGCTGTTGTAGTAGTTCTGGTACGACAGCATCTTGTAGTAATCGTTGATCTCGGAGGTGCTGCTGGAGGTTGTTACTGTCTCGTGGGCGGTGATTACCAGCCAGATATCGTATTCGCCGGAGAGCAGCTTCCTGCGTTTGGTCACGTCTGCCGCCGTCTCGCCTTCTTCGGGCGTTTCGTGTATCTTGAGAATCTCCTGGAGGTGGTAGGTTATGTCGGGTTCGTAGCAGAGCGTGCTGCGGTTGATTTCTCCCTGGTTCTCGTCGGACGAGGCTGCGTCGGTGAGGCTGGCGAAGGTTACGAGCGAGTCGTTCTGCCGTATGCGGCACGTGGGCGACAGCACCTGCGGGAACTTGAACATGTCCCTGTAGTCTGCGGGGAAGGGGAAGGGGAAGATGAGCGAAGCCTTGTTGACGACTGCGTTGCTGGGGTCCTCTTCGCCCTCGGCGCGTATCATGGACTCCGCCAGGTGCTTGAGTTCCAGCGCGGAAATGACGGGCTTGAGGCCGCCGCCGCCCTCGATTGAGACAGTCTGGCCGGCGACGCCCTCCATGGATGCCGACTCATGCTCGGTGAGGTTGAGGGCATATTCCGGGAACTGGCCGCGGGAGGAGTTGAGGAAGAGCGAATCGACGTCGGTGAAGTCGGGAAGGCCGTAGATGAAGTTGAAGGTGGTGTCCTTCTCGGGGACGCCGTCGTAGTCGTAGTCGCACTTGAGGTGCAGCTTGGCAAAGTTGCCATATACGACCTCGTCGCTGCTGTCGTATCCTACCTGCAGCTGGAAGATATTGATGCGCCCGCCTTCTGCAGCGGGGTCGTCGGTGCTGATGATGATGCCGGGGATCTTCTTGCTGTAGGCCTTGAAGTCCTCGAGGTCGGACTGCGTGAGGGAGAGGAACCTGCGGGCGTACTCCTCTGTAAAGTCGAAGCTGAGCGAGTCGGTGCCGTTGATGATAGGTGTGCCCTTGGCAATGGAGACCGACTTGTCGGCTGATACTGAAGTTCCGAGGCAGTTGTAGTCGAGCCCGGGATCGACGGGGGCGGAGAGGGAATGTACCCTGACCTGCTGGAGGATATATGCCTGGTCCCTGGATGCCACGGAGGCGCTGTCGGCCGCAGCTGCAAAGTGGAACCTGACTACCTTTGCCGCCGCTGCGTTGCCGAAATCCAAGGTGTCCAGTACGGGCACGAGGGTGAAGGTGCTGCTGCGCCTGGTGAGGCCGAATACTCCGTCGCGTATGGCGCCTATGGTGATGCGAGACTGGGAGTAGCCCGAAAGGGAGTCGGTAAGTTTGGTGGATATGGAGCCTGCGGGCAGCAGGGCCTCCCTGGGGAAGACGGAATACCTCTGGTCCATGGGGACCAGGTTGCCTCCGATTTCCGGATTTATGTCTATGCAGGAGACGCAGCACAGCAGGGCTGCGAGTATTGCTGGAAGGGTGTGCTTCATTTTAAATCGTGTCGTAAAATGCGTTGTACGCATCGACATAACTGCCATCCTGGATTGCCTCTTCGTTGTACTGGAGGAAGGGGAGCTTGCGCGAACGGGCGTAGCGAAGGACTTCCTTGTTGACGTCGGGAGAACCGAGGATGATGCCGTCGGCATACTGGATGGCGGTTTTTGCAAGATTGATGCCGCTGGCCTCCTTGCCGAGGTTCTGAAGGTCGGCCTCTGCGAGGCCTCCGAATGCTGCCTTGCTTGCGAAGGCAGGATTGAACGGCGCCTCGGGGGTATCGGAGTAAAGGGAGAGGACTATCTTGCTGGACGAGAAGATGGGGTCGTCCTTGTATGCCTTTTTGAGGTATGCCGGAACCAGGTGAGATATCCAGCCGTGGCAGTGGATGATGTCGGGAGTCCAGCGGAGCTTCTTGGTGGTCTCCAGCACGCCGCGGGCGAAGAAGATCGCCCTTTCGTCGTTGTCGGGGAAGAAAGCTCCCTTGTCGTCTTCGAATTTGAACTTGCGGCGGAAGTAATCCTCGTTGTCGATGAAGTAAACCTGTATGCGTGCGGCTGATATGGACGCGACCTTTATGATAAGGGGATGGTCGATGTCGGAGATGATGATATTCATTCCCGACAGGCGTATCACTTCGTGTAACTGGTTCTTGCGTTCGTTGATGAAACCGTATCGCGGCATGAAGGAACGGATCTCCTTTTTACGCTCCTGAATGCTCTGCGGGAGCTGCCGTGCAATGTTTGCTATAGGGGATTCCGGGAGGTACGGATACATCTCGGAATTTACAAACAGTACTCTTTTTACATTCTCTGCCATTATGCACAAAGGTAAGAAATATTTTTCAATTATTCACGATATTTCACTACCTTTGAAGTCAGAAGCTGTTTGAATTTTATTGCTCTCCTTTCTTGCGTTCATAATAAAGTTCGGCAACAAAAATCAAACAACTTCATAATTTTGGAGTTTATGTCAAGGAAAGAAGACAGCAAAATCATCCGCCGCAGGCTCCGTAATGCCTATGCATCCAGCGTTATCAGCATAAGCATGGTGCTGCTGCTTGTGGGTGTGGCCACCTTACTCATAGTGAATGCCCGCGCCGTGTCGGATTACTTCCGGGAGAATATGCAGCTCTCCGTCATCCTGAGGACGGACGCCACGGAAGACCAGGCCCGTTCGTATCAGAAATCCGTGGATACGCTTCCTTATATCAAAGCCACCCGTCTGATAACCAGCGAGGAGGGAGCGGCGGAACTGGGCAAGATGCTGGGCGAGGATTTCCTCTCCGTGTTCGAGACCTCCCCGGTCCCCATGTCGCTCAATGTCACGCTGCGGGCCGATTACGTCGCTCCCGACAGCATCGCAATAGTGCGGCGTGCGCTTTCAGCCTCGCCGGTGGTCGATGAGGTTGAGTGGCAGCAGTCCCTGGTGGAGGCTCTCAACGACAACCTGGCCAAGATTTCGGTCGTGCTCGGCATTTTCATCCTGCTTCTGCTGTTCATCTCCTTCGTGCTTATCAACAATACCGTACGCCTGAGCGTTTTCTCGCGTCGCTTTACCATACATACCATGCAGCTGGTGGGCGCCACCAGGGGATTCATCCGCGCTCCGTTCGTCAAGGGCGCCGTGTTCCAGGGGCTTGCTTCATCGCTGCTCGCACTGCTGCTCATGTGCGCCGGACTGCTACTGTTGCGCGAGCAGTTGCCCCAGGTGTTCGCCTCCCTTCAGCCCCTGTCGCTCGCTATCGCCGCCGCTGTCGTGGTGGTGAGCGGCGTGCTGCTTTGCGTCGTGAGCACATGGCTGGTGGTAGGCCGTTTGGTGACGCTTAATAAAGATGAGTTATATTACTGATTATGAATAAAATGGCAATTTCCCGCAAAGGCCTCAGGATGCTTCTGGCAGGCCTGCTTGTCATGGTCGCGGGGTACATCCTCATGATGGGCGGACTGAGTCCCGATCCCAATGTGTTCAATTACGATATGTTCGATTTCCGCCGCCTGGTCGCGGCGCCGCTGGTCATACTGGCGGGTATAGTTATAGAGGTGGTGGCCATAATGGGCCGTTTCGAAGACAAGAAGTAGCATGGACTGGTTACAAGCTCTCATTCTCGGTATAGTCCAGGGACTCACCGAGTTTCTTCCTGTCAGCAGCAGCGGTCATCTGGCCATAGGACGTGCGGTTCTCGGTGTGGAGCCCAGCGGCGACCTCATTTTCGAGGTCACAGTGCATGCGGCTACCGTGCTTTCCACCATAGTGGTGTTCCGAAAGCAGATATGGCAGCTCCTTTCCGGGCTTTTCAAGTTCCGCTACAACGACGAGACCGATTACATCGCAAAGATTTGCGTATCAATGATTCCCGTGCTCATCGTCGGGGTGTTCTTCAAAGATTGGGTAGAGGCAGCCTTCGGCTCTCTGCTGGTCGTGGGCGTCGCACTGCTGGTGACTGCGGTGCTGCTTACGCTCTCCGATATCCTTTCCGCCCGCCGGAAGTCTGCGGACGGCGATGTGCCTGTACGTAACGGCATATCGTTCTGGCAGGCCTTTGTGGTGGGTGTCGGCCAGGCGCTGGCGGTTATTCCGGGACTCTCCCGCAGCGGTACCACAATCAGTACCGGTCTCATAAGCGGGGTGCGCCGCGACAATATGGCCCAGTTCTCTTTCCTTATGGTGCTGGTGCCCATTCTCGGCGAGATGTTTCTCGACGTTGTCGGCGGCGATTTTACCGCTTCTTCCGTCGGCGTACTGCCTCTGCTGTTAGGATTCGCTGCCGCATTCGTGTCGGGCCTTTTTGCCTGCAAGGTCATGATCGCCCTTGTGCGCAAGGCTCAGCTCAAGTGGTTCGGACTTTATTGCGCCCTGGCAGGCCTGCTGGTGCTCATATTCCTTGCGTAAGGCTGCCGGTCCCTCATGCGCAGTCTTGTCTATTTTGTCGCCGACGTGCATCTTGGCCTCCGGAGTGCAGATCCGGCGGAGCGGGAGCGGCGTTTCCTGGGTTTCCTCCGCAGTCTGCCGCGCGAACGCACGCAGGCCCTGTATCTGCTGGGCGACATCTGGGACTTCTGGTACGAATACCGTGACGTGGTTCCCCGCGAGGGGGCGCGGGTGGTGGCGGAGCTGATTTCGCTGATGGATTCCGGAGTGGAGGTTTACTTCATCCCCGGGAATCACGACATCTGGACCTTCTCTTTCTTCGAGAGCCTCGGGATTCACAGGCTCGAGCAGCCGGTATCTGTACGCCTGGGCGACGTCTCGTTCTGCCTGGGACACGGAGACCGCCTGGGAGGAGGGGCCGCGTCGTACAATTTCATGCTGAAGGTATTCCATTCGCGTTTCGCTCAGGCCCTGTTCAGCACCCTGCATCCATGGATCGCCTACCGGCTCGGCCAGGGCTGGTCCGGGGGAAGCCGCCGCTCGCATAAGGCGTATGTGTTTGAAGCAGAGAAGGAACCGTTATACCGTTTTGCGCTCGGACGCACGGAGGATTATTGCATTTTCGGACATTTTCATTGCTCCGTGGACATGCCCCTTCAAGGCGGTAGGCGCCTGATAGTGCTCAAAGACTGGATAGACGGTGGGGAGCCCCATGCCGTGTTCGATACGGCTACCTCTTCTTTTTCTTTGTATCCTTCTTTGCAGGATCTTTCTTAACCTCGCTCTTGAGGTGGTCGGTCTTGATGACCGTCTTCCTGGGCGCCTCCCAGAACACTGAGTAGTAGAAACTGTCCCAGTCGCCTGCGTCCCATATCTTGACGAGTTCTTCGATTTTGGCGTCTTTGCCTTTCGGGTCGTAGCGGGCCTTGAGGTCCTGAGAGAAAAGCTTGGCGATAATCTGCCAGAAATTGGCGGCGAATCCGCTTTCGTATTCCTTTATGATTTCGAAGGCGCTCATTCCGCATTCGCGGTCCACAAGGCGCATAAGCAATATGCCCTGCGAAGTGGTCATGTGCTTGATGTCGTCGGTAAACAGGCCCAGCAGTTCCTTTTCGACCTGTTTGATGTATTGGTTGCGCTGGCTGCGCTTGGTTGCGTCGGCCTCGATGGTGCTGTCCACCTGTGCCATGAGCTTGCGGCCCACAAGAGCGTAGGGGTAGATTTTATTGAAATTGTAAACCAGCCGGTACTCCTTGCGCCAGTCGCCGCTTTTCTTGAAACCCCGGCCGCGGGGGAACACCCAGATGGGGTCGATGGAATCGAAGAAAGTGGTGTCGCCGTCATGCACCTCGTAGTACATGGGATATCCCTTGGGAGCGCGGGTACCCACAGTTTGGGCGTCGAGCATAGGTGCCGCCGCAAGAAGCAGCAGCACGGATGCCATCGCGGCCCGTCGTATTGCGGCAATCAGTTTCACAACGCAAAGATACGCAAATATTGCGCCAAGGCAACAGCCGCGGCTAAAGCTTGGCCCGCGCGGTTGCATCGCCCCGTTCAGTTGCATCACCCCGTCCGGTTGCGTCACCCCATTCGGGATCACTTTGGCCTCCGATTGATCCCATTCAGCCCTTCAGCACCCCATTCGGGATCACTTTGGCCTCCGATTGATCCCGCAAAACAATCGGGATACAAAAAACGGCCCTGCGGAAGTCATGCTGCAGGGCCGGCATATCGTAAACCGTTCGCTACTTTACTGACGGAAGAGTCATCATCAGACCGCTGGCCGAAGAAGTAACCTCGGGCAGTTTGCCATCCCACTTCTCAATCCAATCCTCCTGGACGATCAGAGGGCTGAGGGATGCGGAAATTGTCCGGTTGTAGTATGCTTCGGCATCGGCCTTGATGCGCATTGCCTCCGCCTCGCCTTTGGCCTTGGCTATTTCGATCTGGGCGTTGGCCTCGGCCTGCTTGACGAGATTTGACGCCTTGAGGGACTCCTGAATAGCCTGGTTCTTGGCCTCAATTGCAGCGCTAAGAGACTGAGGAGGAGTAATCTGAGAGGTGAATTCGTGTACTTCGAAACCTTCTTTTCCGAGGGACCCCTCAAGCATTGTCTTAACCTCCTGCTCGAATTTTGCCCGGTTGGCCATCAGCTCATCGGAGCTGTAGTTGTTTGCCGTGATCCTATACGCGTCGTAGATGCATGTGCGCATATAGCCGGCCTCTATTTCGCGCAGGCTGCGCCTGTATTTACTGAAAACATAGGTCGCTTTGTTGCGCTCAAGCTGGTAAGCGAGCATGGGGTCCATGGTAAATACCGCGGCATCTTTTGTGGTAACGGTAAACGGGCTGTAATCAACCCTTTGTATATATACGGGATACGTAAAAACCTGAGTGGTTATCGGATTGTAGATAATGAGACCGGTCACCTCATTTGCAATCAGTTCTCCCTGATTGGTGAGAGCGAACTTTTTGAATTTGATTCCGATTTCAGAGTTGTCCACCATCTTCGTGCATGTGCTGGCTAAAAACAGAAGGGCAGCCAGAGCCGCGCCAACGATGATGAAGGGTTTCAGTTTCTTGCTCATAATGTGTTCAAAATAAAAGTGACATCTTACAAATTTAAGAAATTCTTTTGAAAATATGGTTGCGAGTTCTCATTTTAAGCGTTTCTAATGATTGATAACGCTTAATGCTTTGATATTGAAATGTTTTGTCCATATTTGCGGCAAAACTGCTAAACTATGAAATCTTTCTTTGACCTCGAAAACAGATGCGCGGGAATGTATGAATCCTTGCGCCCTTTATGGCACCTCTGGACTCCCGAAGACCATGAAATCATTTTCCGGGACGCCCGATCATTCAAGGCCGGGATAAACATCCTGTCGATATGCGCAAAGATGGTGCTTAATGTTAAGATAATAACGTTTGAATTGATGTCCAATCATTTACACATCACGGCATCGGGGCCGGGAGACGAGCTGATGAAGCTGTTCACGCTATTTCGACGTTTCCTTAGGAGGTACTTCAGAGCGTGCGGGACAGATGTCAATCTGGACAACTTCGAGTGCCGGATAAGGGAAATCACCAGCCTTGAGGAGGCGCGCGGAGTAATCGCCTATAACAACAGAAACGGATTCGTCATATCTCCCGATTCCACTCCTTTCTCGTTCCCTTGGGGTGCCAACTCGTATTACTTCAACCCTCACGCAAAGAGCATTTACATCAACTCCAAGAAAGAGCGGCTCAGCCAGCGCAAACGCCGTAAACTCATACACACTCATTATTCAGACGGGATGAAGAATCCGCCTTTGATGATAGATGGCTTTGCATGTCCGCTCGATTTTTGTTTCATCGGTGAAGGAGAACAGCTGTATCGCAACGCGGCGCACTACTTTCGTGACATATCAAAAAATGTCGAGTCCCAGAAGCACATAGCAGATGCATTGGGAGAACGTATGTTTTTCAACGACGATGATTTGTTTGCAATCACCCGGAGAATCAGCAAGGATAAATACGGACAAGCCAGCCCCGGCCTTCTGCAAAATTCCGAGAAACTTGAGCTCGCTAAGACAATGCACTTCGACTACAACGCAAACAGCAAGCAGATAGCCCGAATCCTCAAAGTCGAGCGGGGTGTCATCGAGGCCCTGTTCCCTAATCCCGAGGCTGGAGAAGCTTGATTGTAGTGCTGGGGGTCTGGTGGGATCGATCGGAGGCTGAAGTGATCCCGGCGTGGCCATTGAGTGGGCAATTGGGATCAGTAGAGGGCTGAAGTGATCCCGGACGGGGAGGAGGAGGCCTGAATGGGATCAATCGGAGGCAAAAGTGATCCCGGCGGGGCCATTGAGTGGGCAATCGGGATCAATAGAGGGCTAAAGTGATCCCGGACAATGAGGAAAAACGGAACCGAGAGAAACATTTTCATCGTGTATTTGCCAATATAAGCATCTGATAAGCAGTGTATAATAAAAAAATTTGTAACTTTGAGCCAAATCGGCTATTTTAGCCGATACTACAAAAAAAGCAATAACACCGCCCTAATGGGCCCGAGAAAGACAAACGCTAAAAAATAACTCATATGGTAAAAACAATCTATGAATCCCCAAGTGTAAAGATCCTCGAGGTCAGGGTCGAGGGGAAGATCTTGGACGGGTCGATAACCGCAACCCGTCGTAGCTACACTGTAGAAGCCGAAGAAGAATGGGAATAATCAGGAGGGTAAAGTCATGAAAAAAGCATTTTACATTATTTCAGCGGCTTTGGGCGTAGCGCTCGCCGCCTCATGTGAGAAGGAGCAGGCTCCTCAGGATATCATTCCCACTCCCGAAACAGACAAGACTACTTACACCCTCAGCGTGAAGGCCGCCAAGTCAGTCGGCACCAAGGCTTTGGATTACAATCTGAACGCCACCTGGGGCGCAAACGACGAGGTAAAAGTCTGCCTCGACGGTTCAGCGACTCCCGTAGGCGCTCTGACCCCCAAGACCCCCGGCAGCGCCGAGACCGTCCTTGAAGGCACAATCGACCTTACAGGCATTAGCGCAGGCGACAAGCTCGACCTCATCTTCCCCAGCTCCGACTGGTCTTATGAAGGGCAGGACGGTACGCTCGAAAAGCTCGCCTCCGATTATGATTTCGCCAGAGCGGAGATTACCGTTGCCGAGGTCAACGGCACCTCACTTGTTGCTTCAGATGCGAGTTTCACCAACGAGCAGAGCCTGGTTAAATTCACAATCCTGGACAAGAGTACCAACAGCCTTCTGGATATCAAATCCCTTACCATCTCTGCGGCAAGCGGGAAACTGGTGAAATCTTATGCCGTTGCTGATGATGCCTATACTCCCGTTTACGGAGACATTGTCGTCACCCCGTCTTCCGTCGCCTCAGAGTTTTACGTCGCTCTCCGGAACAACTCCGGTGCGGCGGATACCTACACCCTGACGGCCATCGACAACAATGGCCACAACTACACTTACATAAAGAACGAAGTTACTTTTGCGAACGGCAACTACAAGGCAGTCAACGTCAAGATGAGCAAAGAAACTGATGTCTATACAGTTGCCGGCTCCCCCATAGAAGTGTTTGGCTCTTCTTGGAATCAGAACGATTCTGCCAACGACATGGTCAAGCAGGCCGACGGCACCTATCGCAAGACCTATCAGCTCACCGGAACCGAAATCGGTCTTGCTTTCAAGGTCATCAAGAATCGCGAATGGAGCAACGCATGGCCGTCGGGCAATTATACGATTAATGATAATGATGTTACTAAAGGAACGCTCGTAATCACATTTGATCCCTCTTCCGAAGAAGTGAACGCCTACATTGATTCCGACGCATACACAATTGCCGGTGACGATCAATCACTTTTCGGAGCTTCTTGGGTACCCAGCGAAACCGTGAATGACATGGTCAAGCAGGATGACGGCACTTTCCTGAAGAACTACACGATTCCCTCCACTCTTGTGGGTATCAAAATACAGTTCAAGGTTGTCAAGGACCATAAATGGGACGAGTCATGGGGCAAGGACGGCGGGAGTGATAATTATTCATACGAAATCCCTCATACCGGAACCCTGCATATCTCATTCGATCCCACCTCTCACGATATCGATGCCTGGATGGACGATATTAGGTATTCCATTGCCGGAACTTTCAATGTATGGAATATATCAGCCAACCCTATGATAAAGCAAGCGAATGGCACCTACAAGAGCGAAGTGTCCGTTCCCGCCGGTTATCCTACAATTGAGTACAAGGTTGTACAAGGCGAAAATGAATGGATTGGCGATCCTAATAATGGTAACAACAACTATTCTTTTAACTTGGGTGGTGACGGTGCAACTACTTTATTCTTCACTTATGACCCTGCGTCCAACAACTTGACTGTAGAAGAACAGCAGGTTAAACTGTATTTCAAAGCGCTCACGACGGTGGAAAACGAGCTATGCTTCGATTGTAACGAAATGGGCATGGCTAGTTGGCCCGGAACTCCTTTCAATACTGCTAACCAGGAGATTATCGCCGGTTCAAGGTATTATTATATGGAGTTCCCTGCGTCTATGATTTGGGGGCATACTTATTCTGGAATGTACCTTGTCGACAGGGATAATTGGACTACTGTTGCCTCTACGCTAACATTCCCTGAAGGAGAATTTGAGTATTTCATAGTCGGAGCAAAGAGTGAGTCACTTGAACTCCTGTCCGGTCGTCCTGCCGAGCCTTCCATTGCGATAGACGGCACTTTCTCTGATTGGGATGGTATTGTCGGAGAAAGTAAAGTAAGCGGTAGTGGCAATACCACCGTTATGAAAGCTTACTCCAATGGTACTGATTTATTCGTATATCTTAAGCTTACCCCTGTATCAGGTGATCCCTATGATCTTTCTTCCGGAAGATATTTCCGTTTGTACTTCGATAAAGACAATGACAGTACAGGAGAGTATACAGAATGGTATAGAAAGGGGGCAGATGCCATTCCTGCCGGCATCGACAATTTCTTGGTGTATTTCAATCATAGCGGAGACGTCTCGAAAGCAGATATTCAAGGTATTGGTTCCGATTACAGCCTCAAGGTTATGGATAATAGTTCAGCAAGTCTTGAGGTTGAACTGAAAGTACCTCTCACCGTTCTTGGCGACATCACGGGCGACGTAATCAATATCTTCAGCCTTGGCTATAAGGGCGGAACTTATTCCGAATTCTACGGAGGAGTGAGTGGTATTATAATCCCTTAAGCAATGTATTACCAATTCTTATTCAGCCGGCCCACTGGACCGGCTGAATTTTGTTCGCCCATCACGAACGTACTCTAACGGGTGAATCGCTTACACTTTTCTGCACTTAATAATGTATATGGAGATTAAAAGAGATAATCTTTTCCACTACCTACGTCCTGCATACAAACGACGTTGAAGACAAAGATGGCATAACGTACCTCCCGTCTAAATGATTCCACAGCCCTAAAGCTTATTAACCTGCTCCAACGTAAGGCCTGTGGTCGAAGATATTTGCTCGGCAGATAACCCAATTCTCTTAAGCTCAAGGGCGATGGCTTTTCTTTCTTCGGCCTTTCCTTCAGCCTTGCCCATGTTGAAGGCAGTGCGCTTTTCGCGTCGGGGTCAATCGACCTTGTCGGAGCTATGAAATAATCCCGCCGAAACGGCAGTCCGTTGGTATTAACTATAGCAGCCGGTCCATTGGGCCGGCTGCTGAAGTGTGATGTCTTGTCCGTATGGGAGCGGTCTATATTGTCGGATACTCGAGAGAGGGAGTGGCCTGGTCCGGGTACCAGTAGAAGTAGTAGCTGCCGTTGTCGGAGGCGTAGTTGCTGAACAGCTGGTCTCCGGTCTGGGCGGTTCCGTCGTTGATGATGAAACTTGTGGAACCGGACAGGATGTCGGCATAGAACCAGTAGTGACCCCACTGCTTGGAGTCCGTTCTGCTCAGGGATGCGCCCGGCCAGGTTGTCTGGGACGCACCGCCCCACATATGGCAGTTGAGCGCCGCTGCGCTTGAACGCACATAAACCCTCGGTGTCGAATCCAGTTCTTCAGGGGACGCGCTGTCGGTGATCTTTGCGGCCTGAATGCCGTCTGTGCGGATAAAATAGTCATAAGTTCCGGCAACGACGGGAACCGTCATCTTGACCTCGCAGCCGTTCTCTCCTTTGTAATAAACGACCGCATCGGTGCCGGCGAGGCTGTCGTCGAGCTTGAAGCCGTTGTAGGTGTATCCTCCGACGGTCAAGGCAGGCTTGACGGACGCTTCCGCCATGGGCGCTTCCATGTAGAGCGTGCGTTCCGTTCCCCAGCTGGCGGTCTTGCATATTTTCTCTTCGAGAACGTAGAGGGTGTATTCCTTGCCCGCTCCGGACGCCGGGACAATGGCGATGAACCCGCGCTCGTCCAGATAGATGTCATAGGTGCCGTCGGCGGCAACGGAGATGTTGGGCCCGTTGCTGTAGGCGGGGACTACAGCCGGAGTGCCGGCTATGGCGCCGCTGCCGTAGTTGACGTCCCATGCGCCGTCTTTACGGAACTTGAACTCGTCTCCTGCCTTGAGCTTGACGGAAGCCGCAACATGCACGCCGCTACCGTCGGTCCACATATTGAGGTCGTTGTCCCAATTCATGCTGTATTCAGAGAGCTTCCCTATGAGGCTCCAGCTGCTGTTGGTGCCGAAACCCTCGTAGCTGAGGGCCGTCATGCTCAGACCGCCCTGGTGGTATTGGTTGTCTGCGAAATCGACGGCAGGTGTGGTCCTGGTATATACCTTGTCTGAACTGACGGCAAACATGGTGTAGCTGGCTTCGCCCAGACCGTGCATTGCGACGGTGAATTCGTTTGAAGGAGATGCTGCGGCCACCTCCAGCAGCGGCTCGTCATAATACGAGTCGTGCCAGAAACGGTCGGCGACACCGTTGATGTAGAGTTTGCTTGCGTTCAAGGCTGCGCCGCCGCTTTTGAGTGAGAACTTCACTATGGCCTGACGGCCGACGAAATCGGCTTTGGTGGTGGAGAGGTTCGTTGCGTCCACAGCCGTAACCTGCACGCCGCAGGTAGCGTAGTCGAAGTCTTTTGCAATGGTTCCCAGCGTGCCGTCCTGACCCTGGTAGGAGCTGATAATGTAGTTGTCGGAGTTGACCTTGTAGGGGAACTGCAGGTACAACCAGTCGTTGACGGCAAGGCCTTCCAGGGTGACGGTACCGGTGAGCTTTGTGCTGGCGCTGCCGATTGTCTGGGGAACGAGCTTGCCGACGACCTGGGAGATGGGATTGCTTGCATCGCCGGTGAGCTTGCAGACGGCAACCTCGTCACCTTCGGCCCAGGTGCCCTGGAGCGACTTGCCGTCGGGAGAAAGCGCAAGCGCCTTTGAACCAACGGCCTTGCTGGCCTCGATGGTGAGAGTGTACTCCTTTGCTGTTGCAGGAGCGTCGGTTATAGTTTCTTGTTCAGCCTCCTTGTTGCAGGAAACCATGAGTGCGCCGGCGAAAAGAGACGCGAATAAAATGCGATATGCTTTCATGATAGCTCCTCCTTTACCAGTCGAATTCAACACCTTCGGGGTAACCGTCGCGCTCAGCGTCACCGGATGCCTCGAGAAAACTTGCCGCCGAAACCTTCTGGAGCACCTCTGCGGCGGGATGTACGTAGTCGTATTTCATAAGATTAATTCTCGCTTGCGGTGACGTAATGGGTCTTGGCGTCGTAGTGCACGGTGAGCGTTCCTGTCTTGCTCATGGTGTACGAGACGTTTGCGGAACCTCCGTTGTATCCGTAACTCTTTGTCCAAGCATGGTTTACTGTGACCTTGAACTGCAGTTCGGCGCCGGCGGGGACATTGGAGTAGGACTTCGTGTAATTGCCGTCGGACTGCTTGACCATGTCGTTGGCAGTGTTGGAGGGATCCCACTCGGTGCCGAATACGCTGGCGGGCGTGCCTGCAACTGTGAAAATCTCCGTGACCACGCCCGGATCGGCTGCCTCGTAGCTTACCTTCTTGGTTGAGGGGTCGAACATGATTTTGAGCGTACCGATGCCGGCAGTGAAGGATATGTCATCCACAGGCCAGTTGTTTACGCCTGCGCTGCCCCAAACATGGTTCTTGACGACCTTGAACGCCACGTCGGCTACGGCGGTCACGTTGTACGTCTTGAGGAAAGTCCCGTCGGATTGCTTGACCATGTCGTTGGCGGTATTGGTGGCATCCCACTCAGTGCCGAACAGGGAAGCCGGTGCGCCGGCTACAGTATAGGTGTCATTGGCTTCCTTCAGGACCAGCTTCACAGTGTAGAATTTGCCTTTTTCCAACAGGGCGCCGTCCTTCTGGGCGGTGTAAGACTTTTTGCCTGCGGTTGCGGAAAAAGTATATGTGTCAGCGGCGCCGGAATCGTTGCGCAGCGCAACCCAAAGCACGTTGGTCTCATCGTCGGGAGCGATAATGAGACTGCCGTACATAGGCGCGAGGCTGGCGTTGATGCTGCGTACCAGCTTGCCGGAAGCGGCTTCTATGACCAGTTCGTCGGGGTTGACTGCAGAACCGCCTTCGTCGCAAAGGGTGAATTTCACCATTGCCTGCTCATTGGAAAAAGCGGCGGCGGATGCTGTGACGGAAGTTCCGTTAACTGCCGTAACTGACACTTCCGCGGTTGCGTACGAATAATTGCCAAGGGAAGACAATGCGCCCTTCTGTCCGGAATAGAGCCATGTGGGGCGAGGTGCATGGAGCCTCAGGCTTGTGCCGGCATTCAGGCCGGAAGTGGTTATGGTGCCTTTAAGTACCGTGCTCGATGAACCGGTGGTCTGAGGCGTAAGTGTGCCTATGGAAGCGTTTGAAGAGTTGTAAACCGTGACCTTGTCGGAGGCGTTCCATACGGACTTGATGGCATTGCCGTTCTGTGCTATGCCCTTTGTGAAACAATCAGCTGCCTCTACGGTGAGATCGTAGGTTACGAGATCGGGCTGCCGGTCAGACTTGTTGCATGAATTCAGGAGTGTGAGCGCTGAGGCTGCGAGTAAAAGAATCTTTTTCATGGTCATTGTCCTCCTTACCATACGAAATCGCCGCCGTCGCCGTAGTCCTCGAGGTTGCCCTCCAGCGAGGCGTCAAGCAGGTTTGTCGCGAGGAAGCTTTCGGTCTCCTCCGCGACGGGTTTGTTGTACAAAAGCTTAATCATAATATCTGATGACTGTATTATTACCATTCTCCATCGGCGGGGATGGCATCCTCGCCTGTGTAGGAATCTACGAGACTGTTTTCCAAAAGTGCCCGCTGCAGCTGTGTGGAAATCTGCTCGCTTGCAGGGGTGATGTATTTCTTTTTCATAACAGCTTTAATTCAATGCAAATACAACGGACGAATAAGGAGCAAGCGTGACGAGCTTGCCGGATACGGTTACCTTGTCGCTTGCCACGAGCAGGTGACCGAGGTTGTCGCCGTCCCAGCGTTCCACGGTCTGGCTTGAGGAAGTGATGTTGTGCATCACCAGTACACTCTTGCCGCTGCCGTCGTTGGCATGCTGATACCAGCAGAGCACAGCGTTGTTGCCGCTGGTCTTGCTGTCGTATTCCGGCTTGCCGTCAGCGAGGGCCGGATTGACGTTGCGGGCATAGGCAAAGCGACGGTAGAGATTGAGGAGGGAACCATTGTCGGCATCCTGCGACTGCACGTCAATGGGCGCACGGAGCATGTCGGCGTCGTATTTCCCATATACTCCGTTCAGTGCGGCGCTGCTGATGTCGGGAGTCCAGAGTATGGGCGTGCGGACGTATTCGTCGCCGCCGCCCTTGTGACCCCAGTAGCCCAGTTCTTCGCCCTGATAGATGAACGGGCGCCCCGGGCTGGTGAGCAGGATTGCGGCCGCGAGGCGAATCTTCGGCGTATAGCCTCCGAGCAGGTGCGCGGTGCGGTCCTCGTCGTGGTTGGACAGCTTGGGAGTATAGATGGCGTCGGAACGGACGTCCAGGTGGCGGTAGTACCGGTCGCACATGCCGCCTGTGAAGTTACCTGCGTTCTCGGAGTTGAGGACGTCGCGAAGGTCCCACCAGTACTGGAAGTCGAACATTGACGGCAGGCCTTCGTAGAACGGACGGCAGACGTCTTCTCCTGAAAGCACCTCACCTACCATGAAAATGTTGGAGTCGTGCTTGCCGGCAAGGTCCTCGCGGAATTCAGCGTACGTACCGTAATAGGAATTGACGGTATTGTAGAAGGACTTCCAGAACTGGATGTTCTCGCTGCCGGCTTCGTCGGCATAAACGTGCTTGACTGCATCGAGCCGCAGACCGTCCACGCCGCATTCGAGCCAGGTGGAAATAGCTTGCACCACAGCCTGGAAGGCAGGGGAGCTCTCACATTCCCAGCCGTGATGGTAGTTGAAGTCGGCGAACATGCCTGTGCCGAATTCGGAGTAATAGTAGTACTGTTCACCCGAAGATGTAATGGTTACGGGGAACCATTTGCCGGTGTCGTACCATCCCTGGGGAATCTGGTCAATGACGCCTGCGTTGCAATCGGCCTGAGGGTCCTTAGAGAAAGCGTAATAGTCCCAATAGGGGCTGTCGGGTCCGTAGCGCTTGCAGTCCTGGAACCATGTGTGCTCGTTGCCGGTGTGGTTGATTACGTAGTCAAGGTAGATGCGCATGTTTCGCTTGTGCGCCTCCTGAACCAGTTTGCGGAAGGTCTTGCGGGTGCCGTACCGGCTGTCGATGCTGTCGTAGTCGGTTACGTCGTACCCGTGGTATGACTGCGCCGGATGTATGGGCGAAAGCCATATTGCGGTAACTCCGAGGTCATCCAGGTAGTCCAGATGGTCGATGATGCCCTGGAAGTCACCTATCCCGTCGCCGTCGCTGTCGGCGAACGAGAATACGTTGAGCTGATAGGTAAGGCCGGAAAGCTTGCTGGCGGGCGCAAGGTCGGGGTCGTATTCTCCAAGGTCGATTCCGAGGTTCACCTCCGGCAGGCGAAGGATCGTACCCCGGCTTATGGTGTGAGGCGTGACGCCCTGCTTCTCGATGTAGGTTACGCCGTCGCCGTAAACTCCCAGTCCGAATGTGAACGTTCCCGCAGGAACGGGGAAGTAAACATCCACCGAAGAGAGTTCCTTGCCTGCGCCCTCGGCGAGTTGGAGCTCCACGAAAGGACTCAGGCCGTCGCCCTGCAGGGCCGCTGTGCCAAGTTCGGAGGTCTTTATCACGTAAACGCCCGAAATGTTCTTGTCTGCCGTCAGCTTGAAGTAGCGTGCTCCTGCCGGTACGTTTGTAAGGGTAACTTTCACCGCTCCACCGATGTGTTTGAAGCATACGGGGCTTTCACCGGAATCCAGGTTGGCAGCCATGGGTATGCGGACGGTTCCCCCGATTTCCTGGAGATTGCTCCAGTATTCAGGCAGATTGTACCTGAGGGTGCCCGTGGGCTCATCGTACGAGGAACCCGGGGTGTTGGGGTAGATGGCTACATGTCCGACGGCCTCGTGATTCTCGGGGTACTGGACTTGGAAGATGAATTTACCCGTGCCGGTCCCTGCGCCCTCCTGAAGGGCGAAGGGAGCCATCCAGGGGCCGTATTCTCCTTCGACTCCGTATGAACCGGGAACGTTTTTGAGGGTCTCGGAGTACATATAAGCTCCGACTGTATCGCTGCTCTGCCAAGCGAAGGTTATGTCGTTTTCGAAGCTGACACGGGTACCGTCGCTTGACGGGGCGCCCAGGCTGAGGCTCAAAATCGAGGCGGACGGGGTCTCGGGCCCGGAATGTTTTTGAGAGCAGGCTACAGTCAGACAGGCTGCAGCGAGCAGTGTTAAAAATACGTGGCGATAAAATCTCATAAAAAAAGCGAAATTTGAACAAAAATACGAATTATTTTTAATAATATGAAATGGCGGAGCTCTGTGCGGCAGCTTGCAGTTACTTGATTTACGCAGTGTCGAAAATGTTGCCAAAAATTTTGAGGCCTGTTGCGTAACTTGCTGAAAACACTGGGGGTTGACTGAAAAATTCTGTGTCGAAAATGTTTCAAAAAATATTAAGAAAACCTTGCTATTTGGAATTTTTTTACTAACTTTGCATCCCCAAAAATCGGGCCCTTTGCAGCTAAGGCGCTAAGAGTCAAGCATTTAGGGTTTAAGGAAATATATTTTTAAAGTAATACTACAATGTTACAACCTAAGAGAACAAAGTTTAGAAGGGAACAGAAGAACCGCATGAAGGGCAACGCCCAGCGCGGCAATCAGCTCGCATTCGGTTCCTTCGGAATCAAGACCCTTGAAAATTGTTGGCTCACAGCGCAGCAGATCGAAGCTGCCCGTCAGGCAATCTCCCGTAGGATGAACCGTGAAGGCCAGATATGGATCAGGGTTTTCCCTGTCAAGCCTATCACCAAGAAGCCTCTCGATACCCGTATGGGTAAAGGTAAGGGTGATCCCTACGCATTCGTTGCCCCCATCACTCCCGGCCGTATCATCTTCGAGGCAGAGGGCGTTTCCCTCGAGACCGCAAAAGAGGCAATGCGCCTGGGCGCCAACAAGCTCCCCATCGCGACCAAGTTCGTCGTCCGCAGGGATTATGTCGAATAATTAAATGGAGAAAAGAAAATGAAAGCAGCAGAAGCCCGCGAAATGTCTGTAGCAGACCTGCGCGACCGCATCGCAATCGAGAAGAGCAATCTCGACACAATGAAGATCAATCACGCTATTTCTCCATTGGAGGACACATCCAAATTCAAGAAGACCCGCAAGGATATAGCTCTTATGATCACAATCCTCGCTGAAAAAGAAAAACAGAACTAAATCAGAGCTTTATGGAAAGAAATCTTCGTAAGGAAAGAGTAGGAGTCGTGGTCAGCAGCAAGATGGACAAGACCATCGTCGTAGCTGTCGAGCGCAAGGAGAAACATCCTCTCTATGGCAAGTTTGTCAAGAAGACCACCAAGTTCGTCGCCCAGGACGAGAAGAATGAGTGCGGAGAAGGCGATACCGTCCGCATCATGGAAACCCGCCCCCTGAGCAAGACCAAGAACTGGAGATTAGTTGAAATCGTAGAAAAAGCCAAGTAGTTATGATACAGCAGGAAACACGTTTACAGGTGGCCGACAACTCCGGAGCTAAGGAAGTCCTTTGCATCCGTGTGCTTGGCGGTACCAACCACCGTTATGCTACGGTCGGCGACAAGATTGTCGTCACCATCAAGAGCGCCATCCCCGGAGCAGACGCCAAGAAGGGCACCGTCTCCAGGGCCGTCGTCGTGCGCACCAAGAAGGAAATCCGCCGTGCTGACGGTTCCTACATCCGCTTCGACGACAACGCCTGCGTTCTTCTCAACAACGCCGGCGAGCTTCGTGGCACGCGTATCTTCGGCCCCGTCGCCCGAGAGCTCCGCGAGAATTATATGAAAATTGTTTCACTGGCACCGGAGGTCCTTTAACCTATATTATTATGAACAGAATCAGAAAAGGCGACACCGTGTATGTAAATGCCGGTAACGACAAAGGAAAGACCGGCAAGGTGCTTTCCGTTGACCCCGCAGCCCAGCGCGCAATCGTAGAGGGCGTGAATGTTGTCAGCAAGCACACCAAGCCGAACGCCAAGCAGCCTCAGGGCGGAATCATCAAGCAGGAGGCCCCTATTCACATATCCAATCTTAACCTCATCGATCCCCAGAGCGGCAAGCCGACTCGCGTGGGTTTCAAGGTAGAAGGGGACAAGAAAGTCCGTATCGCTAAAAAATCCGGGGAGGAGATCAAGTAATTATGGCAAAGAAAGCAGAAAAAGTTGAGGTTCAGGCATTGCCTGCAGGATATGTTCCTGCCCTCAAGAAAGTTTACAAGGAGCAGATCGTAGACAAGCTCATGAAGCAGTTTGGCTACACCACCGTGATGCAGGTTCCCAAGCTCGTCAAGATTACCATCAACGAGGGTGTCGGACAGGGTACCCAGGACCGCAAGGTCGTCGAGGAGTCCGCTGCAGAGCTGTCTCTCATCACCGGCCAGAAGGCCCTCATCACCTCTTCCAAGAAAGACGTCTCCAACTTCAAGCTCCGTAAGGGAATGCCCATCGGAACCAAGGTTACGCTGCGTGACGTCAAGATGTACGAATTCCTCGAGAAGCTCATCCGCGTAGCTCTCCCCCGTATCCGCGACTTCAACGGCATCGCAGAGAAGATGGACGGCCAGGGCAACTACACCCTCGGACTCAAGGAGCAGATCATCTTCCCCGAGATCGACATCGACAAGAACCCCCGTATCCACGGACTGGAAATCACTTTCGTAACAACGGCCCGCACCGACCAGGAGTGCCGCGCACTTCTTACCGAGTTCGGTCTGCCTTTCAAGAAACATAACAAATAAGATACTATGGCAAAAGAATCAATGAAAGCCCGCGAAGTCAAGCGCGCGAAACTGGTTGCTAAGTACGCAGAGAAGAGAAAGGCACTCAAGGAAGCCGGCGACTGGGCAGCTCTCGACAAGCTCCCCAAGAACGCAAGCCCTGTCCGTCTTCACAACCGTTGCTCCCTCACCGGCCGTCCCAAGGGCTACATGAGGGCATTCGGCCTGAGCCGTATTCAGTTCCGTGAAATGGCCTCCAACGGTCTTATCCCGGGCGTAAAGAAGGCAAGTTGGTAATAATAAAAGAATTAACGATATGACTGATCCTATTGCAGATTACCTCACCAGGGTTCGCAACGCCTATCAGGCCGGAAACAAGGTCGTGGAGATTCCTTCTTCCAAGATGAAGGTCGCCATTACCCAGATCCTTTGTGAGAAGGGTTACATCCTCAGCTACAAGGTTGTCGAGGGTACTCCCTATAATACAATCAAAATAGCCCTCAAGTACCATCCTCAGACCAAGACTCCCGCAATCCGCAAGATCGAGCGCGTGAGCCGTCCGGGTCTTCGCCAGTACACCGATGTGGAGAACATGCCCCGCGTTCTCAACGGACTCGGCATCGCCATCCTCTCCACCTCCAAGGGCATCATCACCGACAAGGAAGCCAAGGAGCTTGGCGTCGGCGGTGAAGTTTTATGCTACGTCTATTAATCAACAAAACAGAACATTACAAATGTCACGAATTGGTAAATTACCTGTAAGCCTTCCGTCCGGGGTCAGCGTAGAGCTGCTCGACGGCAACGTGTTGAAGGTTAAAGGACCTCTCGGTGAGATGTGCCAGAAGGTAGATCCCGACATCAAGCTCACCATTGAGGACAATCAGATCAAGTTCGAGCGTCCCACCGACCAGCCTCGTCACCGCAGCATGCACGGTCTGTACCGCGCCCTGGTGCACAACATGGTCGTCGGCGTCTCCGAAGGCTTCACCACCCAGCAGGAACTGGTCGGTGTCGGTTACCGTGTAGCCGTCCAGGGCCAGCTTCTCGTTTTCTCCCTCGGCTATTCCCACGAGATTCATCTGATGCTCCCTCCCGAAGTGAAGGCCGAGCTTCCCGAAGTCAGAAAGGGTGAGAACCCCCGCCTGCTCCTCAAGAGCTGCGACAAGCAGCTGGTCGGCCAGGTGGCAGCCAAAATCCGTTCATTCCGCAAGCCTGAACCTTACAAGGGCAAGGGTATCAAATTCGTCGGTGAGCAGCTTCGTCGCAAGGCCGGCAAGACCGCATCCGCAAAATAACAGGAGGATTGAATTATGGCACTCAATAAAATCGAAAGAAGAAGAAGGATTCACTTCCGCATCCGCAAGCACGTCAACGGCACTGCCGAGCGTCCCC
>DGVM01000071.1:73370-77653 GCA_002395925.1 Bacteroidales bacterium UBA4284
TTCCGCAGCAACAAGCAGATCTACGCCCAGGTCGTCAATGACCTTGAGGGCAAGACTCTCGTCGCCGCAGCATCCAACGACAAGGAGCTCGCCGCCAAGACCAAAGGCAAGTCCGGCATCGAGGCTGCAGCCATCGTTGGCAAGGCTATCGCCGAGCGCGCCCTCGCCAAGGGTATCACCACCATTTCATTCGACCGTGGCGGCTATCTTTTCCACGGCAGGGTAAAAAGTTTGGCCGACGCAGCCCGTGAAGGCGGTCTCATTTTCTAACAGCAAAGACTATGGCAAATACAAATGTTAAAAGAGTAAAGACTTCTGACCTTGAACTCAAGGACAGACTGGTCGCCATCCAGAGGGTTACCAAAGTCACCAAGGGTGGTCGTCACTTCCGCTTCGCAGCCATCGTCGTCGTCGGCGATGAGAACGGAGTCGTCGGCTACGGTCTCGGCAAGGCAAATGAGGTCACCGCAGCTATCGCAAAGGGCGTGGAGGATGCAAAGAAGAATCTCGTCAAGATTCCTGTCATCAACACCACCATCCCTCACGAGCAGGAGGCAAAATTCGGCGGTTCCCGCGTATTCATGAAGCCCGCAGCTCCCGGTACCGGTGTAAAGGCCGGCGGTGCTATGCGTGCTGTCTTCGAGTCCGCAGGTATCCAGAACGTCCTCGCTAAGTCCAAGGGCTCATCCAACCCTCACAACCTTGTGAAGGCCACCGTGACCGCCCTTACCCAGATGAGGGACGCCTACACTGTCGCAGGACTTCGCGGCATCCCCATGAGTAAAGTGTTCAACGGATAAGGAGTACACGATTATGGCAAAGCTCAGAATTACACAGATCATAAGCAGCAACGGCGAGACAAAGCGCCAGAAGGACAACCTTCGTTGCCTTGGCATCCGCCGCATGCACCAGACAGTCGAGGTAGAGCAGAATCCTGTCACTATGGGACAGCTTTCCAAGATAGCTCATCTCGTTAAGTATGAAGTTATTGACTAAGGAGGACCGCAATTATGAAACTTGAGAATCTCGCACCTGCAGCAGGTGCAACCAAAACAAGCAAAAGACTGGGTCGCGGTCAGGGTTCCGGTAAGGGCGGCACTGCCACCCGCGGTACCAAGGGTGCACAGGCACGCGCCGGCTACGAGCACAAGATCGGCTTCGAAGGTGGCCAGATGCCTATCCAGAGGCGCCTCCCTAAGTTCGGCTTCACCAACCCCACCCGCGTGGAGTACAAGGCCGTCAATGTTTCCGCTCTTGAGGCTCTCGCAGCAGCAC
The DNA here is from genome assembly GCA_002395925.1 of Bacteroidales bacterium UBA4284. The sequence continues at coordinate 74,646 of DGVM01000071.1, forward strand.
AGGGTATCAACACCATCGACGTTGAGACCATCAAGGCTGCCGGACTGGCCGGAAAGAACGAGCTCGTGAAGGTTCTCGGCAACGGAGAAATCTCCGCAGCCCTCACCGTCACGGCCGATTCATTCTCCAAAACCGCTGTTTCCAAAATCGAGGCTGCCGGTGGAAAGGCAGTCGTAACCGAATAAGACAATGAAGAAGTTTATTGAGACAATCAAGAACATCTTCAAGATCGAGGAACTCCGCAAGAGGATAGTTTACACCTGCCTCCTCGTACTGGTGTACAGGTTCGGGTGCTTCGTAGTCCTCCCCGGAATCGATCCTTCGATGCTGGCACGCTTCCAGGAGAGCACTAGCGAGGGTCTCGTAGGCCTTCTCAACATGTTCTCCGGCGGCGCGTTCGGTAACGCCTCGATCTTTGCACTGGGTGTGATGCCTTACATCTCGGCATCCATCGTCATCCAGCTTCTGGGTGTCTTCGTGCCCTACTTCCGCAAACTCCAGATGGAGGGCGAAAGCGGACGCAAGAAGATGAACCAGATGACCCGTTGGCTTACCATCGGTATCATCTGCATCCAGGGCCCTGCCTACATGGCAGCTCTTCACGGCCAGATTCCCGGACAGGCTTTCGTAGCCGTCCAGCAGCTGGGCTGGAGCAACTTCATGTTCAACCTCGTCTCCACCATCATCCTGATGGCCGGTTCGATGTTCGTAATGTGGCTCGGTGAGCGCATCACCGACCGCGGTATCGGCAACGGTATCTCCCTCATCATCATGATAGGTATCGTGGCCCGTCTGCCTTATGCAGTCGTCGCCGAGGTCGGCAGCAAGCTCGGCGCCACCAACGGAGGTCTGCTTCTGCTCATCGTCGAGTTCGTTATCTGGTTCTTCGTCATCATTGCGGCCATCGCGCTCGTGCAGGCTGTCCGCCGCGTGCCCGTGCAGTATGCCAAGAGGGTTGTCGGCAACCGTCAGTACGGCGGCGTCCGTCAGTACATCCCTCTCAAGATCAATGCTGCCGGCGTCATGCCTATCATCTTTGCACAGGCTCTGATGCTCTTCCCTCTGATTTTCTCCCGCTGGGATGCAACCAGAGGACTTGCCGCTACGCTTGGAAATTATACCGGCTTCTGGTATAACTTCATCTTCTTCCTGCTCGTCGTTATCTTCACCTACTTCTACACGGCAGTTACTGTCAATCCCCAGATGATGGCGGAGGACATGAAGCGCAACGGCGGATTCATTCCCGGTGTCAAACCCGGCAAGAAGACTATGGAGTATCTGGATTCCGTGATGTCGAGGGTGACCCTTCCCGGTTCCATTTTCCTCGGTATCATAGCCATTCTGCCTGCAATCGCAATCATCTTCGGAGTCAACAACTCCTTTGGTAGCTTCTTCGGCGGCACTTCGCTGCTGATTCTCGTGGGTGTCGTCCTCGATACTCTCCAGCAGGTGGAAAGTTATTTGCTGATGCGTCACTACGACGGCCTCATGAAGACCGGTCGTCTGAGCGGACGTTCAGGATTATAGTTCTTTGATTAAATTTTAAGGTACGATGGTCAAGCCCAAAACTGAAGAAGAAATCGCCCTGCTGCGAGAGAACGCCATAATAGTCTCCAAGACTCTGGCAGAAGTAGGCCGTCACATTGCTCCCGGTGTCACCACCAAGGAACTCAACAAGATTGCCGACACTTTCATACGCGATCACGGTGCGATTCCCAGCTTCCTCGGTTACGAGGGCTTCCCCGCGGCACTTTGCATGTCCGTCAACGATGTCGTAGTGCACGGATTCCCGTCCGATTATGCTCTCAAGGAGGGCGACGTGGTTTCCGTAGATTGCGGCACGCTGTACAAAGGATACAACGGCGATTCGGCTTACACCTTCCCTGTAGGGGAGGTGGACGCCGAGACCCGCCGCCTCCTGGATGCCACCAAGGCATCGCTGTACAAGGGCATCGAGGCCGCCGTGGCGGGCAACAGGACCGGAGATATCGGATACGCGGTACAATCGTACGTCGAGGCGCTGGGCTTTTCTGTCGTTCGCGAACTGGAAGGCCATGGTCTCGGGAGGGAGATGCACGAGCAGCCCGGTGTTCCCAATTACGGACGCCGCGGCAAGGGCACTCACCTCGTGGACGGATTGGTAATCTGTATCGAGCCTATGATCAATGCGGGCGGGAAAAGTGTGTACCTCGACCGCAACGGATGGGCCGTTCATACCTCCGACCATAAGAAATCAGCGCACTACGAACTTACGGTTGTTGTCCGTAAAGGCCGGGCCGAGCAGCTGTCCACCTTTGATTTTATCGAGAAAGATCCTTCAATCAAATTTTAAAGTGTTTTTTTAATGTCGAAACAAGTAGCTATAGAACAAGATGGAAAGGTCATAGAGACCCTTCCGAACGCGATGTTCAAAGTCGAGCTTGAGAATGGTCATGTCCTGTTATGCAACATTTCAGGAAAAATGCGTATGAACTTTATCCATATTCTTCTGGGCGACAGAGTAAAAGTTGAAATCTCACCTTACGATTTGACCAAAGGAAGAATATCTTTCAGATACAAATAAAATTTTCCGCGATATGAAAGTCAAAACATCCATCAAGAAGCGCAGCGAGGATTGCAAGATTGTCCGCCGCAAGGGCCGTCTTTACGTAATCTGCAAGAAGAACCCCAAGTTCAAGATGCGTCAGGGATAATAATCAGTAACAAATTAAGTAAAGTATAATTATGGCACGTATAGCCGGTGTTGATTTACCTAACAACAAGCAAGGAGAGATAGGTCTGACCTATATCTTCGGTATCGGCCGCAGCTCCGCCAGGAAGATTCTTGACAAGTGCGGTATCGACAGAACCATCAAAGTAGGTGACTGGAACGACGAACAGATTGCCAAAATCCGTACCGAGATCAACGAAGAGTACAAGATCGAGGGTGAGCTCCGCACTGCCGTCCAGATGGACATCAAGCGCCTCATGGATATCGGTTGCTACCGTGGCATCCGTCACCGCGCAGG
>DGVM01000131.1:0-463 GCA_002395925.1 Bacteroidales bacterium UBA4284
GGCAGTACTTCTTCTTGCGAACCTCTACGGTAGGAGGGTTCAGATAGCGGATTTCATTGTTTTCGATGGCGGCCATAGCTTATTCCTCCTCATTTTCGGGTTCAACTGAAGCCTCGGGCTCTGCGGGAGCCTGCTCGGCCTTGGGTGCTGCAGCCTTGCCTGCACGGACCTGGCGGCGATGCTCGGCATAGGCGATGGAGTTCTTGTCCAGTGCAACGGTGAGGAAGCGGATGATGCGCTCGTCACGGTGATACTGGGTCTCGAGGGTAGCGACGAACTGAGGGTCCGCCTTGAACTGGATCAGGTAATAGAATCCTGATGTCTTGTGCTGGATCGGGTACGCGAGCTGCTTGAGCCCCCAATCCTCTTCGTACACGACCTCACCGCCATTGTCTGCGATGAGCTTGGTGTACTTGGCAACCGCTTCCTTCATCTGGATGTCAGACAAAACGGGAGTTGCAAT
>DGVM01000131.1:536-6894 GCA_002395925.1 Bacteroidales bacterium UBA4284
AAACGGTTTCGTACTGTTTGATCATAAATGTGTTAATTGTTTTTGCCCCTTTTTTGGGGACGCAAAGATAGACAATCTTTTGGTAATTACCAAGTTTTTTATATTTTTGTGTTTCTATGGACTATTTTGAGGAATTAAACAAGGACTTCCGCTTCCGTGAGGGGTTCCACACTTGCATAGGCTGCGGCACCTGCACGGCAGTATGTCCGGCCGCCGAATTCTACCGCTACGACCCCCGCAAGATAGTCACCATCGTCCAGACGAAAGACAACGACCGCATCGAAGAACTGCTCAAAAGCGACACCATCTGGTATTGCGGCGAATGTATGAGCTGTGTCACCCGCTGCCCCCGCAAGAACGGCCCCGGCCTCGTGGTCATGGCACTGCGGGATCTGAGCATACGCCTGGGCTTTTTCACGGAAAGCGAAAAGGGGCGCCAGATCTACCCCCTCTCCAAAGCACTCAACGGTAACGTCCTCAACTACGGCTACTGCGTGCACCCCGCTACGTTCAGATACGAAGACCACCCGGAATCCGGTCCCGTGTTCGAGTGGGCGCTGGCGCACAAGGAATCGGTTTACGCCCGTCTTGGCGCCAACTATATGGGCAAAGGGCCGGGAGCGCTCCGCCGCATACCGCAGGAAGACCTCGACGAACTCAAGGCGATATACGACGTCACCGGAGCATCCGGGCGCATGGAGCTGGTAGAAAAGTATTCCCGCATCAAGGCCGAAGAAATGGGCATGACGATGGAGGAATACGCCCGGTACACATTTTCCCACTGTTCCCCAAAGCATTTCAACGGATGATATACCAGGGCAAACAGAAAATCTGGTCCGAGTACCAGAAGGAGATACCGTCCGACGGCTGGTTCTACGTACGCAGCTGCATACGCCAGAGTTTTTTCCCGGCGTCGGAGAAATATTTTCTCGGCATCTGCCGCGACCTGCTCGGTCACGACATATACGAAACGCCGCACCACACCACCTGCGGCGGAATAGCTTATCACAGCGACGTCATCCCGCAGGAAACGGCGATGACCATAGTGGCACGCCAGTTCTCCCTCATGAAAGAAGCCGGATACAAGAATCTGGTCACATCGTGCATCACCTCCTTCGGCAATTACACCGAGATACTCGAGACCTGGAGGGAATTCCCGGAGCTGGAGACCCGCATACGCGAGAACCTGTGGAAAGCATGCCGCAGGGAGTTCGACAAGCCTGAATACCTTGCCCACGCCAGCGACCTGGTGTACAAATTCCGCTCCGAGATAGCCGAACGCGCACGCCACCGCCTCGTCAACAAAGATACAGGCCGGCCTCTCCGCATAGTGGAGCACATCGGCTGCCATTACTCCAAAATGTTCCCCCACAAGGGAATAGGCGGAGCCGAGTACCCTTGCGTACTGAGCGGAATGGCCGAAGCCTGGGGCGGCGAGGTCATCGACTACCCTGAGCGTCGGCATTGCTGCGGCTTCGGCTTCCGCCAGTACCTGGTCAAGGCCAACCGCGGATACAGCGTTTCCAACACCCATAAGAAGTTCGAATCCATGGAGCCTTTCGAGCCCGACGTCATCATTACCAACTGCCCCGGATGCCCGTATTTCCTGGACCGCTGGCAATATGTAATCGCCGAGCAGACCGGCAAGACATACGGTCGGGGCGGATTCGGCATCCCTGTCCTCACTTACGAGGAACTTGCCGGGCTGGTGCTCGGATACGATCCCTGGGACCTCGGACTTCAGCTGCATCAGGTCGCCGTCGAGCCGCTTCTTGACAAGATAGGCATCGACTACGACCCGTCAGCCAAGTATCTGGGTCTCAACAAGGAAGACATACTTCGCCCGGGCCTTCCCGAGCATCTCAAGTGTTTCTAAAAATGGACAGCAAGACAGTAGTGGTCATAGGCGGCGGCATCGCCGGCATGGAAGCGGCACGGCAGCTGAGACTCCTCGGCCTCGAGCCCATCATCGTGGAACGTTCGGGGAACCTCGGAGGTCATGTCGCAAAGTGGTACAAGCTCTTCCCTGACATGATGGACGCATCGGAGCTGGTATCCGCTCTGAACGCATCGTTGGGAGGCATCACGGTGTACCTCAACACAGAAGTGGCGTCCATGAACCGGCTGCGGGAGGGATTCAGCGTCACCCTTTCCAACGGATACGGAATAGTCTGCCGGGCCATCCTAATCGCCACCGGGTTCCGTCTGTTCGACGCCGCACGCAAAGAAGAATACGGCTACGGCGTGTACGACCGGGTCATCACCAACGCCGACCTTGAGGCGTGGCTGCGCAGCGGCTCCGACGAGCGGATACCGTCCAACCCCCGCACCGTCGCCTTTGTACATTGCGTCGGTTCCCGCGACCTCAAGGCAGGCAACCCGCAGTGCTCAAAGGTGTGCTGCATGACAGCGATCAAGCAGGCAATCGAACTCAAGGAGCGTTTCCCCGATGCCGGAATCTGGTGCTTCTACATGGACCTGCGCCTGTTCGGCAAGAAATACGAAGACTTTTACATAAGTGCTCAGCGTGACCACGGAATACATTTCGTACGCGGACGCGTCTCCGAGGTCGGAGAGACTCTTGAGGGCCGCGTGGTCCTCAAGGCCGAAGACACGCTTGCCGGCAGGCAGGTAAGGCTCACGGCGGACCTGCTCGTCCTTATGTCCGGAATGCTGTGCAACGAAGACACCGCGTCCCTGGCATCGATGGTACGTGCCGAGGTTGATTCGGACGGATTCATGCGCAGCCGCGACAACATCTACCGCATCAACGAATCCAACCGTCCCGGTATCTTCTTTGCCGGAGCATGTACCGGCACCAAGACGGTACCGGAAACGGTGGCTGAGGCCCGCGCCGCAGCGCTCGACATTTACAACTATCTGAGCGGCAATGATTGATTTCGGATTCGGACTTTCGCGCAGCAGCGCCGTGGAACTTGACCGGCTGGACCTTTCCCTCTGGCATGAGCTGGAGAAGGAGGAGCCGGGAGCGCGCATCTGCATGTCGTGCGGCTCCTGCAGCGCAACCTGCACGGCGGGCCCCTGGTCCGGCATGAGCGTGCGCAAGGTCCTCCTGTCGCTGCAGAGGGGCGCTGACGTCTCGGAAATGCTGCAGGGATGCATGCTCTGCGGAAAATGTTCAATGGTATGCCCCAGGGGCATCAACACCCGGCATCTGGTCCTGAGCCTGTGCCGCATATACCGCAAGCCGTGAGAGAGAGATTCGCTGTTGGTTTCGACCCGTTCGTCCTGCCATTCCTCGCCGGAATGATATTCGTCCTGGGGTACTGCGCCCTGGGCATCATCCGCATACTGATGCAGCTGCCCGGTCAGGACAGGCGCAAATTCCTGCTTTCGCTCATCACCCCCAAGACGGCGCTCAAGAACATCTGGGACATTTTCGCAAACTGCCTGCTGCACGTAAAGCTCTGGAAGCGCAACCGCCTTCTGGGCTTCATGCATTCCAGCATCGCATTCGGATGGTTCATGATAATCCTCCTGGGACATCTGGAAGTAATGATTTACTGCCCCGACCGCATCCGGCTGTTCTATTATCCCATTTTCTTCAACTACTTTGTAGCCAAGGGAGAAAGCACTCTTGGAGGAGCCCTTCTGTTCTTCCTGATGGACTTTTTCCTGCTTCTTATACTGGTAGGAATCACCCTCGCCATCATCAAGCGCGTGCGTTCCCGCCTCTTCGGCATGCGTCGCACGACACAGCCGAGCCTGGTGGACAGGATCGGGCTCTATTCCCTCTGGTCCATCTTCCCCCTGAGGCTTCTGGCAGAGAGTTTCACGGCGCACATCAGCGGCGGCTCCTTCCTCACCGTGCCCGCCAACTGGCTGTTCCGCCAGTTCCTGGGAAACGACCTCAACATGCTTCCCACCTGGTGGGCATACAGCATCGCGCTCGGAGTTTTCATGTTCGTACTCCCCTTCTCGCGCTACATGCACATCCCCGCCGAGATGATGCTCATCCCCATGCGCAACGCCGGACTGCGGATACGTCATCCCCGCCGGGGGTTCGCACGCCTGGAGGTTCTCAGCTGCCCGGGTTGCGGAGTATGCATTGACGCATGTCCGATGAGCGTCCAGAAGGCCAACGTCAAGGACTGCACAGTTTATCTCAACCGCCAGATACGCCGTGGCAACGAACGCAGGATAGAAGAAATCAGCGACAAATGCCTGCTGTGCGGAAAGTGCGAGGCCGTATGCCAGGTCGGCGTAGAAGGCCCGGCGCTTCGTATCGCTCAGAGAGCGTCGCGCAAATACGCACTGCAGCAGGACTATTCCAATATAGACATCACACCGCCAGCCGGCACCGGCAAGGCAAAGGTGCTGTATTTCTCCGGGTGCATGACACGCCTCACTCCAGCTATCGGCAAATCCGTATGTTCCGTCCTCAAAAAGGCAGGAGTCGATTTTGACTGGATCGACCGGGAAGAAGGGCTTTGCTGCGGGAGGCCGCTTATGCTCGCCGGCCGCACCGGAGAAGCGCTTTCGCTGGCAGAGAAAAACACAGCCCTCATACTCACGAGCGGAGCCGACACGCTTATCCTCAGCTGTCCCATCTGCTACAAGATATTCAGCGAGCAGTATAAGCTGCCCGGTATAAGGGTCGTCAATTATATCCAATACTTCAACGAACTCGTGGACGCAGGGCGCATTTCGCTGGAAAAGAGCGATATCTGCTATGTTTACCACGACCCGTGCGAGCTTGGCCGCGGCTGCGGCATGTACGAGGAGCCACGCAAGCTGCTCGGCGGGGCGGCATCGATTGCCGAGGCGCCATGCAACCGTTCCGAGAGCATCTGCTGCGGAGGGTCCCTTGGGAGCCTGACACTCGATTTCGCCCACCGCGAGACCATGACCCGAAAGAGCCTCGACAACCTTTATGCAAGCAAGGCGGATGCGATTGCTACCGCCTGCCCGCTCTGCTACTCGACCTTCAGACGCTATTCGCAACGCCCCGTGCGCGATTTGGCGGAGGTTCTGGACGCACAAATCAGATAGAATACTTAGCTTTGCAATATGAAACGTTTAATTGTTACGCTTGCAGCTGCATTTATGGCAATCGCCCCCATAACTGCACAGGAAACAAAAGATGAAGAATCCGGCGACAAGAAAAAAGTCACACCGGAAGGACTCGAGCTCAGCAGCGGAGAAAAAACAGAACTCCGCCTAAGGCTTGCCTTCCCCATGTATTTCGGCGAGTCCGTACTGCTCGGCGCCGACTATCTGGGGCCGTGGGCCGGCACAAGCCACGGGGAATTCCTGCAGACGAAAATCTACCAGAACTTCGTTTACAATCTGGAAATGGCGAGCCTGCACATGACATCCAAGAAAAGTCCTCTCGACGTAAGCCTCGGGCTGCGCTGGAGCTTCATGGATTTCTCGCTTGCCAACACAGGCATAAGCTTTACCAGCACTGACGGAGCTGCTTCTCCCTATATGCCGTCAACCATCAGCACTGCAGGTTACGACGGAAAGAAATCCAAGATACATGCATCCTACATCGGCGTACCGCTGAGGCTCGCCATCAAAATCGGCGACAGGGGCAAGATTTTCGCCGGCGTGGCCGGAGAATACCTTGTAAAGGGATACACCAAATTCCGCTCACCCAACACCCGCACCACCACGAACGGACTGTTCTCGACCTGGCGCGCATCCGTAGAGGGCGGTCTGTCCTACGCCGGATGGGGCATCTGGGCCAGCTACGGCTTCACTCCCCTCTTCCTTCCCGAGTGCAGCAATGCCCGCACACTTTCTTTCGGAATAGTCATGGGGATATAGTTTTGCTAAGTTAAAAAATTGTTTTATCTTTGCAGTCCTTTCAGGGGCGTAGCTCAGTTGGTTTAGAGCGTTTGAGTCACATTCAAAAGGTCGTCGGTTCGAATCCGACCGTCCCTACAAAAAGGGGTCGACTAAAAAGGTCGGCCTCTTCTTTTTTTGTTCGCCAGGCTCCGCCGCGGCAGCATCTTGCCTCTGAGAGGACTCCGCTCACTGCGTTCGCTCCGGCCCCTCCCATCGTCATCTGCGTCATCGCTGCGCGATAACTTGCTGCCGACGGGCCCCACCCCCTGCCCGTGTCCGGGGGTGGACACGCCTCTCAGAGGCAACTGCCGGCCGCAAAGCTGCGCCCTGGCGCACCGAGGGCGATGTATTTCCTCAGATTGTGAGCGAGGGCTACAAGCTCGAACTCAACGCTGACTTTTGCGTTGGATTTGAGCCTGAACCGCTTGAAGCCGTGGTTGAACTTAAAAAATAGCTATTTTCTTCAATACTTTCGTCAAGGCGTAGATGACGCTCAGGCAGCAACCGCTGGCGGGCGTGTCCACCCCCGGACACGGGTAGGGGG
>DGVM01000034.1 GCA_002395925.1 Bacteroidales bacterium UBA4284
ACGCCCAGCTCAAGATTTTCATGACCGCATCGGAGCAGGTGCGCGCCCGGCGCCGCTACGACGAGCTCGTTCAAAAGGGCGAAAACCCTTCGCTGGAAGACGTCGTAGCCAACCTGCGTGAGCGCGACTATATCGACTCCCACCGGGAAACCGCCCCTCTGCGCCGGGCCGCCGACGCATTCGAGCTCGACAATTCCGAAATGACCTTCGAAGAGGAACTTGCCTGGGTGCAGGGCCTCATCCAGGGCAAGTTCGGAATCTTATGATAAAAGTTACGATAGACCCGGGTTCCGGCTTCTGCGGAGGCGTAATACGCGCTATCAGCACAGCCGAAGAATACCTATCAAAAGGCTCCGGCCCGCTGTACTCGCTCGGCGAGATGGTCCACAACGAGGAGGAACTCGCACGCCTCGGCTCGCTGGGTCTGGTAACCATAGGCGGAGGCGAGGCCGCATCCCTGCCGCCGGGCAGCCGGGTAATCATCCGAGCCCACGGAGAACCGCCCGCAACCTATGAACGCCTAAGCGCAGCGGGCATTTCGGTAATCGACTGCACCTGTCCCGTAGTCCTCCGGCTCCAGCAGAAGATAAGGCTGGCGGCCGAACGTTCCAGCGTGGTGATTTTCGGGAAGATAGGCCACCCGGAGGTGCTTGGGCTGCTGGGACAGACCCAAGGGCGCGCCGTCGTGGTGGAAGATATTCAGGGGCTGGAAGCGGCCATCTCGGACGGACGGTTGCCGTCCGAGGGCAGCATTGAGCTCTTCTCCCAGACCACCAAAAGTCCCGAGGAGTACGCCCTGATTGCCGGCCGTCTGAAAGAATGGGCGGCAGGACGCCTGACGGTCAACGACACCATCTGTGCCCAGGTTTCGTCCCGGCACAAAAAGCTGACCGACTTCGCCTCACGCCACGACGTGGTGATCTTCGTGGCCGGAGGGGCAAGTTCCAACGGAAAAGTGCTTTTCGAGCTGTGCCGCAGGGCCAATCCCCGCAGCTACCTCATAGGCAGAGCGGACGAAGTCGAGCCGCAATGGCTCGAGGGAGCAGGCAGCGCCGGAGTGTGCGGAGCCACCTCAACCCCGCGATGGCTTCTGGAGCAGGTGGCCCATGCAATCGAAAATTTGCATTAATCCATACATTTAAGTACATTTGTAAGTTAAACTAAATAAACAGAACATGGCAACAACAGCAGACTTCAAGAACGGTCTTTACCTCAAGTTCAACGACAAACCCTGTATGATAGTATGGTTCCAGCACGTCAAGCCCGGCAAAGGTCCCGCTTTCGTGAAGACCAAACTCCGCAATCTCGAGAACGGCCGCATCCTTGAGAACACTTTCACCGCCGGCGCCAAGATCGAAACCATCGAGGTCGAGCGCAGGCCCTACCAGTTCCTTTACGACGACGGCGAGTACTTCAACTTCATGCACGAAGAGACTTACGAGCAGATCACCCTCCCCCACGACGTAGTGGAGAATGCCGACCTCATGAAAGAAGGCCAGCACGTGGAGATGATGTTCGTAACCGGCGACGAGGAAAGATGCCTCACCTGCGAACTCCCTACCTACGTAACCCTCGAGGTCACCTACAGCGAGCCTGCAGTAAAGGGCAACACCGCATCTTCTTCCGCACTTAAGGAGGTCACTCTGGAGACCGGCGCCAAGATCATGGTTCCCCTCTTCATCGAAACCGGCGAAAAGATTACTGTCAACACCACCGACCGCTCCTACGGACAGAGAGTTTAATCATTGATATCCATACAGTTATGCGCAAAGGCCTCTCCATTATCATACTGCTTGCCGTAAGCCTTTTTGCATCGGCGCAGGTAAAGCTCTCCGACAAAGAGCTTTATAATGCAATCTGGGCCATGGGACAGATGTTTCCCGATGGCTTTACCCTCGACCTCAACACCATGCGCCAGCCTTCCAGCGGACTCATGGTTTCGTATGCGGCGACCCAGAACAGTTTCGACAAGAAGAGCATCCCTGCAGTCGTCAAGCACGCCCGCGCGCATAACGGCCTCGTCGGCGGATGGAGAGACCCCGAAACCGGCAGGTACTACTTCGACAGCACCCGCTGCTTCCCCGAGGACAGTCTTGCCGCAGCGCTCGCATTCGCCCGCGAAAACGGCCAGCACACCGTGTACGACGCAGGCAAGGGCATCGACATCAAGTCCAATTACGAGCAGCGGGACTGCCGCATCATTTTCGACTGCGACATGGGCTCCAGCACGGACGACCTGTTCGCCCTCATGATGCTCTACCGCTACATGGACATGAAGCGCTGCACCCTTCTCGGAGTCATCGTGGACCGTATGGGAGCCGCCAATGCCGACGCAGTGGACATCATGAACAACTTCTACGGCTATCCCCAGATACCCGTAGGCCTGGAAAGGGCCGGCATCAAGGACCCCAAGGTGTTCATCCCCTACCACAACGTAGCCTATGCACGCAGCGAGGATTCCGAGCCCCTGTTCCACCAGAGCTACAAAGCCAAGGGCGAGTACCCCGAGGCCTACAAGCTCTACCGCAAGATTCTCAGCGAGCAGCCCGACCACAGCGTGACCATAGCGTCCGTAGGTTTCGTGACTTCGCTCGCCCGTCTCCTGCAATCGGTCCCCGACGAGCTTTCCCCGCTCAACGGAGTCGAGCTCGTACGCACCAAGGTCAAGGATATATACCTGATGGGAGGCGTGTTCGGCGAGGCGGTGGAGCCCGATTACAACTTCACCCAGGCCATCGACTTCTCACTCAAATTCTTTGAGCTCTGGCCCAAGGAACTCGACATGGTCTTCTCGCCCGGCGAGGTCGGAGACCCCCTGCGTTACCCCGACGAGCAGGTCCTTGCCGACATAAACTGGACCGACATCCATCCCATCAAGTGGGTGTATGAGTACCTCCAGTGCGACACGGGCCAGAAGATGTGGGATCCGCTCGCCGTCATCAACGCTGTAGAAGGCGACGACATCTACACCCTCTCGGAGCGCGGATGGGTGGAGCTCACCCCCAAGGGCGAGACCATCTTCACTCCCGATCCCAAGGGCAACTGCCGCTACCAGCTGCCCGGCGACGAGAAGTGGAGCGATACCGTACTCAAGTACATCCGTTTGATGGCAATCCAGCACTGAGCAAGCTCAGCGCCGGATATTCCATAGGCTTTAGCCCGGCAAAATCCGACAGAGTCAGAAATGTCTTCCAACTACCATCTGGACGCCCATTGTGAGGCGATACTTCAAGAATACCGCGACCTCCTGCCTCGTTTCCGGGAGGTCGCTTCGCAGGTACACGAAACGCTCAGCGACACTTTCCGCGAGGCGGGACTGCTGGTGACGGCCATCGAGTCGCGCGTCAAGACCGAGGAATCCCTCGCGGGCAAGCTCGAGCTCAAAGGCAGCAAATACAAGTCCCTGGCGGACATTACCGATATAGTGGGCCTAAGGGTCATCACCTTTTACATCGACGACGTCGACAAGGTCGCATCGGCGATCGAGCGTCTCTTCACAATAGACTGGGAGAACTCCGTCGATAAGCGCAAGGCTCACGAGATAGACAGTTTCGGCTACCTGTCGCTGCACTACATCTGCTCGCTCAAGGATTTCCCCTACCGCTTCGAAATCCAGATGCGCACCATCCTGCAGCACGCCTGGGCCAACATGAACCACGATACGGGATACAAGAGCGGCGTAGAAGTCCCCCGGGAGCATCTGCGCAACCTCAACCGCCTCGCAGGCATGCTGGAGCTCGTGGACGAGCAGTTCAGCCTTCTGCGCAGCCAGATCACCGATTACCGCAGAAGGGTCAAGGCACTCGTGGCATCGGGCGACCTGTCCGAGGTGCCGCTCGACGGCGACACCTTCCGCAGCTACCTCAACCTCATGCCTTTCGACGCCCTCAACCGCAGGATCGCCTCCGTCAACCAGGCAGAAATCCAGGAAGTTTCCCTGATGCCTTATCTCGCAGTCTTCAAAGGGCTCGGATGCAAGACCCTGGCCGACCTTGCCGACATTATCCGCAATTACTCAGAAGGTGCATACCAGCTGGCCTGTTACCAGATAGGCCTCACCGACCTCGACATCATCTCCTCATCCCTGGGCCCGCAGGACCTTTGCATCGCCTACATACTCAAGAACGGCGGCGGCAAGGCAGGCATACGCAACTTGTTCGATGTGTTGAACGGGCCTTCAGAAAGCAACGAGATGATGGCGGAGATGCTTATCCAGCAGGCAGTTGACCTTCCGTTCATGAATCAGTAAACCATGGCAAACAAAGCTCTCGACACAAGCCTCCTCGACCGCGCCATAGTCTTCGCAGTCAAGGCGCATGCCGGCACCGAAAGGCGCGGCAAAGGATTCCCCTACATCGTGCACCCCATGGAAGCGATGGAAATCGTCGCCACGATAACATCCGACCAGGAACTTCTGGCCGCCGCCGTCCTTCACGACACAGTCGAGGATACCGGCGTCACGGTGGAACAGCTCCGGGAAGAATTCGGAGAGAGAGTCGCACGCATAGTGGAGGCGGAGAGTGACAAGTTTACGGAAGGAATCAGCGAGGAAGACAGCTGGCACGACCGCAAGCAGGCGGCGATCACCCGCCTGGCCAATGCGTCGCACGAGGCAAAGATAGTAGCCCTGGGCGACAAGCTTTCCAACATGAGGGCGATAGCCCGCGACTATGCCGTAATGGGCGACGGTCTGTGGAACATCTTCCACGCCAAAGACCCTGCAGAGCATGCCTGGCACTACCGGGGACTTGCAGATTCACTGCGCGAGCTGCAAGGAACACCCGCATTCGAAGAATTTCAGTCACTTGTAGATAAAGTATTCGGAAATGGAAGCAATTAAGATATCCCTGGACGATTACGTCCTCTCCGGCGGCGGCGCCAACGGAGAAAGCTACGACCACAAGACCGACCCTTCGGTCATGCTCAAGCTCTACTTCCCCGGTAAGATCCAGCAGCCGCTGGACGAGATGCTCCTGGCGCGCAAGGTGTATGCCGCCGGTATCCCCACCCCCGAGCCCGGCGACTACGTAGTGACCCCAGACGGCCGCTACGGCATACGCTTCCACCGCATCATCGGCAAGAAGTCCTACGCAAGGGCGACCGGCGACGACCCGCAGAATGTCGCAAACTACGCCGCGGAGTTCGCACAAATGTGTATAGGACTGCATTCCACCCATGTGGACACATCACAGTTCGAGAACGTCAAGGACCGTTACTACAGGCTGCTTGAGCAGAACCCGTTCTTTACGCCGGCCCAGAAAGACAAGATAGGCAAGTTCATTTCCGACGTCCCCGATGAAGACACCGCCATCCACGGAGACCTGCAATACGGCAACGCCATCTTCGTATCCGACAAGAAGTATTTCATAGATCTGGGAGACTTCTGCTACGGCAATCACCTTTTCGACGTAGCCATGGTCTATGTGTGCTGCTGCCTCAGCGACGAAGGCTTCATCCAGGAAGCCTTCCACATGCCCAAAAGCCTCGCGCAGCAGTTCTGGGCCGCTTTTGTACCGGTTTATTTCGGAGCGGACCGCCCGCTGCACGAAATCGAAGAAATGATACGTCCCTTCGCGGGACTCAAGACCCTTATCATAGAGCGCGACACCAAGCGCCCTATGCCTGAATTCCGAGCCGCATTAGAAGCCATATTATGACAATCTTAAACAAACAGTTTGTCCGCAAGGCAGCCGGAGCCGGCCTGCTTCTGGTCATAGTTGCGGCCGTAACCCTCGAGGCGACGTCCATCATCCAGTATTTCTTTGCCAAGAAAGGCATACAGGAAGAGGCGGCCATGAGGGCGGAAAGCGAGCTCAAGACCACCGAGGCCAGGATTACCGACATCATCAACCAGGCAGAATCCGCCGTACGCAACAACGTATGGATTGCCCGGTGGTGCCTCAACTACCCCGACAGTCTTCCTATGGTAGCGTACCGCCTGATGCAGGACAATCCTATAGTGGTAGGCTCCACGGTCGCCCTCGTGCCCGGATACAACAAGCGCCGGCCACTGTTCTCCCCGTATGCGCTCAGGGACGGCGACTCCATAAGCATCAAGAGCCTGGCCACCCAGGAATACGATTATCCTTCCCAAGAATGGTTCACAAAACCCATCGAGACCGGGAAGGGATACTGGTCGGAGCCTTATATCGACGATGGCGGCGGCAACATGCTCATGACCACTTACTCCGTGCCCATAACCGACAACGATGGCAGGACCGCAGGTGTGCTTACGGCCGACATATCGCTCGACTGGCTCACCGAGCTAATGGGGAACATAAACGTATATCCGAACGCTTACAACATGCTGGTGAGCCGCGACGGGCAGCTGATGGTATGCCCCGTGGAAACGCTTGTAATGCACTCCACGATACAGGAGATTGCATCCCGCGACGAAGACAGCACCAACATGAAGAGAATCAACTCCGCGATGATGTCCGGCAAATCGGGCAGCATGGAGGTCAAGCTCCGTGGCGTCAAGACGAGCGTTTTCTTCCAGCCCGTGGAACAGACGGGATGGTTCATGTCGATAATAATCCCCGATTCAGAAATATACGGAAGGATAAAGAAGGTCGGCGGACTGGTTTCTATCCTTCAGATTCTGGGCATCCTGATGCTCATCGTCATCCTGTGGTCGGTCATCAAAAGCCAGGACAAGTATACAGCCCTCAGCGAAAAGAAGAACCGCATGGAGAGCGAGCTCAAGATCGGCAGCGCAATACAGATGTCCATGGTTCCCAAGATATTCCCTCCCTTCCCCGAGAGGAGCGACCTCGACATGGCGGCTTCCATCGTGCCGGCCAAGGAGGTCGGCGGCGACCTGTACGATTTCTACATCAACGACGAACTGCTGTACTTCTGCATAGGCGACGTGTCCGGAAAGGGCGTTCCGGCTTCGCTCGTGATGGCTATCACCAGGACTCTGTTCCGCACCGCTTCGGCTCACGAACTCAGCCCCCGCAATGTCGTATCCAAGATGAACGACAGCATGTCGGACATGAACGAGAACAACATGTTCGTGACTTTCTTCTGCGGCATACTCGACCTTAAGACAGGGCATCTGCGCTACTGCAACGCCGGTCACAACGCTCCGCTTATGTTCACCAACGATATCAAGGAACTCGAAGTGGAGCCCAACCTGCCCCTTGGCATAGTCAACGGCATGCAGTTCGTGGAGCAGGAGACGGACATGTCTTACGACGATGCCATCTTCCTTTACACCGACGGCGTTACCGAAGCCGAGAACATCAACAACGAGCTCTACGGCGAAGACAGGATGATGGATGTCCTCCATACCCGCCGAAACGCGGTGGACCAGCTCAAGACCCTTCAGGAGTCGGTCAAGGAGTTCGTCGGAGATGCTCCGCAGAGCGACGACCGTACCGTACTGTTCATCCATTACCTCAACAAAAACGTAACACCATCTTCGGAGAAGCACCTCATCCTGCACAATGACATCAAGCAGATTTCCCGGCTCTCGGAGTTCATGGAGCAGATTGCAGAAGAGAACGGTCTCGACCAGATGCTGTCCATGAATATCAACCTTGCCGTAGAAGAAGCCGTTACAAACGTCATCCTCTATGCCTACTCCGACAAGGAAGGGCTTGTTGACATCGAAGCCCGCAAGGAAAACGGCGCGCTTCGCTTCGTCATCACCGACAGCGGCAAGCCGTTCGACCCCACCTCGGTTCCAGAGGCCGACACCAGCCTGGACGTATCCGACCGGCCAATAGGCGGACTCGGAGTTTACCTCGTACGCAAGCTGATGGACTCGGTCAGCTACAAACGCACAAACGGCAAGAACATATTAACGCTAATTAAGACAATAGAATAATGGAAGTATTTATCAACCAAGAAGAAAACGCTCACGTCGTGAGATTGGTCGGTCGCCTCGACACCGCAGCCGCCCAGGACGTTTCCAAAGCCCTTGAGCCGCTCGCCGAAGTTGCGGACGGCACCATAATCATGGATTGCTCGCAGATGAGCTACATCTCCAGCTCCGGGCTCAGGATTTTCCTTACCGTGCGCAAGGAAGCTGCCGCCAAAGGAGGACGCGTAATCGTACGCGACCTGCCCGACAGCATCAGCCAGGTCTTCATGATGACAGGATTCCTCAACCTGTTTGAAATCCACTGACGCCTCACCCGCCACATGTGCGGGTGCACATTATGGCGTAATCAGTTGATAGGCTTGGCGTAGTGGGTCTCGGGCTTCTTCTCGGGCTCGGGGACCACTGCCGCCGCCGGCTGCTTTGCTACGAAAGAATAGATTATAAGTCCTATTCCGCCAATGATGAAAGGCAGGGACAGCATCTGACCGATATTGAGAGTGGTGAAACCAAGATCGAAGAATATCTTGGCTTCCTTTACATATTCGATTAGGAATCTCATGCCGAAACATACAACCAGGAACAGGCCGACCAGGAAACCACGGTTGAGTTTGGCGAGCCTGAATTTGTAGAGCCCCAGCAGCACCAGTCCGAGGATGAAGTAGGTGATGGATTCGTACATCTGGGTCGGATGACGGGGTTCCGTCTCGCCGCGAAGGTCGAAAATCACACCCCAGGGAAGGTCCGTCACAGGACCGTAAATTTCTGAATTAAAGAGGTTTCCAAGACGGATAAGGGCACCTGTGAAAGCCACTGCGATGGCCAGGTGGTCGCATATCCAGAGAAAGTCGAAATGGTTTCTCTTGCCGTAGTGCGAGGAGAACCACCACATGCCCAGAAGCAGCGCTATGGTACCGCCGTGGCTGGCAAGTCCGCCCTTCCACGGCATGAAGATTTCTGCAAATCCAGCCCATGAACCGAAGTAATACTCAGGCTGATAAAAAATGCAGTGTCCCAGACGTGCACCCACGATAGTGGCTATCAGAAGGGTGTACAGAAGGGGGTCAAGCAGTTTTTCGGATACGCCCTCCCTGCGGAAGAACCATCTGAAGAGATACCATCCGATTACGAATCCGGAAACAAAAAGCAGTGAGTACCAGCGTATTCCAAAACTGCCGATATGAATAAGCACGGGATCTACGTGCCAGTGTATTGCCAGAAGTTGCATATTCATTCAAATTACGCCCCAAAGTTATATTTTTTGGCTCGTTTTAGCAAATGATAAATGGGTACAATTTTTGCAGCAAATATACGCCCGTTAGTTACGTTATGAAAAGAATTGTAATACCTATCATTTGTATCGCTCTGGCAACGTTTTCCGCGAGCGGACAGGAAGCCAAGGCTCCTGCAGCCATTTCGCTGGACGAGGCCATCCAGATAGCTCTTAGCGAAAACGCTACCGTAAAAGTTGCGGATCTCGAAATCGAGCGTACAGGCTACGCACGCAAAGGCTCATACGCAGCGCTGTTCCCCAAGGTCGACGGAAGCGGTTCATACCAGCGCACCATCAAGAAGCAGGTCATGTATATGGACTTCAACTTCGGAGGCGCAGGGGCGGCGGCCGGCGCAGGAAGCGGCGGTTCCGACGCCCCCTCAGGCAGTTCCGGCAGCAACCCGGCAAGCAACGGCATCGAAATGGGCCGTTGGAACACATGGTCTGGCGGAGTCAGCGCAAGCATGCCCCTGGTAAACGCCCAGCTGTGGCAGAGTCTCTACATCAGCGACAAAGACGTAGAGCTCGCCGTCGAGAAAGCACGTTCGTCGCGCCTGGAGACTGTCACCCAGGTCAAAAAAGCCTATTACACGGTACTTCTCGCAAAGGAAGCCTTCGGAGTTTACAAGTCGGTTTACGAGAACGCGCTGGAGAATCTGCAGCTTACAGAAAAGAAATATAACGCCCAGCGTGCATCCGAGCTCGACCTCACCCGTTCCAAGACTGCACTGGCCAACGCCATCCCCAACGTTTACGATTCCGAGAATGCCGTACAACTCGGGCTCTGGCAGCTCAAGGCGGTCATGGGAGTCAATCTCGACACCAACATCGACGTCGCCGGCACCATAGCCGACTACGCCTCGGAACTCGAGCAGCCCATGCCCGAAGGCCTGTCCCTCGACGACAATTCCACTCTCCGCCAGCTCGCAATCCAGGCCGAGCAGCTCGCAGGCAACATCAAGCTCCAGCAATACGCCAACCTCCCCACCCTGGCGCTGGCCTTCTCCTACAGCCTCAACGCCATGGCAAACGATTACGTATTCAAGGACTACCGCTGGTCGCCCTACTCTTACGTCGGACTGAGCCTCAGCATCCCCATCTTCAACGGCGGCAAGCGCTACCACGCCATCCGCCAGGCAAAGGTGCAGGCCGCACAGCTCGACATCCAGAGGGCCAACACCGAGCGCCAGCTCCAGATAGCCATACGCAGCAGCCTTTCCACCATGGGCACTGCGACCAAGAGCTTCGCCTCCGCAAGCAGCGCCGTCGAGACCGCCCAAAAGGCTTACGGCATCGCACGCCAGTCCTACGACGTGGGCCGAAGCACGCTTACCGACCTGGGCGACGCCCAACTCGCGCTCACCCAGTCCAAGCTCGGCGTCTGCCAGGCGATTTTCAGCTACCTCAGCGCAAAAGCCGACCTCGAGAGTACACTCGGTGCCGATTTCCTCCCCAACGAAGAAAAATAAGAACCATATATGAACAAATCATTCCTGTTCGCAGCTGCGGTGATACTTCTCGCAGGCTGCTCCAACCAGGGCTCCGGAAATAAGGCTGCAGCTCCTGCACAGACTGCCGTGCCCGTCTCCAAGCCGCTGGTCTCGGTAGTAAGCGCATCTGTCGAGAAAGTACCCCAGACCAGCGTCTATTCGTCCACCGTCCTGGCCAATGTAGTCAACAACATCGCTCCTCAGAGCGGCGGCCGCATCCAGAAACTCAATGTAGAAGTAGGCGACTTCGTCTCCAAGGGACAGATCCTCGCCGAAATGGACAGGGTCCAGCTCGACCAGGCCCAGCTCAAGCTCCGCAACGACGAGACCGAACTCGAACGCGTACGCGCCCTGCTCTCCCAGGGCGGCATTTCGCAGGCCGATTTCGAGCAGCTCGAACTCGCCTGCAACGTGAGCCGCAGCAGCTATAAGAACATCGAGGAGAACACCATCCTGCGCAGCCCCGTAAGCGGCGTCGTCACAGCACGCAACTACGACAAAGGCGACATGTTCGCCATGGCGCAGCCCATATACACCGTTCAGCAGATCACTCCCGTAAAGGTGCTTGTAGCCATCTCGGAGACCGAATACACCAAGGTCAAGAGGGGCGACAAGGTAACGCTTACCGCTGACGCCCTCCCCGGCAAGAGCTTCGAGGGCACCGTAGGACGCCTTTACCCCACCATGGACGCCGCAACGCACACCTTCAACGTAGAGGTCGTGGTACCAAACGGAAGGCGTGAGCTCCGTCCCGGCATGTACGTGAGGGCCACGGTCAACTTTGGCGACAACAACAGCATCGTCGTCCCCGACACCGCCATCCTCAAGATGCAGGGCTCAGGCACACGCACCCTTTTCGTCATAAACGACGAAGGCGTTGCCGAAGTGCGCATCGTGACGCTCGGACGTCACTTGGACGGCAAATACGAGATTCTCTCCGGCCTGAAGGAGGGCGAATCGGTAGTCTATAAAGGCAACTCCACGCTCAAGGCGGGCGTAGAAGTGGAAATAGGATAAGCCATGAGCATCTACCGCACAGCCGTAAAGCACCCGGTGACGACAGGCCTGTTGTTCATCGCCTTCATGATATTCGGCATCTACTCCCTGTCGAGGCTCAGCATCGCACAGTTCCCGGAGTTCGATTCCAATGTCATAATGGTGATGTCATCCTATCCAGGAGCCAATGCCGCCGACATCGAGACCAACCTCACCAAGGTCCTCGAAAACTCTCTCAACGGAGTGGAGAACCTCAAGGAACTCAGCTCCCGCTCGCAGGAAAACATTTCCCTGCTTACCCTTACCTTCGAATACGGAACCGACATAGAAGAAGCGACAAACGACGTCCGGGACAAACTGGACATGGTGAACTCCGTCCTGCCCGACGGCGCCACCATGCCGGTAATCTTCAAGTTCAGCGCCGACGACATGCCTATCATGATGCTCACGGCGACAGCCAAGGAGAGCCTCCAGGGACTGGACAAGATACTCGACGACAGGCTCGCGACTCCCCTCGCCCGTGTCAAGGGCGTGGGTACGGTGAGCGTCTCGGGAGCCCCCACGCGCGAAATCCAGGTTTACTGCGACCCCACCCGCCTGCAGGCTTACAACCTGACGGTCAGCAGCATAGCGAGCGTCATATCCGCAGAGAACAGGAATCTTCCTTCGGGTAACATCGACATAGGTTCGAGTACCTACACCCTCCGCGTGCAGAAGGAATTCAGCGACCCCTCCGAGCTTCTCGACATAGTCGTAGGCTCCATGGCGGGTCGTCCTGTGTACCTGCGCGACGTCGCCACGGTGCGCGACGGCAACGAGGAGAGGGAGCAGGAGTCATACACCAACGGCGAGCGTTCCGCACGCATCGTCATCCAGAAGCAGTCCGGCGCCAACACCGTCAACGTAATCCGCGGCGTCAAGAAGCAGCTCGAGAAGATCCGGCCCAACCTGCCCGCCGATGTGGACGTAACCATATTGGTGGACGGTTCGACGGAAATCATCAACACCATCAAGACCCTGAGGGACACCATCATAATAACCTTCATCGTGGTCATGCTGGTGGTATTCCTGTTCCTTGGCAACTTCAAATCGACGCTCATCATCGTCCTTAGCATCCCTATCGCCCTGCTGGCGTCGCTGGTGTACCTTGCGATGACCGGCAACACGCTCAACATCATATCGATGTCGGCGCTCGCAATCGCCATAGGAATGGTTGTGGACGACGCCATCGTGGTGCTGGAGAACGTATCCACTCATCTGGCCCGTGGGGAACGGCCGTCCGAAGCCGCCGTGCACGGAACGTCCGAAGTGGGCATTTCCGTCATCGCCTCCACCCTCACCATGCTGTGCGTATTCCTACCGCTTACCATGATCAAGGGAATGGCTGGCATGATGTTCCGCCAGCTCGGATGGATAGTGAGCATCATCATGATAGTCTCCACCACCGCAGCTCTCACCCTCGTCCCCATGCTGTGCTCCCGCCTGCTCAAGCCCAAGGAAAAGCACGGAAAGGTCTATAACGCATTCTTCGCCCCCATCAACCGTTTCCTCGACTGGATATCCAGGGGATACGGGCATGTAATCCATTGGGCCACAGGACGCAGGGCCATCGTCATCCTGGGATTCGCAGCCGTGTTCGTAGCGGTTGTGTTGCTGCTCGGGCCGAGCGTCAAGACCGAGTACTTCCCGCATAGCGACACCGACCGCATATCCGCCAACATCGAGCTTCCCATGGGTACCGCCCAGGACGTCACCCGCGAGTTTGCCTTCAGACTCTACGACGACGTGCTTGCCGAGGTGCCCGAAGCCCAGAAAATCAACTTCACTTTCGGACAGGCCGACAGCGAGAACACCTTCGCCGCCATGCGCAGCAACGGTACGCACGTCATCTCCATGAACGTACGCATCGGAACGTCCAGCACGCGTGAACGCACCAGCGCCGAGATTGCCGACGTAATCCGAGGCATCATGAAGCGCTACCCCGACATCCACCGCGCCATCGTCACCGAGGGCGGCGGCGGAATGGGAGGCGCTTCCACAATCAAGGTGGAGGTTTACGGCTACAGCTTCGAAACCACCGACAGGATTGCCCGCGAGCTCCGTTCCAAGATGATGGAAGACCCTGCCTATGCGCAGGTTACGCTCAGCCGCGACGAATACACTCCCGAATTCCAGATGGACTTCGACCGCACCAAGCTGGCTCTCAACGGGCTCAACTCCTCAACCGCAGGTGCGGCATTCAGCGCCGCCATGAGCGGCACGCTCGCATCTTACTACCGCGAAGACGGAGAGGAATACGACATACGCGTACGCTACGCTCCCGAGTTCCGCACGAGCATCGAGGACATGGAGAACATCACCGTTACGAGCGCCCAGGGCAAACCTATCAGGATGAAGGAACTGGGCCGCGTGGTGGAGACGCTCGTGCCTCCCACCATCGAACGTAAGGACCGCGAAAGACTCATCACCATCAACGGAATCGTAGGACGCGGAGCCGCCATGTCCGAGGCCGTCGAAGCGGCGCAGAGAGCCATCAACTCCACCGACATCCCGCCCGAAATCGCCGTGCAGATTGCAGGAGATTATGAGGACCAGCAAGACATGTTCCGCGACCTGTTCGTGCTTATCGTGCTGATTATCATTCTGGTGTATATGGTCATGGCGTCCCAGTTCGAGTCGTTCATGAGTCCGTTCGTCATTATGTTCAGCCTTCCGTTCGCCGCGGTCGGCGTGCTCATCGGATTCGCTCTGTCCGGAGTCAATCTGGGAATGATGTCGCTGGTGGGCATCATCATCCTGCTGGGTATCGTCGTAAAGAACGGTATCGTGCTCATCGACTACACCATACTGCTGCGCGAGCGCGGCATGAACGTGCGTGACGCCGTCACCACCGCAGCCCGCAGCCGTCTGCGTCCTATACTTATGACCACCCTCACCACCGTGCTCGGCCTGCTGCCAATGGCGATAGGAACCGGCGAGGGCTCCGAGTTGTGGCAGTCTCTCGGCGTCACCGTGTGCTGGGGACTTTCCGTCTCCACTCTGGTTACGCTGGTACTCATTCCCACCGTGTACTGCGCCATCTGCGTCAGACAAGAAAAACGCAAGAAGAAAAGAATAGCAAAGGCATGAAAGCTATATTCATAAGTTACAACCAGGCCTACAACGAAGAGATAGTGGAGGTACTGGAAAGCGTGCGCCAGAGGGGTTATACCCAGTGGCAGGATATCCAGGGCAAGGGAGGCTTCAACGGCATCCCGCACCTTGGCAACCATGCCTGGCCCGAGCAAAACCATGCTGTGCTCACCATAGTCAAGGACGAGAAGGTCCAGCCCATACTGGATGCACTGCGTGCGAAGGACGAAGCTTCACCGGACCTTGGCCTGCGGGCTTTTGTCTGGAATATCGAAGCATATTATTGATATTTTCTTATATTTGCAGATATGGAAAAAGTTATTACCTCTGCTAACATTGAAGAGGTCCTGGCGGAACCGGGACTTCTCGTAATAGATTTCTGGGCCGTTTGGTGCGGACCCTGCCGTATCCTGTCACCTGTAGTGGATGAGCTCGCCGCCGAATTCGAGGGCAGGGCCACCATCGCAAAGTGCAATGTGGACGACTGCGAGGACGTTGCAATGCGTTTCGGCGTGCGCAACATCCCTACCCTGGTCTTCATCAAGAACGGCGAGGTCGTCGACCGCTCCGTCGGCGTAGTCCCCAAACAAGACCTCAAGGCACGCATCGAGGCTGCATTATGACAGCCTTGTTCTATTGCTCCGCAAACGAGTCAATAGCACCCGAATACAATCAAGCAGCCCGCCTGGCAGTGCGGGCCGCTGCTGCTAAAGGGTACCGCATCTCGTCCGGAGGCACTACAAAGGGCACGATGCGGATAGTAAGCGACGAGGCCCTTGCCGCAGGCGCATATACAAAAGGCGTGATTCCCCGTTTCATGGAGCCCGTAGTCTATCCCGGGCTCAGCGAAACCGTCTGGACCGACAGCATGGCCGAACGCAAGGCCGTCATGCTCGAGGATGCAGACATCGTAATTGCCCTTCCCGGTGGAATAGGCACCATGGACGAACTGTTCAACACGCTGGTACTCAAGAAGCTTGGCCGCTTCAGCGGAAAGATCGCCGTCCTCAACGCCGACGGGTTCTACGATCCCCTCCTGACCCTCATGGACCACTTCGTGGAGGCTGGGACGCTCCGCCAGGAAGAACGCGACCTGCTTCTGGCTCCGCGCACCATAGAAGAACTCGAAAAGCTGCTGTGAACCATCAGGATATCATAAATCTGCTCGGAAACGACTGGACTCTCTATCAGCAGCTGTTACGCCGGCAGCTAAAGTCCGATATCCCGCTGCTGGAATCTATCAACGATTCTCAGCTGTCAAACACAGGCAAACAGCTCCGCCCTCTGCTGACCCTGCTCACCAGCAGGGCCTTCGGCACCCCCACACACGAAAGCATCGCATTCGCAACGGCTACGGAACTGCTGCACAACGCCACTCTTTTCCACGACGACGTCGCAGACAAGAGTTCCATGCGCCGGGGCAAACCCTCGCTGTCGGCGATGATAGGCCCCACCGCTGCGGTGCTGATAGGCGATTTCTGGCTGTCGCGTGCCGTCACGCTCATCGTAGGCCTGCCCCATCAGTCAGAAGCCATAGACCTGTTCTCCATGGTCTTGTCCAGGCTTGCCGAAGGCGAAATGCTCCAGATGCAGAAGGCCTCCGACGCCGACACCACCGAGCAGGACTACTTCCGTATCATCTACTGCAAGACCGCTTCGCTTTTCGAGACCGCATGCCGTCTGGCGGCCGTGTCAACAGGAGCTCCGGACTCCATGAAGGAAGCCGCCGGCAATTACGGAAAGGCTCTCGGCATATCGTTCCAGATCAAGGACGACATAATGGATTACCAGAGCGCCGAGATCGGCAAACCCGTCGGCGCCGACCTCCAGGAGCAGAAAATCACGCTCCCGCTTCTCGGAGCACTGAGGAGCGTACCCGAAAGCCGCAGCGGGCAGATACGAAGCATGGTCAAGCAGATACCGTCGCATCCCGAGTTCTGCGCCAGCATCCATTCGTTTGCAATAGAGAACGGAGGACTTGAATACGCAAACCAGCGCCTGCAGGAATATATCGGCCTTGCAGAAGAGGCGCTCGAACTCTTCCCTGCGTCCCCCGAAAGGGAGGTCCTGAGGGAACTGGCAAGATACAACGCAATCAGGACAAAATGAGATTCAGCGACATTACAGGCAACGCAGACACCGTCAGGGCGCTCTCCGGGATGATCAGTTCCGGACGTATTCCCCATGCCCTCATGTTCACCGAGCCCGACGGAGGCCCTGCCATGAGCATCGCCCTCGCCTACCTGCAATACCTGTACTGCCCTCAGCGCCACGACGGAGATTCATGCGGCCAGTGTCCTTCCTGCAACCGCGTGAGCAAGCTCATACACCCCGACATCCACTTCATCTTTCCTACCACCTCGCCACAGACCTCGGCATCCCTTATGCCTCAGTTCCGTGCGCTCGTGCAACAGAATCCCTGTTTCACCGAATCCGAGCTCGGAGCGGCCCTTGGGATAGACAGCAAATCGTCCCTGATTGCGGTCGCGGAGGCCCGTGAGGTGCTTTCGCAACTGTCGCTCAGCGCCCTCGAAGGAGGCTGGCGTTCGGTGGTGATTTACCTTCCCGAAAAGATGAACCAGGATGCGGCCAACCGCCTTCTGAAGGCCATTGAGGAGCCGGAGGCGCAGACTCAGTTCCTCCTCATCACCCATGCCCCCGAGAAAGTCCTGCAGACCATAGCCTCGCGCTGCCAGCGCCTGCAGCTCGGAGCCGCCGCAAGGGCTCCGGAATTCGAAGACCCGCAGATGCTTGACGACTTGATGGAGGCACTGCTGCGGCACGACCTTTTTGACGCCCTGCAGGCGGCGGAACGCATTTCTTCTCTCCCCTCGCGCGAAAGTGCCAAAGCTTTTTGTAAATTTGCAGCGGACGCAATGCGCAACATCTTCCTTGTCCAGCAAGGGATAGGGTTGCCGCAGACCGCATCGGGCAATGCTACACAGTGGGCACCGAGGGTCAAAAAGACCTTCCCCAGGGCCGCCGTCGGAGCATTCGACACGGCCTACAGGCTCATAGAGCGCAACGTCAACACAAAAATCATTTTCGCCGACCTGGCTAACAGACTATACAGCATCATCTGATGGATAACGAGACCATACAATACGACTGCTTCCGCGGCTGCACCGTCGTCAAGGGCGAAGAGACCGACAACGTCTCTTACCGCGCCGGCTGCTGCAAACTGTCGGACCGCAACATACTCAAGGGAATCGAAGACGGCACATGTCCAGACATCTTCGAAGTGCGGTTCAAAAACACACGCAAAGGCTTCTACATCAACGATTCGCAGCAGAACCTCGCAATCGGCGACTTTGTCATAGTGGAGGCGGCCAACGGCTATGACCTCGGAATAGTCACCCTCACCGGCCCAGTCGTCGCAAGGCAGATGGCCTGCAAGGGCATCAGCCGCGATAATACCGAATTCAGGCACATCTACCGGAAGGCCAAACCGCTGGACATACAGAAGTGGCAGGCGGCAATCGCCCGCGAGCACGAAACCATGATCAAGGCGCGCAAAATCGCAGCGGAGCTGGGTCTCGAGATGAAAATCGGCGACGTGGAATTCCAGGGCGACGGCACCAAGGCCATATTCTACTATATAGCCGACGGCCGCGTCGACTTCCGCCAGCTCATCAAGGTTTTCGCGGAGGAGTTCCGTATCCGCATAGAAATGAAGCAGATAGGTGCACGTCAGGAGGCCGGGCTAATAGGCGGTCTGGGCGTTTGCGGGCGAGAGCTGTGCTGCGCCAACTACATCACCTCCTTCCAGAGCATTTCCACCTCTGCCGCACGCTGCCAGGACCTGTCGCTCAATCCCCAGAAGCTCGCAGGCCAGTGCGGCAAGCTAAAGTGCTGCCTCAACTACGAGGTTGCGACCTACCTCGACGCCCAGTCACGCATTCCCAAGGTGCAGGGTCCCCTGGAATTCGAAGACGGTCAGGCATGGCTGCGCAAGACC
The DNA here is from genome assembly GCA_002395925.1 of Bacteroidales bacterium UBA4284. The sequence goes on from DGVM01000034.1 coordinate 18,678, forward strand.
GACATTCTGAGGGAGATAATGTATTTCTCGTACGACCGCAACTCCGACGCCGACCTGTACGCCCTCGACGCTGCCGAGGTGCGCGAAATCATAGAAATGAACCGCGCCGGACAGAAACCCGAGTCGCTCAAGACCGAACCGGAGCCCGTGATGCCCGAATTCGTCACCGCAGTGGGCGACGACAGCATATCCCGCTTCGACACACCCAAGCGCAAGCGCTCCAGGAACCGTGCCCGCAACAAGAGGAACGGAGCAAAGGATGATGCGCCAACGAGCGAAAACTCATCTGCAAGGCAGCCGGCCGAGCCCAGGCCCGACGGCGGCAGGAGGAATTCCGACCGTCGCGGCAGAGGCCGCCAGCACCGTCAGGGAGAGGGTAAAAAGGACGCGGAATAATGCGTAGAGCGCTCCCGGCGGTATTGCTTGCCCTGCTCATGGTCTCTGCATGCAGCGAGCCACAGGCCCGGGAATACTTCCTGCGGTCCAATTCCGCAGGAGAATACAGTTTCAGCGTCGAGCTTACCGACAGCCTTCACTCATACGATTTTTCTTTTTATACGGCAATAGACAAGCCGCTTTTCCGGAACGATACCCTTGTGAGTTTTCCCATGCAGGTAGTGTGGCGCTCCCCTTCGGGCCGTTATTTCTCCGAGACGGTTTACTACCCCGCCGACTCATCCAGGGTCCTGTACCGCAGCGGCATGATGCCGTCGGAGTTCGGCGAATGGAGTATAGGAGTCACGCTTCCGCAGCAGCCGCCCAGACTTCGCGGTCTCGGAATCATCGTCTCGCGGAATATCTAAACAAAAAGACCGGCCAAATTAATTGACCGGTCTTTTTTATAGACAATTAAGCTTAGTCAGCGAGGGAGAAGCGCTTGAAGGCAACGATCTTTGCATCCTTGTCTTCTTTTGCGATGGCTTCCTTGACGCTGATCTTGTCGTCGCTCATCTGGTACTCCTGCTCCTCGAGAGTCTGCTCCTTGAGGAACTTCTGTACACGGCCGTTTGCGATGTTCTCGATCATGACAGGGTTCAGGGAAGCTGCCTTCTCTTCACCAACGGTCTTGATGATCTCGCGGGCCTGCTGAGCCTGCTCGGGAGTGAGCCAGCCCTTGGCAGTGTTGGATTCGATATGATCCTCGCTGTCAACGTGAGCAGGGTTGATGCCGGCCTTCTTAAGGGCTGCGTCGATGGCCTTCTGGACCATCTCGTCCTTGGTCTTCTGTATGGCCACGGTCTTCTCGCCTTCGAGGACTTCCTTGGGGCAGTCATCGACACCGATGGAGACGGGGTTCATGGAAGCGACCTGCATGACGACACCCTTTGCAAGAGCCTCGGAAATGGGCTTGTTGAAGCCTACGAGAGCGCCGAGCTTACCGTTAATCTTGTGGATGTATTCGGCAACGAAAGGAGCCTCTACGAGTGCGTAACCAACGAGAACGTGCTTCTCGCCGGTCTTGCCGGTCTGTGCCTCGACAGCCTCGGCCACGGTATAACCGTCTGCCATCTTGCAAGCCTTGAGGCCTTCAAGATCTGCGGGGCAGTTTGCGATTGCGACGTCGGCGATGGCCTCTGCAAGGTTCTGGAAGTCGGAGTTGCGGGAGACGAAGTCGGTCTCGCATCCGAGGCAGACCAGGATACCCTTTCCACCTGCGATGCGTGCTTTGACGGCACCCTCGGAGGTTTCGCGGTCAGCCCTCTTGGCGGCGACCATCTTGCCCTTCTCGCGGATGATGCCGATGGCCTTTTCGAAGTTGCCTTCTGCCTCTTCGAGAGCCTTCTTGCAATCCATCATACCTGCGGAAGTCATCTTGCGTAACTTCATTACGTCTGCTGCTGTAATAGCCATAGCTTTATCTCTTTGGAGTTAAAATGGAACTTATTCTGCTGCGGGGGCTTCTGCACTCTCGGCTGCGGGTTCTGCCGCTGCCTCGGGAGCTTCCTCTTCGGCTTTCGCTCCCTTGCGGGCGCGGAGCTTGCGGGTCGCTGCCTTGGGGGCCTCACCCTCCTCTTCTGCGGGAGTCTCCTTGTCCTTCTCGAGCTTGCGCTCCTCAAGACCTTCGGCGATGGCTTTGCAGAGGATGTTCATGATGCACTCGATGCTCTTTGCCGCGTCGTCGTTTGCCGGAATCACATAATCAATGGGTGTGGGATCGCAACAAGTATCAACCATTGCGAATACCGGAATGTTGAGACGGTTGGCTTCCTTGACGGCGTTGGCCTCCTTCTGTACGTCGATGACGAAGATTGCGGAAGGGAGGCGGCTCATGTCGCGGATGGAGCCGAGGTTCTTCTCGAGTTTGGCCCTCTGGCGGTCGACCTGGAGACGCTCACGCTTTGCGAGCTTCTCAAAGGTGCCGTCTTCTTTCATCTTGTCGATGGTGCCCATCTTCTTGATGGCCTTGCGGATGGTGGGGAAGTTGGTGAGCATACCACCTGCCCAGCGCTCGGTGACTGAAGGCATGCCGACAGCTGTTGCTTTTTCGCTGACGATGTCCTTAGCCTGCTTTTTGGTGGCTACGAAGAGAATCTTGCGGCCGCTCTTGGCCAGAATCTTCATCTCCTCGGCAGCCTCGTCGAGTTTGACGATGGTCTTGTGCAGGTCGATGATGTGGGTGCCCTTCTTCTGGTCGAAGATGTAGGGTGCCATTTTGGGGTTCCACTTGCGGGCAAGGTGTCCGAAGTGTACGCCTGCATCAAGCAGTTCTTGGAAATTTGTGCGTGACATTGTGTTTTGTTTCTTGTTTTTAACTGTGCCCGTACGGGCCTCTTTTCATCAAGGCGGAGTAGCGGATTTCCGGTCTCCGGCCTTTTCCGCAGGGCGGCAACATTCCGGGAGGAATGTTTAAAACCGCCTCTGTGCTGTAAATCAACAAATAACTAACGTTTGCTGAACTGGAAGCGTCTGCGGGCACCGGGCTGACCGGGTTTCTTGCGCTCGACCTCGCGGGCATCGCGGGTGAGGAAACCGGCTGCCTTGAGAGTGGCGCGGTATGCTTCCTTGTCAATCTCACAGAGGGCGCGGGAGATACCGAGACGGACTGCCTCGGCCTGGCCTTTGGTACCGCCGCCGCAGAGAGTGATCTTTGCGTCGAACTGACCGGCTGTTCCGGTGACCTCGAAGGGCTGGTTCACGATGTACTGGAGGGTCTCTGCGGGGAAGTAGTTCTCGAGAGTACGGTCGTTGATCGTGATGTTGCCTTTTCCGGCTGTGAGATAAACGCGAGCTACAGCTGCTTTACGTCTTCCAAGGGCGTGTGTCTGTTCCATTTGCTCTGTTTAAATTTCGTTTAACTTGATGGTTTTGGGGTTCTGCGCCTGGTGCGGATGCTCAGGACCTGCATAGACATGCAGATTGCCGAGGATCTTGCTGCCAAGACGGTTCTTGGGGAGCATGCCGCGGACGGCCCTGCGAACGAGTTCTGCAGGCCTCTTCTCGAGGATCTCCTTGGGGGTCGTGAAACGCTGCCCGCCCGGATATCCGGTGTAACGGGTGTACACGCGATCGGTCATTTTCTTGCCGCCGAGGGCCACCTTCTCTGCATTGATTACGATGACGTTATCGCCGCAATCAACGTTGGGGGTGAAGCCGGGCTTGGTCTTGCCACGGAGGACAAGGGCCACGCGGGAGGCGAGACGACCAAGTGCGAGATCAGTCGCGTCAATGACAACCCACTCTTTGTTCACAGTGCCCTTGTTCAGGGAAACTGTTTTGTAGCTTTGTGTGTCCA
>DGVM01000100.1 GCA_002395925.1 Bacteroidales bacterium UBA4284
GCTCGTAGGAGGCCTTGAGGTCGGCCATTTCGGTGGCAGTGCCCTCGGGAGCGGTATAACGCACGCCGTCTTTGTCGATTACGGTGGGCATCGCCATCATGACGTTGGTGAAACCGAGTTCGGGAGCGTTGACGTAGCAGCCTGCAGGCCAGTGGAACTCTGCTCCGCCCATTGCGGCCTCAATCATCTTGACAGCCTGGTATGCGGGGCTCTGGAAGGAGCTGCGGCCACGGAGCTTGATGATGTTGGAACCGCCCTGGATGGTGGCATGCTTGATTTCGGCCCAGCGCTCGGCGCTCAGGTTCTTGCTGCTGAGAGGCTCGCCGTCGATAAGGGCCTTGCTGGCGAATACCGCCATTGCCTCGCCGTGTCCGCCGTAAGTGCGGGCTCCGGTAACCTTGCACTGCTGTACACCGAATTCGGCTGCAAGGGCCTCCTGGAGACGGGTGCTGTCGAGTGCGGCGAGAGAAGTAAGCTGGTTGGGCTTGAGACCGGAATGGATGAGGGCGGTGAGGGCCGTTACGTCGGCGGGATTGAAGATGACCACGACATGCTTGACGTCGGGGCAGTACTTGCGGATGTAGTCGCCGAACTCTGCGGCAATCTTGCAGTTGCCTTTGAGAAGGTCTTCGCGGGTCATGCCTTCCTTGCGGGGTGCTCCTCCGGAAGAGATGATGTATTTGGCATCTTTGAACGCGACCTCGGGATCAACTGTCCAGGTAACGTTTGCGCCCTCGAATGCGCAGTGATAAATCTCTTCTGCAACACCGTGAACGCCAGGCTCATAGATATCGTAAAGGCAGATGTTGGGAGTAAGACCGAGCATAAGGGCGGTCTGGGCCATGTTGGAGCCGATCATTCCGCCGGCGCCGACAATGGTAAGTTTTTCGTTTGTGAGATATTTCATATTATAGATGATATGTCTTTCGCGGCCCAAATTTACAAATTTTCTTGTATAATAAAAATTATCATTATATTTGCCATGTTATAATTGTTTATGGCACTATATCTACAAAAAGATCTCGACGACGACTATCACTCGCGCATAGGCGTCTGGCAAATAAGCGAAACTGAGGAGCAGCTCAGAGCCCTCACGTCCATCCCCTCAGACGAACTGGAGGAAATTTCATATATCAAAAGCGAATCCGTACGCAAGCAGAAGCTCGCCGTACGCGCCCTTCTCGACGTAATGTTCGAAGAAAAGGTTTACCTGAGCCATCACGACAACGGCAAACCCTACATCGAGAACAACGCAATCAACATCAGTATCACCCACACCGACAAATACGTCGCAATCATACTCAATGACGTGGATGAGGTGGGAATCGACTGCGAATCTCTCGACCGCGACTTCTCCGCAGTCGAGAAGAAAGCCCTGTCGGAAGAGGAAATCGAAGAACTCGACGACGACGAAGTCGACCGCCGCACGCAGCTGGCCATCTACTGGTGCGCCAAGGAGGCGGTGTACAAGAAAATGTCGCAGTACAACGTCGATTTTGCCGAGCAGATTGAGATAGAAGACGTCCGCCCCCGCGAAGAAGGTGAGCTGGATGCGACCTTCGTGGGCAAAGACGGATACGAGCAGGAACTCAGTCTCCAGTACATGACCTTCGACCGCCACGTGCTGGTCTGGGTCTGCGGAGAAGATTAGCGCTATCTACCTTTTAAGCCATTTTTCCGGATTCTGGGGGTCCTTGCCCTTCCAGAGCTGGAAATGCAGCTGCGTCTCGTCCCCCATCGTGGCCACGTGTCCTATGACCTGGCCTGTCTTGACTTTGTCTCCGGATTTTACGGCGACGGAGCCCAGTTTGCAGTAGAATGTGAAATACTCACCATGCTGCACCAGTATGCACTGATTGTAGCCCGGTATCATCACGATCTGCTTCACCGTACCGTTGAACACGGCCCGAACGGGGGCGTCGGGTTCGACGGCAAGGCCTACGCCGTTGTTGAAGGGCATCTCGAGTTTGGTGTAAACCGGGTGCGGATTGCGCCCGAAGTGGCTTACGACGCGACCCTCCGCCGGCCATGGCAGTTTGCCCTGGTTGGCCGAGAATTCTTTTGAAAGGGCGCTGTCGATTTTCGTAGATGTCTTCTTGCCGCCTGCCGTCTTGCCGCCGGAACCTTTTTGGGATTTGTCCATTTCGGCAGCTATCAGCCTCTCTATCTCCCGGTTGAGAGCCTCCACCTCCTTGCGTTTGGAGTTCAGCTGGCTCATATACTTCTTGCTGTCGCTCTGCAGCTGGCTCACGAGACTGCGGGAGCGTTCCTCTTCCCGATGCAGCTTCTCCACTTCGGAAGCGCGGGAATCGCGTACGGCACGCACGTCGGCCTGGAGTTTTTCGAGCCGTTCCCGTACCACCTCGAGGGTGTCGCGCTCCTGCTTCAGCTGCATGCCCTCCCGGTTGAGCTCACGGGAGAGGCGGCGCAGGTATCCGTAGCGCCGCACGCCCTGGCCAATGTCTTCACTGGCAAGGATATACATATACCACACACGGGTGTCGCGGTTCTTATATGCGGTCTTGAGCAGACGTGCGTAACGTCCGCTGAGCGTATCGACTCTCGCCGACAGGGTATCAATGCGGCGACGGCAGAAGTTTACGCTGTCTGACAGGATGCCCAGTTCGCGCTCGCTTTCGTTCAGCAGTTCGCGGCGGGCCGACGTCTGAGCCCTCAGCAGGTTCAGCTGGCTTGCTGCGGTATTCTCCTTTTGTCTGGTTGCGCCGAGCTGCTTTTCGAGGGTCTTTATATCCCTTTCCAGGCGGGCCTTGCGGTCACGGGTGCGGGACAGGTTCTGGGCCCCGCAGGGAGCGGTGCACAAAAGCGCAAGGGTCAGGGCTGCCGCCACGCCGAAGAAATGTCTGAGACTTGTCATTTGTTGGATTTGCTATCTGCCAGGTTTTTGTAGTACGTAGCCAGGTCGTTCTCGCCCAGCGCCTTGAGGACCAGTGAGTAATGCATCAGCACTACGGCGCTGTCCTTGCCGCCGTACAGCATCGCATGCTTGAAGTAGGGTTTGGCCTCGGCGGCTTTGCCGCGAAGGAACAATATCCAGCCGTAGGTGTCGAGGTAGGTGGCGTTGTCGGGGTTTTGCTCAACCGTTATCCGGCTCATCTTTTCGGCCTTGCGCAAGCATCTCTTCTTCTGGCTGAGGAAGTATGCGTAATTGTTGAGGACCGGACTGTAGTCGGGCTTGAGTTTGAGGGCTTTCTCGTAGGTTTTGAACGCCTTGCGTGTCTGGCCTGCCTTGTAGTACGTGTCGCCGATGACCGACAGGCTGGTAAGTAAGGCCGTGGTATCCGAAGGCTGGAGCTGCATCAGGGTGTTGCATTGCTCTATGACCACCTCGTCGTTTCCCAGGGTGGCGGCGGTTTCCATCCGCAGCTCGTGTGCGTGCACGCTGGAAGGCTCCGCCTCGGTATAGCGCTGCATGAGAGAGTCTATCCTCGGAAGGATGTCGTTGAACGTGTTGCGGTCGAAACCTCCGAGGGCTCCCATGATGGCCCGGTACTTCATTTCGTCGTCGGCCTGCTCGTCGTTCACCAGTTCGGTAAGAGTCTCGAAAAAGGAGTCGTAATCGCGTTTGAAACGGTAAGCGTCGGCCATGAGGGCCAGCGTGTAGGCATTACGGAAGCGCGCCGGATCTTCGACTGACAGCTTTTCAAAGAGTTCGCCTGCTTTCGCGGCTTCGCCCATGTTGATGTAGAGATTGGCGAGGGTCTCCCGGTACCAGATGTTGGCGGTATCAAGTGCCGCCGCCTTTTCGAAATGCCGTGCCGTAGCGGGAATGTCCCTGGACATGTAGCTGCACAGACCCAGGTAGTACTGGACGGCGGCATCCTGCGGACAACAGCGGTCGAGCGAATCGAGGATGGAGCCGGCAGAGGTATAATCGCCGGAATCTATGAGACATACAGCATCCAGGAGGGCGTTCTCCAGCGCGATGGCGTCAGGGTTGCGCTCCGCGTCGGGAATTGCCTCGGCGGCAAAGCCGGACGCCCGACAGACAGTGCCCTGGGCCGCTGCGGAAAGCGGCAGGATGAAGGCGGAAAGGAACAAACTGAACAGGAGTTTTCTCATCGCGTTACAAAAATATTGATTTTTTGCCTATTTTCGCAAATTGATTCGGAGTTTAGGCGCCGGTTTTCCGGCACGTCATCTCCGCGTATTGATTTTTTTTGAGGACTGATGCAACTTTTTGCCGACAAATCGCATCTTAATTCCTGGATAGCCAAAGCCAAGGAAGGCGACAGACGTGCACAAAAAGCCATCTACGACGTCCTGTCCGGCAAAATGTATGCCGTATGCCTGAGATACGTTCAGGACCGCACATTAGCCGAGGACGTCTTGCAAGACGGATTCGTGACGCTGTTCGCCAAACTTGACACCTACTCGGGGGACGGTTCCTTCGAGGGCTGGGCCAGAAAGATCTTTGTCAACACGGCACTCATGAACCTCAGGAAAAACGACGTGCTGAAAGACAGCACCGACGTCGACGCCGCCTGGAACATCTCCAGCGATGCACCCGGAGCCATTCAGCAAATCAGCTACAAAGAATTGGAAAGGGCCATTGCAGACTTGCCGGCCGGCTTCCGCACGGTGTTCAACATGTACGTCGTGGAAGGTTACTCCCACGCAGAGATTGCAGAACAGCTGGGGATATCGGAAGCGACATCCAGGTCCCAGCTCCTGAGAGCCCGTGCACTGCTGCAGGCAAAGATTGGTAAAAAGTAAGTATTATGACGCAAGACAATTGGCAAGATTTCGACAGGCAAGTCCGGTCGATGCTACAGGACGCCGAGGTTAAAGCACCCCGACGTGTCTGGCGTGCCGTGTCGCAGCGTCTCGACGCCAAGGCCGCTCCGGTCGTCCCATGGTGGAAGTGGGCAGTGCCCGCCTTTGCCGCCGCAGCTCTGGCAGTCGGTCTTTTCTTTACCTGGAACGGCCCCAAGGCCGGCTCTGTCCCGGATAATATCGTCGCACAGGAAGTATCCGGCGACAGCGCCCCGCAATCAAACGAAAACACTGTTCCCACAGATCTGTTCAATGCGGCGGAGCCCTCCGTAGCTGAGCCTTCCGCATCAGCGGCGCCCAAGGCAAAATCCAGAAGGCCTGTCCGCAATCTTCTTGCAGACGCTTCCACAGCAACGGATTCCGGCAATCCTGCGGCACCCGCAACAGCAGCGTCTGGCAACGCTTCCACAGAAGCCGCCGGCACCGTACAAGAGCCTGGTAATAAAGAGGTTCCTTCAGAAACATATTCCGAGCAGGACGCTGCCGAATGGGCACGCATCAGCAACTCGGAAGCCCCTTCCCGCAAGGTCCGCATCAGCGGTCTGTACGCCCAGGGAGGTCTTGGCAGCAACGATTCCAACATCAAATACGGCGGTACCGGCATAAGCCGCATGGCTCCGGGAGCGGGTTCTCCCGACGCCGGAATCTCCGAGGCAGGATCGTCCACCTACGGAGTCCCCTTCACCATCGGCCTTGGCACCAGGCTGCGCGTCTCAGACAAACTGTCCTTCGGCACCGGACTGGAGTATTCACTGCTCACTCGCACGTTCAACGGCACATACTCAGACAGTTACACCGGAGGCATATATCACGCCGTACACTATGTCGGCATACCTGTCAACGCATATTACGACTTGCTGAGCACAGCTGACGGCCTGCTCAATCTGTACGCCTGGGGCGGCGGCTCAGCAGAAGTTTGCGTGGCAAACAACTACAGGCTCCTCTCCGGCCCCGGCACGACAATCAGCGACAAAGCCGGCGCGCTGCAGTTCTCCGTGGCACTCGGCGTCGGCGTCGATATCCCCCTGGGCGACAAGCTGAGCCTCTATCTCGATCCCGCCGTCCGTTATTATTTCCACGGCAACCAGCCCAAATCCCTGCGCACAGACAAACCATTTATGTTCAATTTTGACGCAGGTTTAAGATTTAATTTTTAACTTTGCGCCGTAATAGTCCGGGCAGGCTCTTTGGCCGCCGGCAACATTTCGGGGTGTGGCGCAGTTGGCTAGCGCATCTGGTTTGGGACCAGAGGGTCGAAGGTTCGAGTCCTTTTACCCCGACACAAGAGCTCATCGAGCTCTTTTTTTGTACCCCGCTATTCCACAAAAAAAGAGCGCACCGCGAAGGGTGCGCTCAAAGGATATAAATAAGGTTGAAATTATGCCCCGATAAGGCCGTTGACCTGCAGGAAGGCGTTGCATGCAGATGCAACGAAGAGGAAAACAATAAGGGAAGCAACCACTATGCCGATGACCTTGAGGCGCTTGAACCATGTCTGGTTGTTCCAGCCGACGGTCTGGAACATGCTCCAGAAACCGTGTACGAGATGCATCCAGATGGCGGCGAACCAGATGAGGTAAATCAGAAGGATCCACCATTTACCGAAAGTTGCATTGAGCAGCAGGTAAGGATTGTTCTCGAAATTGCCGATTCCGAACATCTCGGGAAGCTGCATCTTTGCCCAGAAATGAGAAAGATGGAAGAACAGCAGGCCAAGGATTACGAGTCCGAGGATGAACATGTTGCGTGCTGACCAGGAATCTGCCGCAGCCTTGCTGCTGACCTCATAGCGCTTGACACCGCCGCGGGCGCGGATATTCTGGAAGGTAAGCCAGCATCCGTAGCCGATATGCACGACGATACCAAGAACCAGTATGGGGACCATGATGTCGACTATGGGAAGGGACATGAAGTCGCAGCCCAGTTTGAAAAGCCCGTCGCCCTCGCTGAAGAGAATATCGTCGTTGGCTACAACACCGTATTTACCTGTAAATGTGTCAATTACAGAAAAGAAATTGATAGTTCCATGAAGCAGGAGAAAGAGGATGAGGAAAGCACCGCTTATCGCCTGGATGAACTTTCTGCCGATTGAAGATTTGGATAACATAGGAGTTAAAAAAAGTTTTCAGTTTGCAAATATAACAAGAATCCACATTATCCCCACAAGTGATTTTTGGATTTTTGATATTTTTCAAATATTTTTGTTCCTGCTGACTTAAGAAGCTGTTGCAACATCGAAATGTATAAAAGGGTATTATTAAAACTTAGCGGCGAGAGTCTTGGAGGCCCCGCCGGAAAAGGACTCGATCCACAAAGCCTCCGCACCTTTGCACAAGAAATAGCCACCGCAGTCCGTGGCGGCCATCAGATAGCCATAGTAAACGGCGGCGGCAACATATTCCGCGGCCTGCAGGGAGTGGGAAGCGGCTTCGACCGCGTCACTGGCGACCGTATGGGCATGCTCGCTACGGTCATCAACTCCCTGGCCCTCAGCTGCGCCATCCGCAGCGAAGGCATCCCCGCAGAAGTGTTTACATCGACACCCATGGAGCCGCATGCCCGCTACTACAACCGCGACAATGCCGTAGCCGTACTTGACAAGGGAGGCGTAGCCCTCATAGCCGGCGGCACCGGGAGCCCGTTCTTCACCACCGACTCCGGAGCAGCCCTGCGCGCCCTGGAACTTGGTGCGGAGGCCCTGCTCAAGGGCACCCGCGTCGATGGAGTCTATACCGCAGACCCCGAGAAGGACCCCACGGCAACCCGTTACAGCGAGCTCAGCTTCGCAAAGGCCCTCTCAGACCACCTCAAGGTCATGGACCAGACCGCATACGCCCTGTGCGAACAAGGCCCCGTCCCCATCGTGGTATTCGACATCTCAAAGCCGGGCAACCTGGCCCGCGTTTTGGACGGAGAGAACGTCGGCACTATAGTTCACGCATAACAAACAGCATCAAAATCTATCGCAATATGTTAACAGACAGAGCAAAAGAAATCGTCAGCGGCGCCGAAGCCAAAATGCAGGACGCCCTGAACTTCCTTGAGGAAGACCTCAAGACCTACCGCGTAGGGAAGGCCAACCCCTCCATCTTCAACGGCCTGATGGTAGATTATTACGGTTCACCCACTCCGGTGCACCAGGTTGCTTCAATCTCGGCCCCCGATGCAAAAACACTCGCACTTCAGCCCTGGGAAAAGAACATGATTCCCAAAATTGAGAAGGCTATCATGGACGCCAACCTCGGCTTCACTCCCCAGAACAACGGCGAAATCATCCGCTGCACCGTTCCCGCCCTTACCGAAGATCGCCGCCGCGAGCTTATCAAGAAAGCAAAGGCCACAGGAGAGAACACCAAGGTGACGATCCGCAACGCCCGCAGGGACGCTTTCGACCTCCTCAAAAAAGCCCAGAAGAATGAGGGCCTTTCTGAGGATGTCGAGAAAGAAGCGGAAGACGAAGTCCAGAAGCTGACCGACAAGAAGGTCAAAAACGTGGACGATATCGTCGCCGTTAAAGAGAAGGAGATAATGACAGTTTAAACTGATATCCGGCCGGATGCACCATGTACTCATCGCGCGGAAGCGCACCCCATGAGTCTTCGCATCCAAGTCCCATCTGCAGCAGGTCGCAGCACACGAAAGTGGAGCCCAGCGACCTGTTTTCCTTATGCATCAGAGGGATGAGTTCCCTGCTGTGACGCCACTCTCCCCTGCCGAGGTCGAGCGTGGCCCTGCTGAACGGAAGGGCGGAAGCGCTGAACGGCTTTTCAGAAGTCAGTTCGAGGCCGAAGCCGTCGGCATCCAGCAGTTTGTAGCTCCTGATACCCACATTGTTGCCATGCTCCTGAGGACGTGCGGCACCAAAATCGTAGCGGCTGCAGACATCCTGTACGTAGTGACCCAGACGTGCTGCAGTTCGACGGTCGCAATAGGTATCGAAAGGTCCTTCACCATAAAAATCAACTGTCGAATACTCTCCGGGCATGCCGAATTCTACGCCTACGCGGAAAAGGTCGGGGGCTTGTGCCAGACGGCCGTTGTCGCACAGCTTCATATCAAGGTTTATCACGCCGTCGGGCTGCACGCAGTAGCACATCTGCACGTTGGCGTACTCAAGGGGATACGAGAGCTTTATGATGACGTTTTCGCCGCTCGCCGCCGCCTCGATACCCTCATGCCTGAATTCGGGATAGGCCCAGGCCTTCCACATAGGACCCGTCCTCTTGCGCGCTCCGAGGTCGTTCTCGGTGAGTGCCCTGCCGAAACTGGGCATCAGGGGCTGCTTGATAAGTTCGCGTCCGCGTACAACGTACGAGCACAGAGCGCCGCTCGACTTGTCCCAGCTGGCGCTGAAGTCCTTGCCGGATACATCTATGCGAAGTCCGGATTCGTCGAGTATGAGAGCACCTGCCTCGGGCAGTCCTGAAGGTTTGCAGACAAGATCGCGGCGGATAGCTATCTGGTCGCGGGCTACGGTCTGTCCCCTGTGCATCAGGCCGTCATCGTGCAGAAGCACGAAGTCGAGCAGCAGCGAAACATCGTGACCGGGAGTGTCGGGCAAAGAGTATCCGAGGTCGAGAACTGCGGTAGTCTGAGGAGCTACGGCAGGCATGGGAAGGGAGCCGCACTGAGCCGCTGCACCATCGACAACCAGCTGCCAGTCAGCACGGTAGCGGGACAGGTCGATAAAGAAATTCTCATTGAACACCGCCACTTTGCCACAGCCTGCCTGCTCGGGAGTTGCGCCGCAGAGGATGGAACGGTACTGATAGCGCACTTCTTCGGCACCCGGATGAGGTACGCGGTCGGGAGAAACTATGCCGTTGCAGTTAAAGGATTCGTCGGTACCGTCGTAGGTGTTGAAATCGCCGCCGAAGACATATATCCAGTCAGACTTGACTGCAGTGCGCGGACCGGCGCCGTTTTTTGCGTCAACCCGCCCCTGCGAAGGGTCGTAGGGCCAGCGGAGGGCCTGGTCGACAAAGTCCCAGATACATCCGCCCTGGAACGAAGGATACTTGCGTACGAGGTCCCAGTATTCGGCGAAACCGCCCATGGAGTTACCCATCGAATGGGCGTACTCGCACTGGATCAGCGGCCTGGCAGGGTTGGACGAGGCGTACTTCTCGCAATAATCGTAATCGGCGTACATCGGGCAGTATATGTCGGTGTTGTAGTCAAGTTCGGCACGCTCGTACTGCACCGGGCGGCTGGGATCGAACTGCTTGACCCAATCGTAACTGCGATAGAAATTGGGACCGTTGCCGGCCTCGTTGCCGAGACTCCAGATGATGATGCTGGGATGGTTGAAGTCGCGATACACCATACGCTGCATCCTGGTGAGATGAGGGGCCTCGAAAAGAGGATTCTTGGCAAGCGTTTTCTCGCCATAGTACATGCCGTGGGACTCTATGTCGGCCTCGTCGATTACGTACAGGCCATAGCGGTCGCACAGTTCGTACCAGAACGGGTCGTTGGGATAGTGGCACGTACGTACAGTATTGATATTCAGCTCCTTCATGAGCTTGATATCGCGTATCATCTCCTCGCGGGTCACATTGTAAGCGCCGTCGGGACTCATTTCGTGACGGTTGACACCCTTGATGAGGACCGGCTGGCCGTTGACAAGTAGCTGGCCGCCCTTGATTTCCGATGTGCGGAAGCCGAAGTCGAGCGACACCGTCTCCTGAGCCTTCCTGCCGGACAAGGCAACTACGCGGAGAGAATAAAGATTGGGCGTTTCTGCGCTCCACAGCAACGCCCCGGGCATTTTGTCTTTCCAAACAGCGTGTCCGTCCTGTACGGGAATCTCGTTGGAGAAGAATTTGCCGTCGGGGCCGAAAATCTCGAAGCGGGCCGCGTCCGCGCCCTTCCTGAGAGTGGCGTCGATGCAGAAGTCGCCGTACATGTCGGCTTTCACCTTTACATCTTGCACGCCTTTTCGGGGCCTGAAGTCAATCTGCACCCCGCGAGCTATGCCGGCAAGACGCCAGAAGTCCTGGCACTCGAGGTAAGTTCCGTCGCACCAACGCATTATCTCCAGCGCTATGAGGTTGTCGCCTTTCTTTACGAATTTGGTAATATCGAAAGCCGCTTCCAGCTTGCTGTCTTCGCTGTAACCGACGCTGATGCCGTTGACCCACACGCGGACATTGGAAGTGGCGCTGCCGATTCTGAGGATTATCTCCTTGCCGAGGTCGTCGGAAGAGATGGCAAAGTGGCGGCGGTACTGTCCGACGTGATTGTCCTTCATGGGGACATACGGGGGATTGTTTTCAAAGTGGCCCTTCCAGGGGTATTGGTGGTTGGTATAGATCGGGTCGCCATAGCCGTACATTTCCCAAATTCCAGGTACGGGTATTTCTTCCCAGGCGCTGTCGTCCACCTTGGTTCCCTCGAATCCGCTAAGGCGGTTCTCGAAGTCGGCGAACCAGCGGAATTTCCACATACCGTTGAGACTCAAAACCTTGCAATCGGAGCTAAAGCTCGAGTTCATGGGCAGTCTATTGATTTGCTGGACAGCAGGGTCCAGGTAATCGGGCAGGCTTTCCTGCGCTCTGACAGGAGCCAGCGCCGCAAGCAGTAGTGCGGGTAAAATGATGTGTTTAATTGTCATATCTTATGTAGGTATTGGTCGAAAAGGTTTTGCTGTTCCTCGGACTGGAACACTGCCTTAATGGGAACGCAGAAAAGTCGTTCGCGCAGATTGTCAGGAAAATCGGACATGTCCCTCAGGCGTTGTGCATCTTTTTCCGTGGTAAATATCGCCGCAGTGGGATTATGACGCACTTCGGCTTGCAAGGCCCGGATATCGGATTTGCCGAAGCAGTGATGGTCTGGGAATTTGAGATGCCCCACGATGGCATAGGACGATGAAAGATGGTTGCGAAGGGGCGAATCATCGGCTATCCCGGTAAGCAACAGAAGCTTATGGGAATAGATATAGCGCTTGTCGGCACCTGGGAACACCGGTTCCGGAACGCCGTACTCTATGCCGGTGAAGAGGAGCGGCTGCGTGCGCCCGTGTCGGACGGCGGTGCATGAAGCGGCGTCGAATCCGTCGTATCCCAGAATGGCTGCATACTCCTGCTTTTCGGCATCAGAAAGCAGGTACGGGCACTTTGTAACTATCACGATTCCAGCGTCGTACAGGCGGCGGCGCAAATCCCGCAGGCGCCCTGCAGGAAGCAGGGAATCATGCGTGACGGGGCGCGAATAATCTACAAGCACGACATCGAGGTCGGTCCGGAGCCGCCGGTACTGGTAGGCGTCGTCGAGCACTATGACTTCTGAAGCAGGGAAATCGGGGACCGTACTTTTCTTGAGCGAAGCTGCCTTTGCCGGATGCGCAAGGATGTCGCATGCCTCGATGCGGTCCTTATCGACCGCTACCGTAACCTCCGGCAGGCGGCGTTTGAGCAGCAGCGGCTCATCTCCGGCAAAATCGGCCGTTGAACTCTCGGTCACCAGCTGGAAACCTTTGCTGCGTCGCTTGTACCCGCGGGACAGAATGGCGATCGAACCATACTTGCCGAGCGCCTGCAGACGGCGTACAGTGAGTTCCGTGTGGGGTGTCTTTCCGGTACCGCCAACGCTGATATTGCCAATGCAAACGGTGGGTACGTCGGCATTGCAGGAGTGCTTGCCGTTGCGATAACGATGGTCTCGAAGAGTCAGTATCAGCTTATATATCATATACGTTGGAGGATTCGAGCGGAACGTCGGCCCACTTTTCCGCTATATAATCGAGCAGAGAGTAGATTTCTGAAGGGTCGGTCGTGGTGACAAGCCGCATACGGGTCTGCCTGAACTCGGGAAGGCCCTTGAAGTAGCAGCTCAGGTGACGGCGCATCTCGAAGACCCCGCGCTTTTCGCCTTTATACTGAAGGGAAAGGGTCAGGTGACGTTTCGCCAGGGCGACACGCTCCGTTACCGGAAGCGGCGGAAGCAGCCGGCCCGTATCGAGGAAATGACGCACCTCGCGGAATATCCAGGGATGACCGAAGGATGCACGGCCTATCATTATGGCATCGACTCCATAGCGCTCAAAAGCCTCGCGGGCCTTGGGGGCGTCGGTGATATCTCCGTTGCCGATGATGGGTATATGGATGCGGGGATTGGACTTGACCTGCCCGATAAGAGTCCAGTCCGCGCTGCCCTTATACATCTGCTGGCGCGTGCGGCCATGTATCGTAAGAGCCTGGATTCCAACATCCTGAAGGCGTTCGGCCAGCTCCGGTATAATCTTGGAGTTCTCGTCCCAGCCAAGGCGGGTTTTGACGGTTACCGGCTTGCTGACGGCCTCTACGACGGCCTTGGTGATGGCCACCATCTTGTCGGGTTCCCTCATCATTCCGCTGCCGGCGCCGCGGCCTGCTATCTTGGACACGGGGCAGCCGAAATTTATGTCGATGATGTCTGCGCCGTGACCGCCGGCGATTTCTGCGGCACGGTCGGCCATACGGGCGGCCTCAACCATGGATTCCGGGATATGACCGTATATCTGGATGCCGACGGGCGCCTCCTCGTCGAGGGTGCGCATTTTGGCGATTGCCTTGTCGGCGTCGCGGATAAGCCCGTCGGACGGGACGAACTCGGTATAGACCATAGCGGCCCCCTGTTCCTTGCACAACACCCTGAAAGATACGTCTGTAACATCCTCCATAGGGGCCAGGAAGAGCGGTTTTTCACCAAAATTCAAATCTCCTATCCGCATAGGGTACAAAATTAAAAAATATTTACGAACTTTGCACCCTCGATTGGTGAGTTGTCCGAGTGGTTGAAGGAGCCTGCCTCGAAAACAGGTGTACGGAAACGTACCGGGGGTTCGAATCCCTCACTCACCGCTTCAAAGCCAGCTAAACGCTGGCTTTTCGCGTTTAAAAAAAATGGCGATATTTACGCCGTAAACGGAAGCAAGAAAAGATGAGCGACAATATACAGGCAGATAATAAATCCCGGGAGGCCCAGATCGACAAGGTTACCCTTGCAGGGACAGCCGTCAACATTTTCCTCACCGTACTCAAATTCGGCGTCGGCATCCTCGGACGCAGTTCCGCCATGATAGCAGACGCCATTCATTCGCTGTCGGACCTGCTTACCGACGTGGTCGTTCTGGTCTTTGTCCATCTTGGCAGCAAACCTGCCGACAAAAAATACGACTACGGCAGGGGGAAATTCGAAACACTGGCTTCGGCACTGGTGGGAATGGTTCTTCTTGTGGTTGCCGGAGGCATCTTGTATCGCGGCTTCACTCAAACACTTGCATGGATCAAGGGGGCACCCCTTCCGAGACCGGAGGCCATTGCGCTGTGGGGTGCTGTCGCTTCCGTCATCCTCAAAGAAATCATTTTCCGTTATACCCTGAGCAAGGGCAAATCACTCAACTCGCCTGCACTGGAGGCCAATGCCTGGCACCACCGGAGCGACGCCCTTTCATCTCTCGCCACGCTGGTTGGAATCGGCGGCGCAGTGCTTCTGGGAGATCGTTGGACCGTCCTGGATCCGATCGCTTCTATGGTGGTGGGATGCTTCATCATCCGGGTTGCGTGGATGCTCCTTAAAGAAAACTTTGAGCAGCTGATGGAGGCGTCCCTCCCGGAAGAGACCGAAGCGGAAATCCTGTCCATCGTAAATTCTTTCCCCGACGTAACCGACCCCCACAACCTGCGCACCCGCAGAATAGGCAACCGCTGCGCCATCGAAATCCATATCAGGATGAACGGAGACACTTCCCTGCTGGAGAGCCATTCACGGGCCCACTATATCGAAAAGGCCTTGCGGGAACGCTTCGGAGCCGACACTCACGTGACCATACACGTGGAGCCGATAAAGCCTTTCAAGAAATTCTGAGCCACTCAGGCGTCGGCGAAGACGCGGCCGTCGTCAAGTGTAATGCTCAATTTGGTGTATTCGCAGTGGAAATCGTTCTGCAGGCGCTCCAGATAGCGGGCGCTTTCCCATTTGCACATCGGAAGATCGTGGAGGAGATAGTTTCCGCAGGTCTCGGGGCGGGCGGCAGGAACCTCATTCTGCGTGAGCACCCACTGCAGACATTCGATAGTAAGGCGCCGCATATCCTCCACCGTGTATTTCCCGGTCATTACTATGTACATTCCGGTCAGGCAGCCCATAGGGCCAACGTAAACGACGTCGTCGGCAGCTTCGCTGTTACGGAACCATGTAGCCATGAGATGCTCCAGGCTGTGCATTGCCGCCGGAGCCACCGCAGGCTCCTTGTTGGGCTCGGTGAT
>DGVM01000074.1:0-2601 GCA_002395925.1 Bacteroidales bacterium UBA4284
GACCAGCCGCCCATCTTTTAGGGGCTCTGCCCCGGGAAGGGCCTACTTGTTCTGTTCGGCGACGGAGGCTTCGTGGATGGTGTTGAAGATGCGCTTGATGAATTCGGTGTCCAGCCCGTATGCGGCGGCGGAAGCGGCAGCCTTGTCCAAAACCTCGTCCCAGCGGGAGGGCTGCACGATGGCGACGCTGTTTTCCTTCTTCAAGTCGCCGATGCTGCGGCTGACCTTCATGCGGGAAGCGAGAGTGAAAATCAGATTCTCGTCCAGTACATCGATCTGGGCGCGCAGGCGGGAAAGCTTTTCGTTGAACTCCTCGTCGGATGTCATGGCGTCACGGACCACCAGACTCTCCAGCAATTCGATGAGCGCGGAAGGAGTCAGCTGCTGGGCGGCATCGCTGAGGGCACATGAAGGGTCGCAGTGCGATTCTATCATCAGCCCGTCCAGGCCAAGGTCCATCGCCCGCTGCGACAACTCGAAAAGATACTCCCTCTTGCCTCCCATATGGCTGGGATCGGCGAACATGGGAAGTTCCGGATAGCGGGAGCGCAGTTCCACCGCCATCTCCCACTGGGGAAGATTGCGGTATTTGATCTTGGACACACTCGACACTCCGCGATGTATGGCTCCGAGTTTACGCACTCCCTGCGCAGCCAGACGCTCGAACGCCCCGATCCACAGGTCCAGGTCCGGATTCACGGGATTCTTGACCAGCACGGGGATGTCGGTATCGCGAAGCGCTTCGGCGATCTCCTGCACCAGGAAGGGATTGGCGGTAGTGCGCGCACCGAGCCACACCATGTCGACTCCATGCTTGAGGCACTCGAACACGTGGCGCTCGTTTGCCACTTCGGTGCAGATGCGCATTCCGTATTCTTTGCGGACCTTCTGCATCCATTTCAGACCAGGCACGCCGGCACCTTCGAAACTCCCCGGATGAGTGCGGGGTTTCCATATTCCGGCACGGAACACGTTGATGCCTATGGCCTTGAGGCCGCGGGCGGTTTCCATTACCTGCTCTTCACTCTCGGCACTGCAGGGGCCGGCCACCACGCAGGGGCGCGGAGGCAGATGGAAGAATCCCCAGTCGTTCAGGGGAACGGTTTCGAACTTTGCTGCCATTATCTGATGATACGTTTGATCTTGTTGCCTTCTTCGATGAGTTCCCGTATTCTGCCTTCGTCGTATGCGTCGATGGCCGAACGGAACTCCTTCATCTTCTCTATGTAAGTATCCATGACACGGAGCACGTTGTCGTGATTCATGGCAAGTATCGGCACCCACATGTCCGCGCTGCTCTTCGCAAGACGGACGGTGGAGGAGAAACCTCCGGACGCCAGGTCGAAGATATGCTTTTCGTCCTTTTCCTTGTCGAGCACGGTGAGAGCGAGGGCGAATGAGGTGATATGGGAGATATGCGACACATATGCCACGTGCATGTCGTGGGCGTCGCTGCGCATGTACGTAACCCTCATGTTCAGGGCGTCGTAGAGCTTCTCGACCAGTCGGACGGCCTTCGGCGAAGATTCCTCGACATCGCAGAGTATGCAGGCACGGCCGTCGAAGAGCCCGGGCATCGCCGCCCAAGGTCCGGAGTATTCCGTGCCGGCCATGGGATGAGTGGCCACGTACTGCGACCTGGCCTGATGCCCGGCCGCCACCTGACACATGGATTCCTTGACGGAGCATACGTCGATGACCACCTTGTCTGTCCCGACTACCCTGTCCAGCACCTGCGGAAGCAGCTTGCAGGCGGCTCCCACGGGGATGGCAAGCACTATCACATCCGACTCCGCGACACACTCGTCGATTCCGGCAATGCTGTCGGCAAGGCCTATGCGCAACGCGGCTTCGGCATTCACGCTTTCACTTTCGACACCGGTCACTCTGGAGGCGAACCCGCGTTTCCGAAGGTCCAGCCCCATCGATCCGCCGATCAGACCGAGTCCTACGATACCTACATTCATAACACGCTTTTTATCTTTTCAAGTGCCCGTCCGAGTTTCTCCACGGTGGCGCAGAGCGAGACGCGCAAATACTTTTCTCCGTTGCGCCCGAATATGAATCCGGGGGTGATGAACACTCCCGCTTCGTGCAGGAGTTTGTCGGAAAGAGCCACGGGATCGACTCCGTCACTCACGCGTCCCCAGAGGAAAAGCCCCTGGGAATCAGGATTGTAGCGCACTCCGAGAGCATCGAAGATGCGCCCTGCGGCCTGCCTCCTGAGGGCGTATTCCGCATTCAGTTCCGAGAACCATTCCGGCCCCTGCGAAAGCGCCTCCACCGCAGCGAGCTGCAAGGGGCGGAAAATGCCGGAGTCCAGCTGGCTCTTGACCTTCAGTATCTCGTAGATGACATCGGCCGACGAGGCCACCATGCCTATACGCCAGCCGGCCATGTTGTGGGCCTTGCTGAGGGAGTTCAGCTCGAGGCAGCAGTCCTTCGCACCGGGCACGGCCAGTATGGAATGGTGCCTTTCCGTCAGGATGAAGCTGTAGGGATTGTCGTTGCAGATAAGAATCCCGTGCCTGCGGCCGAAATCCACCAGTTTTTCGTAAAGGGCGGGATCCGCCGGAGCGCCGGTGGGCATGTTGGGATAGT
>DGVM01000074.1:2644-2940 GCA_002395925.1 Bacteroidales bacterium UBA4284
GGCATGCCGGGATAGTTGGTCCACATCATCTTCACCCCGCTGAGGTCGGATGCCTCGAGAGCCTCCAGATCCGGCTGCCAGCCAAGTTCCTCCACCAGGTCGTAGGTCACGATTTCCGCCTCGCAGAGACGCGCGGAGGAGCTGTAGGTAGGATATCCCGGATCCGGCACCAGCACCTTGTCGCCCTTGTTCAGGAAGGCGAGGGAGGTGATGAGTATCCCCTCTTTGGACCCGGTCAGGGGCTGGATTTCGGAAGAAGGGTCCAGCGACACCCCATACCAGCGGGAGTACCATCC
>DGVM01000055.1:0-327 GCA_002395925.1 Bacteroidales bacterium UBA4284
GCGGCGCCGGCCAGTTCGGTGAGGTACACCTCCTCGTCTGCCCTGCAGAGGGTGAGCTCAACACCAAGTTCATGATCAACGGCAAAGAGACTCAGCTCAACATCAAGACCCAGGATATCACCGAGCTCGAATGGGGTGGCAAACTGGAGTTCTACAACTGCGTCGTCGGCGGTTCCATCGACCTTGGCTTCATGCCCGCAATCCTCAAGGGTATCAAGGAGAGAATGGTCGAAGGCCCTCTTACCGGTTCCTACGCCCGCGACATCCGCGTCTTCGTTTACGACGGTAAGATGCACCCTGTCGATTCCAAGGAAATCGCCTTCATCA
>DGVM01000055.1:382-50530 GCA_002395925.1 Bacteroidales bacterium UBA4284
TCGCCTTCATCATCGCCGGCCGCAACGCATTCCGCGAGGCATTCCGCAACGCCGGACCCAAGATTCTCGAGCCTATCTACAACGTCGAGGTCATGACTCCGAGCGAGTATCAGGGAGCCGTCATGAGCGACCTGCAGAACCGCCGCGGCATGCTCGGCGACATGGGCGCCGACAAGGGCTTCGCCATCCTCAAGGCCCGCGTGCCTCTGGCAGAGCTCTACCGTTACTCCACAACCCTGAGCTCCCTCACCGCAGGCAGCGCGACCTTCACCATGGAGTTCGCCGACTACCAGCCGGTTCCCGGAGATGTCCAGACCAAGCTCCTTGCCGATTACGCCGCACAGGAGAAGGACGAAGACTAATTCTGGTTACATATCAAAAAAGCGCCCGGAGTCAATATCCGGGCGCCTTTTTGTTTATGTCTGCCTTAGTCCAGGCTTTCTTTGATTCTCAGGCTGATGTCCTGCCAGTGGGCCTTAAGCGGGTTGCTGCGTCTTGCGCCCCTGTGCCCCTGTGCCCCTGCAATGACTTTTATAATAATTACGCAAATAAGTCATCCAAAACTCAAAACAAAACGGGGTCCTCGACGACTATGTCTTCGATTCCTTCGCCGTCCCATGAAGAGCCGGAGAGAAGGCTCATAAGTAGCCTGCTCTCCAGCAGCGTCATGTCGGGTTTGTAATAATGAGGCTTAATCATTTCAGCAGTTCATTTGCCCATAAATGATCAGGCTTGAGAGACTGAACCTTACGCAGCAGGCGACGGGCCTTTGCTTTGTGGCCGAGTCCCATCTCGCCCAGAGCCTGGGTAAAATAAGCAGCAGAGTTCTTTCCTTCTACGGTTGCTCCGGTGGTTCCTTCGGCGCCATAGAAGTTGATATATTCTGTAATTATTGAGCCCTTGCCTTCGGAGACCATAGTCTTGAAGATGTCGCGTGCTTCTGCCTTTTTGCCAAGTTTTACGAGAGCAAGGCCGGTCCAGTAACGGAAATCCTTGCTGCCCTTGAGGTTGAAGTCCTGATTGGCAGCGAGTTCATAATACTCGCGTGCTTTTCCTTCGTCTCCGAGCTTTTCGTATGCCAGACCCAGCTCGTAATTAATCTGGGCGTCGTGCGTTGCGCGCTCGTTCACAAGGAAAACCTGATGATTCTCGGGATATTCGAAGGCTTTGTTATACAGAGTAATGGCACCATCAATATCTCCTTCTGCCATCTTTTTCCTTCCTGCAAGTATGCAAGCATCCACAAAATTGTCGTGGAAGTTGGCGACACCCTCCCGAGTCGGGAAATAGCAGTTGTCGAGGAGGTCGAGGACATAGTCATAGTCGCCCTCGTAAGTGCCAAGAATTACCTCCTGAGCAAGAGGATAGTAGCGTTTGACTCCTGTGTCGTGATGCGATTTAAGCAACTGATAGCGTTCGCTGACGGGAGCCTGGAGAGCTTCCATCGCCTGGTCGCATTCTTCGAGGTACAGAGGGGCCGGATTGATTTCAATGGCCTTCTTGTAGCACCGGACAGCCTCTGCATAGTCTTTGGTGTGCAGCCAGTTCGCCCAGCCGAGATTGCGCCATGCCAGGTCGTCTCCGGGATTCATCTCCACGCACTTCCGCCACTCCGCCATCGCATTGTCGGGCTGAATGTTGTAGAGCAGGTTGCCAAGATAGTAATACGGCTTTTCGCTGTCGGGGCAAGCCTTCTTGGCCTGCTGCAGCACGTCAATTGTTTCCAGCCGGAAAGGAGCGCAGTAACCCACAGGGAGGTCGAGCGCCTCACGGTAAAGGGCGTCGTTTCCGGTGAGATATGCAATATACATCTTTACGGTAGGATATGCGACCCTCACGTCAATATCCTTTAAAAGGGTCAGCGCCCTGTCCTTGAAGCCGTTGTGCCAGTATAGGAGAGCCAGTTCCAGATAGCTTTCCGGCTGCTCCCGCATGAACTTGTGGAAATCAACAACCGAAGCAGTTTCGCACAGCGCCATCGCGTTGACGGGATCTGCTTCAAGGACAGTTTTGAAGCAAGCGTCGGCCTCTGCGGAACGTCCGAGCTTGCGTAGCACCAACCCTTTGAAATCAATAGCCTGGTAGTTGCGTCCATTGTAGGCAATTGCCTCTTCCAGGCGGTCGAGCGCCATCTCCCAGTCACCCTTTTGTGCGTACATCTGGGCCAGTTGGGTATTCGCTCCGGAGTTGTAAGTATAGTTCCAGGTAGCGCGGTACAGCGTATCCATGGCTGCATCGTACTTGCCCTGAGCCTTCAGGACGAGGCCGAGATTGTACATGGCCTCGGCATCCTTGGGCCTGGTGTAGTCCTTAGTCTGGCGGCGTATAGCGGCGCGCAGATAGGATGCCGCCTTGTCGTATTCTCCCCTCTTGCGATACCATACTCCCATCTGGGTGTTGGCGCGCGTGTCACCGGGATCGCGGCGGAGCACCTCGAGGAAATAGTCGGTGGGATCGATGAAAGGATTATGGAACTGGAGGTTGCGCAGACCGACCAGATAGCACTCCTCGGTATTCTGAATGTCCTGGGGCTTCTTGGGGCGCTCGACGATGGGAGGCAGCGGGGAAGTGGGATCCTTGACCACCGGAGTGTAGCTGAGCATCTGCTTGCCGTTGCCGTCGCAAAGCACCATAGTCAGTTCGTGTTCCTGCACGCCGGCTTCCACTGGAACGGTCTTCACGTAAGGCTTGCCAGGGTCGATGTAAGCAATCACATCTTCGAATACGGGTTTGCCTGCGCGCATCAGGGATACGCGAAGCCCCTTCATCTTTTCGGTTGCATTCACTCCAAGAAGTACCTGGTTCCCATCCTGCAGGTCCATGTTGATGGCTGCGTGACGGTTTCCCGCTTTGACGCCTTCTATGTCACGGAGGGCATACCAGTACTGGCTGAAGGTCTTGGTCTCGTAGGGGAAGTTCCAGTTGTAGTCGGGCTGATTGTCGGAATAGGCGCCCACCATCAGCTCGATGTAGTGGCCGCTGTTGTCGGTCAGGATCTTGGTGTCCCACTCGCTGTTGGGACCCCATAGCCAGAACTTTCCGCCCTTGATGATGTTGTGGTTGCCGGTCAGCATGGTGCCGGCGTGGCGTCCGTGGTCGTAACCGCCGATGAAATCGGCCTTCTGGTCATACACGAACATGGAGTTGCTCATGTAGTGATTCTTCCACCAGCTTGCATCGACGCCGTCCTTGTAGAAATCCATTCCGTTGAAGGGTTCATGCGTTATTGGCCAGTGTGCAAACCAGTTCTTGCAGTGGAAGGTCACGAATTCGGTACTCTGGGGAAGGCAGATTTCGTAGTTCTCGTCCACGAGCGTGGAGACGTTGGACCAGTAGAGTATGGAGTTGTTGTCGGGAGTGCCGTTCATGAGGCGTCCGCTGATTTCCATGTAGCTCTTTCCGGGATGCAGCGTGATGCCGATGGCCCACTGCATGCGGTGGCGGTATTCGGTCTCGCCCAACCAGATTGTCTTGGAACCGTCGGGGCTCGTGGTTATCTGCCAGTCACAGGGGATATGGCTTGTCTGACGGTGATGGTGGAACACGTTCCACTCCACGCCTCCGCTTATCCAAGCGCCGGTCATGCCAACGTTGGCAGGCTTGACCACATGGTTGTGGTAGAAAATATCGTATCCGTTTGTCTTGTCGATGGCATACATCAGGCGTCCTCCTATCTCGGGAATTACGCAGAGTTCCACATACTCGTTCTCCATGTACAGGCAGTCATATGTGACGTCCTGGCGGTTGCGGGTCATGTTATCGTTCAGCGGATACGGATAGACGCTTCTCTTGGCGCGCTGGTAACTCCAGTCGCGCTCGAAGATGGGCGCCTGCTCGGCCGGATCGAGCAGATAGGTGGGAAGAGTAATCTTGCCTTCGTAAGCTTTGACTCCCTGCGCCTTTGCAAAGAAAGGCATAAGGAAGGCCATAGCCAGTACAATCAATACTGTTTTTTTCATAGTCTGAATATGTTAATACCAGTTCACATCCGACATGTCAGGTGTGAATTTAGATGCAGTGGGGTATGATGAGACGCAATAATTCTTGAAGTTGGAAGAATTCACGCCAAGCGAGGAAGCGTCCACGGAAATGGAACCTCCGGCCTTGCAGGATGCAATGGATGCGGAAGTTACTACGTTGCCGACGAGCAGGCCGGGCATGCAGTGGCGCTTCGTTTCACCCTTGAAGCCCTGGATGATATCGATGGCAGGTTTGGCGTTGCAGCCCTCCAGAGACACGTCAGCTACAGCAAAGGCCACTATTCCGCCTGCGGCGCCCACGGCGTAGGTCCCGGTTGATTTAAGGATGCTTTCAGACGTGCAGGAAGAGAATGCCGTCGCATTTGCGAGACCGGCGATTCCGCCGAGGCAAGTTGAATTCACATCCATGGCAGTCCACCCTCCTTCTATCGTACCGGTATTGGAACACCCGGAAACGTTGGAAGTATTGGAACCCTTTCCGATGATTGCACCCACGATACCGGCAGCGAAGTCTCCGCGGGCTCCGGAACCGTTGTTGGTTACACCGCCGCTGTGGCGACAGAAAACTTTGATGGTTCCGCTGTTGGAACAGTTGAGTATCTGAGTGTTGTACCCGTTGACACCGCCGTTGTCAAGCGCTCCGCTATCACCGGGAGAGGTCGTGTACCATGAGCAGCTGCGGCCTAATATTCCGCCGATGGTTGCAGCCTTGTTGGAAGAACCTTCACCATTGGATATGCGGCAGACGTCACCTGTATTGATGCATCCGTCAAAGACCACGCCGTTCATGTAAACCTGCCCACAGATGCCACCAACAGCGTTTTTAACCGAGAAAGAGGAACCTGCACCTTCAATGTATATTTTGCCATGGTTCTCGCAGCCTTGGAACGTGCCTGGACAGCATTCCTCGTCCACGTCGATGATGGTTGCGGTGGAACCACCCTTTATTATGTGGCCAACGGCAGCGATACCGCCACCATAAAGACCTGAATTGCCGGAAGGCGTGTGATGTATCGTGATGTCGCCATAGTTCTTGCAGTTTTTGATGGTGCCGCCGTTCTGGGCGCAGATGGTGCCGAAAATAACTCCTCCGCCTAAAGTAAGCTCGGTGCCGGAGTAATTGACGCAGTTTTCTATAAGCCCGTAATTCCTTTTTGCAATTGTCGCGTTACCCACTTCGGCCGGGTTTGCAAGAGAAGCGAAAGATCCGTCTATGGTGACATTCTTTACTACTCCGTCAAGACCGATTTCAGAAAACAGCGGCCACATGTTGCCGTCTGCGGTTAGCTTGTGCCCATTACCGTCGAATGTGCCGTTGAACACACCTTTTGCGTATGCAAAGTAAGTTGCAACGTTAAGGTCGTTCATAAGTTTGAGAGTCTTGCCTGCAAAATCATCGCCTTCGGAGATCGCCTCTGCAACGGCTGTCCAATCGGCAATGGTGTAGATACCACCGTCGATAAGAGTTCCTGCAGGCGCGAACGTGATATTTGTCGGATAGATGACACCGGGCTCAGCGGTGAACTCTTTGCTGGAGGTTAGTATCTGATAGTGGTTATTGACATCCTTGATACGTATGCTGAGTCCCTTCGTATACACTTTTGCCGGGATTGCCACGATGACGGGCTCGCCAAGTGGTGCGCCGGAGCCACAGTCAACTACGATTGAATTGCCGTTGAACCTATCTTCAACTATGGCACATGTCTCAGGATCGAATGTAAACGTACCGCTGAGGTTCTCGCTTGCCGCCGCACTCACTTGTATCTCGGCGATGGCATCGCTGTCAGTACTGCTGGTAATGACAAACTTGAGGAACGACATTGCGTGCTTGAAGGCAATGCCTTTCCCTTCTTCCTCCTGTTTGCCGACCATGATTGCAGCGGCCGGATCAAAGGAGCCTTTGACCCAGGTCTGGTTTCCGGGTACGGATACGCGGCCATATGCACCATTGTCCGGATCGAAAGATGCCGCGACATATGCAGATGCAGGATAAATGCCGTAATAAGGAGCATCGATTATGGGGAATGAAAAAAATGCGGCTTTTCCACCTGCAAGTATTTCTATGCCCGTTGACGTCTCACCGTTGACGACTACTGAGTCATCATTGTTCCAGGAGCAACTAAGACCGTCAAGTGAGGTCTTGGAATCAGATGCGATGGTCGCTTCCAGCCTGACGGTGCCTGACGGCGCTATATTCTGTTCTATCTTCTTCTCGCAGGAGACAAGTGCTGCGGTCAGGATAAGCCCTGCAATAATTACATTGTTTTTCATAACCAGCAAATAATTAGATCCAGTCGAAATTATCTTCCCCTTCAGTAAGGTCGGGAAGAGTATTGGATTGACAGAGGAGAGTTTCCTCCTCTCCGATGGACCAGACTGTGTCCGGAGTCACATAGAAATGTGCAATTGTTTTTGTTTTCATATGCGGTCTTCTTTTACATTAATTCCATTCAAAGTCATGCTGACCCTCATCAAGACCGGGGACGGTTGACGATTGGCACAGAAGTTCAACTTCCTGTACAGCATACCAAACAGTATCCGGATTGCTATAGAGCTGTTTGAGCGTGTTCTTTTTCATATCTGTTCAGCTGTTAATCGTAAATCATGGAGAAACTCAGGCTCTGGTCCCCGGTAAAGTAGAATGCGCAGGAATAAGCTCCGCTTGCGACATTCGGCGAAGTGCGCTGTACGGCGCCTGAAGCGGCAGCCTGTATGCTTCCGTCGGCGCAGCGCAGACGGAAACGCAGGAAACCGTTCCGGATTCCGTGCTCGAAGGTGCAGTCTGCACTGATGGCGGTATTGCCGTATCCGATGGCGAAGGTTGCATCATGCTTGAACGCTCCGTCCCAGGTGGAACACTCGCTGCTGTTGTGCTTCCATTCGTCTCCGTCAAGATAATCCAGATACCAGAAGCACGGGCCCTGGCGGGTGTAGAAGGGGGCGCTGAAGCGTATTGTGGAGCCTTCCTTGAAGTTCTTGACGGGAATAACGAACTCGAAATAATCCCCGGTCCAGATGGCGTTCAGCGTGATCGAGTATCCGCCGGAGGTATAGAAGCCTCTGCTGTAAATCAAGTTATCGACGGGCTTGCTGACGCTTACCCACTTGGCGAAGGCCTGCGGCTGTGCCGAGAACCAGATTCCGAGAGGGTTCCAGAGGAACTGGCATCCTATCCCTCCCCAGTCGCTGAGTGTGAAGCGTACAGGGAAAGCGACAGGCTTGACATCAACGCCCTTGTCATTCAGACAGACGCTGCCCGGATTGTCAGCATAGTCAGGAACTCCGGTATAGGAACTGAGGTCGGTGATGTGGGAAGGGTCGCTATATGCGGCGTTGACGGCGGCTAGAACGGCTGCCCGGTTGTCGTCCGTGAAAGGAGTGGTATATCTGTCGGGATAAGGATAAAACTCCGTGAAACGGAATGTTACTTCTTCAGGAGCTATGCCCGTAAGAGGCGTGATGAGTGTCTTCCAGATAAGCAGAGACGCCGCTGCGCGAGGCATTCCGTAGTCCAGATGGATATGGTCTCCGCGGCAAAGGTCATCGGGATGAACGGCGTTCAGACCGGTCGTGCGGAGATTCTGCAGCAGAGCACCGGTAGAAATGATACGCTTGAAAGGATAGCCCTCCGCAGGATCCATTACATGGGATGAATTCTCGCGGACCACGGTCTCGAACTGCGTTACATTGCTTCCGCCGAACCTGCTCTTGATGGTCTCGTGATACTTCGACCAGCAATGGGACTGGAAATATATGAATTCTGCATCGGGGCTCGTAACTCTCAGTTTTTCAATCAGCCCGTGAATTGCATTTTTCTCGGTATCGCTCCAGGTCCAGGCATACTCGCCTCCGGAATACTCCTGCAGGACGATGATGTCGAAAGGCCCGGTCGCCGCTATGTCCTGGAGAGAATAATCGAGGTCGATGCTCCCGTTCCAGAAACGCTGTCCGGGAGTCCAGGTACACAGAGCTGCGTTTTTGGCCTTGTCGAAGTTGTTGTTGTATCCGACCAGATAGTATCCTCCGTGATAACTTCTCGTAAGTTCAACATTGCGGACACCTTCGTGATTCAGCATGAGAGGCAAAAGGTCGGTTGCATCCAGGGTATGGCTGTTGCCAACAAACAGGATTCTGGTCTTTTTGCCTGAATCAGAACTCGGAGCCTCGCCGTCTATCAGGGTCCCGGTTGGCTTGAAATCTATGCTGGTTTCGTAAATCTTGCCCGCCTCTGCAGTAAACTGCCTGGCAGACTTGATTACCTGATAGTGATTCTTGATGTCCTTGATTTTCATGGAGATGCCTGTTTGGTACGTCCGGGCCGGCAAAGCTATTACGATGGGAGCGCCCTGTGCAGCCCCTGCGCCGCAGGAGACGGTAATCTGCTTGCCGTTTTTTTCGTTGCCAGTAAGGCTGAGGCTCGAAGGGTCAAAGCTGAATTCACCGCTCAAGTCCTCGCCGGAATTGGCCCAGACGCTGATTTCTGCGATTGCATGGTTGTCGGAACCGCCGTTTACAGTCAGGCGGATATAAGACATGGCATGGACGAAATCCAGGCTGGAACCTGCCTCGGAGGCCGCCACCATGATCGCCGAAGAGGGATCAAAAGAGCCGGCGACATAAGACTGGGTCTCGGGAACTGTCACGGTACCGTAACGGCCTGATGCCGGTGCATAGGAACCGGCTTTGTACGCAGAGGCCGGATAGACTGCATGGTAAGGGGCATCGATAAGCGGGAGGGTAAAACGCGCCTTTTTCCCCGATTCAAGTATTTCGATGCCGGTGGAGGCCTTTCCGTTGACTGCGATGGCATCACCGTCCGACCAGGTGCAGGTCAGACCGTCCAGAGCAGTACGGCTGCCGGCATAAAAGCCGGCCTCCAGTACGGTCGCACTCTCTTGAACCTTTTCGGGTTCAGCCGGTTTCTGGCATGCGGCCAGCAGGCAGGGGAGTAAAATACTTGTCAACATTCGATATCTGATCATAGATTCTTGATTTTAATCCAATTGGAAAGGTTGGAGTCTCGCAGGGCATCTGTCGCCGATACTGAACTCTCGTACAGGGTAAGATTCATAGCAAGTTCTCCGACGGCATGGACAGATGAGCGCGGAACGCAGACTTCCGCTAGCCAGCCCTGGCCGTTTGCGACAGCCGTGGAAGCCGTTATGCCAAGCGAGCCGTCAGTCGTCCAGGAAGAACCGTTCCAGCGGCTGACGGATCCGAGGGCATCCTTGTTTAGCTTGATGCGGCAGGCGTCGGAGCTGAGGGTGGTGCCAGGTGCCGACAAGTCGAGATAAACGTAGTCGGAAGAACTTATGGACTCGTCCATCACTTCTACCAGAAAGTACAGGTTATTCTGGTCGGAGGAGCACCTCAAAGTGGCCTGGGCCTGTGATTTGGAGCCGACGAAAACGGCCTCGTCACTTGCTTCCCATTCCGTATTGACTCCGTCGGCCTTCACCGTGCGTGAGGTGGCCGAAATGCTATGGTTCAGCGCATAACGCACAATGGCGATGACGGGAGGATTCGATGTGCTGGTGTCACCCCCGCGTCCTATGCGGACCGCCGCCATCATCTCATGGCTGCCGCAAACGTCGAGTCCGCCCCATGAGCATCCTCCCTCGTCGAACAGCCTGATGGGAGTGGAATAATTACGCGCAGTTTCGTCTCCGATCATTGCATACTGGCGACCGCTGGAATAAGACACCACAGTCTCGCCCGAAGGGAACTGGATGATGTACGGGGCCGTTCCTGAATTTGCAATGGTGGGATTATAAAATTCTGAATCAGTGGAATACACTTGTCCACCTGTGCCCCTCCAGCCGTCTGGGCCGTCTGTGAGGTCGGGCCAGTTTCCGTCTGCAGGAGACCACGACTGGGATATCTTGAAGGAGGCGCTGCCCGTAGAGGCATTGTAACTCTTCACCGTCTCGAACACTCCCGTAAGCTGCTGCGAACCATTGAGTTGTATAAGCACCGGCATCTGGTCGGTATAACGCTCGGGGTATGCCGAATCCGCAGGCCAGTTGTGCCTTATTGCGTGGAGTGGTGAGTATGAACTCCAGGGCTTCGACCCGAGGGCGGGATACCATGTGGAACCGTTGTTGTCGGAATACACCATCGCGGTTCCCGAGTTGCTGCTGCTTATGAGCGGATGGCTCTCGGAGAAGTAGCACTCCAGGCGTCCGTTGCTCTTCTGGACAAGATGGGCTTCCCAGTTGGGCCCGCGGTGGATGACCTTGGCCGTCGTTGTCCAGGTCTTGCCGTTGTCGGCGCTTCGCTTGAGCTCTATTCCGCTGTACAGCTGGCTTTCGGGCTTGTTGTAGTAGGAAAATGGACGGAACGATGCCACCGCGCATACGTATCCGTTGGCGAGCACTACGGAGTTGCCGTTGGTGTAAACCTTGGTGTTGTTGCCATTGGGCGTGGAATAGCCCCTGACCCTCTGGAAGAGGAATCCCTTGTTTTCCCAGTTGATTCCGTCGGGGCTCAAGGCATAGTATACATCCATGCCGTTCGCGTCGCCGTCTGTGTCGCTCTGCTGCCAGGTAAGGAGGAAACTGCCGTCGGCCATGCTGCGGACCCTTGGGTAGTTTGGAGCATACATGCCGAACGATGGTCCGAGCTCCACATAGCTGCGCATGTTCTTCATCAGGCTGGCGTCACCGCACTCTCCTGCATGGGAATTGATGCTCTGCTGCCCGGCGTTGAGCTCACAGAAAGGAGTAAGCGTTACGGAACCTTTGTAAGAAAGGGACCCGGCGCCTGCGAGATCGACTCTGAACTGCTTGAGCGTGGCGCGGTTGCAGCTGAATGTACGGTCGGGGAACACGAAGTCGTAGTTGGTGGTGCTTACGGTCAGCGAACCGGTATATGTTCCCGGGATGACTGTAAGGAATACGTATCCGCTTTCCGATTGTCCCACTGTCACGGCATTGTCGAGCGTAACCTGGACGGAGCCCTTGGCCGCTGTGAAAGAAAATGCGTCCGCAGAGAAGTTCTCCGCGTCGGCGATAAAGGTCCCGGCTACGGTACCCTTTGATGCAGAGAATTTTACGGACTTAATCTGCTCGTCGGCATACGCCCCCGAAGAGTCGTATATCCCGAATGCGAGGATGCCTCCGGCAGGACGGAACATGAGCTGAAGGCCCTCAGTTGACAGATCTTCTCCGAAAATGTATGGCTCAGCCACCATCGGGTTGACGCTGCCGTTGTATTGTCCGGCTGTAGTCTGGGTCTGAAGCTCCGGTACCGTGAGGGAGAAGCGGGAGGTCGTTCCCTTTACGGATTCCGAATAAGGATAGTATGCATACAGTTTGTTGCCGGAATGGGGCTCGGGGACCGAGGCGCTGAAAATCACGCCGCCGGCTGCCGTCCGCTGGGGCTCCGCTTTCACGTTACCGCTCGAACGGCTCGGGATGCAAACGCCGATACGGTCGGTCGCATCTTCCCAGAGCATGGTATAATCAGGGCTGAGGGTGGTGCGGGTGGCCTCCGTCTGCGGGACGATGGTCAGGACTGTGTCGCCTGGAGCAGTCTCCAGGGTAGCAGCCTCCGAGCAGGACGCAATGATGAATAATACCGATGCTATGTAACAGGCCCTTTTCATTTGGCGCCGGTCATTGATTTGATGAATTCTATCTCTTTCTCGCTGAACGGGGTTCCGTCTTCACGGAAGATATCATGGAACCAGACATCGGGTTCCTTCTCCCAGGGGATGGAGATGCCGTCCTTGTCGGTCTTGTTCCAGTGATAATGGCAATTGAGCTTGCCCGTCACGAGGCCGAAGCTGATGGCTCCCACATTGTATTTCTTGAATACCGGCATACATCCTTCGAAGGTGGAGCCAAGCGTACGCGCCATATATTCAGTGCAAATAAGAGGGCGTCCGTACGGAAGCAATGTCTGGATGAAGCGCTCTGTGACTTCGGGTTTCTTGTATGCATGGAATGATATCACGTCGCTGTTTTCCAGTACGAAACTCACCTCAGGAAGGGATGTGCCCTTTTCGCCGACCGGACGCCAGAGGGGCGCCGTAAGCGGCTGGGAAGGATTGACTTCCCTGGCCCAGCGGAAGGTTGCGCTCATGAGAGGGACAGATGATTTGACTCCGCGGCGCAGGTTTTCAGGCTCGTTGTAAAGGCACCACATGAGGATGCGCTTGTCGTTGCGGTATGTACGTAGGATGTCCTTGACCATCCTCTCAAGTTTGGGCCAGGTAGTGGGGTCGTTTACCCATTCCGTGCCGGGCACCATGCACCATTCAGAATTGTGGACGCCTTTGCGGCTCGGCGGCTGGGGGCCGAGCTTGGGCTCCTTGCACTTACCGCCGTTTGTCCAAAACGTGGGCAGAGCGCGAATATTATGCTTCTCGCAGATGTCCAGGAACTGACTGAAACGCTGCTTGAAACCCTTGGGGTCGTCCAGATAAACGAGATGTGAGAAGAATACGCGTACGGTATTGAATCCTATGCTTTCGGCATAACCGAGTTCGCGGTCGATGATTTCAGGGGAGAATGTCTCTGCCTGCCACATCTCAATTTGGTTGATGGCATTGGATGTAACATAGTCACATCCGACTATCCACCCCTTGTCGGCCGCCCACTTATTGGCTTTCTCTGCGCTCCAGCGAGGCTTGGGAGCGGCAAAGAGGGTGGTGAAGGCAAGAGCTGCGCCGATTAATATGCTGAGTGTCTTTTTGATCATATTCCTTTGATTTTAAGCCATCCGGCAGGAGTGTTGGTGTCCTTGACCGAATCTTCTGAATTTGCAACTGCATCGAAAATGGAGAAGTTGACGAGGCACTCACCTCCGTCTATGCTTACCTCGCTGCGGGGTACGCTGACCTCTACGAGATAACCGTTGTCGGTATCGGAAAGGGATGTGGGATTGCCGTCGTATGCTGCCTTGGCAGAAACGGGACAGTTATCAAGTTCCCGCCAGCTGCCTGCAAAGTTGCTGACGTTCTTGAGACCGTCGAGGTTTACCTTGATGCGCCTTGATGTCGCACCGAACTTCTCGCCATTGCAGAGATAAATGGTGCAGAAGTCGCTCTTCGAAATCTTTTCGTCTATCACCTCGACCAGGAAATACAGGTTGTCGGCATCAGCGCTGCAGCGCAGCGTGGCACGGGCGTCACCCTTGCTGCCTACGAACAGGGCGTCGTCTTCGACCGACCAGTCGCCATTGTCGGCATCCACCTTGACGGAATGCCTGGACGCAGTTATGTCGTGGTCGAGATTGAAACGGGCTATCTGAATGCATGCTTCTTCTGCAGAGATGCGGGAATCCCTCATGTATCCTATCACCTGATGGGAAGACGACAGGTCGAATCCTCCCCAACTGCCACGGTAAGGCAATCCGTCGAAAGCGCTTCCCCACTCGCGTGCCGTAGGGCTGCCTATCATCAGATGCTGCTTGGCATCGGTACCTCCGTATGCAAGCAGACATTCTCCGGAGCGGAACTGTACGAGATAGGGAGCAGCGCCGCGAACAACAAGGGAGTCGATACGCTGCTCGCGTGGCAGCACTTCGTCATCGACGAGGTTGACCCACACGCCGTCAGGCTTGGAAAAAGCAAGAGCGATGGAGAACTGGTCATTGGTGCCGCCGGAACTGTTGGCGACCCTCTGGTTGGCGCTTTCCATTGCAAACGCAAACTGCTTGGAGTTGTTGAGGATTACGCCGACAGGCATCTGATATGTATAGCAGTTCATCGCACCGTATGAAGAATTGCTTGGCTTGAAGTTCCACCAATGCTTGCGCATTACGCGGAAATGGCCTCCCAGGGCGGGCTCCCATGTGGTTCCTCCGTCCTTGGACCATACCATGCCGGTTCCGGAATGGCTGGAACTTATCCATGGACGGCTCTCAGAATAGAAGCACTGGATTTCCCCGTCAGGAAGCTCGATGAGGTGAGCTTCCCAGCAGGGTCCATGATAGATTTCAGTTTCTCCGTACCAGGTCTTCCCGCCGTCTTTGCTCTTCTTGACGATGAGTCCCTGGTCGGCCTGGGCGTCAAAGTTACCATAGGCTCTCACGGCCCGGAACGCGGCCACGACCAGCAGTTCGCCGCTGGAGAGCACCAGGCCGTTGGGGTTGGTGAAGTAGCGCACGTCCTTGGTCCCTATGGAGGTAGTCACTTCGTAACTCTTCCAGAGGTTGCCCATGTAAGTCCAGTTCTTGAGGTCCTTGCTCAAGGCATAATGCGTATCCTTGCCGTTGGCGTCCGATACAGTGGAGTTATGCCAAAAGAGGATGTAGGAGCCGTCGGGCAGCGTCCTCAGACGTGGATAATTGGGATACTGCACGTTGGAGGTGACCTCGACGAGCGAGCTGTAGTCCATCTTGAGCACCGACCGGTCCCAGCCGTCCGCATGGGAGTTCACCGGGTCCTGTCTGGCGTTCAAAGAGGAGAACTCCGTCAGGACAAGCGTCTTCTGCTCGCCCTTGTTTCCCTGCTGTCCCGGGCCGTCAGGTACCTTGGGCTCGCATGAAGTGATGCAGCAGGCGGCCAGCATTGCCGACAATATGTATATGAACATGTTTTTCATCAATCCCAATAATCGTTCTGCTTCAAGTTGGTATTCTTTTCCTTCTCGCTACGAGGTATAGCCCACTTGTTGTAGGCGTTACCGCCCCAGATGTACTCATACATAGGGGCTCCCCAGACCTGCAGCAGACCGTTGCCGGTGGCGAATTTGGTATCTTTCCATGTTCCCCAGCGGAGCTCTTCAGTGTAGAGCTGGTCTTCGCAGGCAAGTTCCCAGCGCTTCTCGGCGCGTATGCGGTCGCGCATCTCATCCTGGCCCGAAACAGTGGTGA
The DNA here is from genome assembly GCA_002395925.1 of Bacteroidales bacterium UBA4284. The sequence continues at coordinate 15,184 of DGVM01000055.1, forward strand.
ACTCATTGCCCGGTGCATTCAGAAGGGCGACTCCCGCACGGTCGCGGACCATGTTCACATAGGTGACGGCCTCCTGCCATTTTCCTTGCTCGTTGAGGGCTTCCGCAAGGCAGAGCAGTACGTCGGCGAAGCGGATGATGGGGATATCCACAGGGTTGTAGAGTACGTTGAGGTATTCGCGGCCGGCGGTTACGAACTTGCGGATCGGGTAGAACATGTAGGCCGTAGTCCAGTTGTTGAGGTCGAAACTCGGAGAGGCCCAGTCACGGTAAGGGAAACGGTAGGTGTAATCCACGGCCGCTCCGGATGCGCCGCCGCTGTAAACCGAATAGGGAGTAATCGCTATGGCCGCAAGGCGAGGGTCGCGGTTGGCGTACGCCTGGGCGACTCTGGCTTCGTTCCCCGTTGGATTGTACTGGGACAGGTCTGCGCCGTATTCCGACATGGTGGCTTTCTCCGAGTCCGTGAGGTTGTTGCGCAGGAAAAAGACGCTTCTGGCCTTGGGATCCATGGAATAGTAGCCGGGGATGTAGTCCTCCCAATTGAAGGGCTTGCCGTTCTTCTCGGTGAACGATTCCACGAAGTTGGTGTTGAGCACCAAGTTGCAATAGGCGTAACCGGTGGTGCAGTAGTTTCCGTAAACACGGCTTAGCACGTTTCCGTTGCCTTCCTGCTCCACCATCTGGGCCGAGAATATCATCTCGTCGCAATGCTCATTGGCAAGCGTGAAGAGGTCTGCATAGGAGCCTCGGGTGTATAGGCTGTAGCCGCAGTCCATTACGGCACGGAAGTCATTCTCGGCAAGTTCCCACTCTTCTTTCCACAGATGGGCCTTGCCGCGGAGAGCATAGGCAGCGCCTTTTGTCACACGGCCGTAATCGGGGCTTCCGGATGCGTATTTTGTGGGAAGTGTTTCACATTCGATGCTCTTGGTGAGGTCATCGATGATGAAGTCCCATACGGCATCCTCGGAATCGCGTCCCTTGGTGTATTCGTCCGGAGCAAGGTTCTGTTTGTAAATCGGAACGCCCCTCCAGAGGCTGTTGAGACGGTAGTAGTGATAGGCCCTGAGGAAACGGCACTCCGCAACTCTCTGTGCCTTAAGACCGTCTTCCATGTCGGGAACCTTGTCGATGTTGTTGATGACATCATTGGCGCGGTTCACACCCTCATAGAGCCTTTTCCAGTACGTGGTGAACATTCCGTGATTGGACAGCACGGTGCCGCGCAGGTATGGATATCTGAGGTCGATATCGGTATAATTGGGGTCCATCACCGATGAAAATGCGTCCGTGCTGAGGGCGTCAGGGGTAATATAATCCCAGATTATGTTAGAATAGGCTCCGCTTACCACGCTCTCTGCCAGCAATGCCGACGAGAACATGGATGAGGAGCTGTTCTTGCTATATGGTGCACGGTCCAGGAAATCGTTGCATCCTACGAGTGCGGCAGCGGCCGCGGTGCAGAGCAAAATGTTAAGAATCCTTTTCATAACCGTTAGAATTTAAGGTTTACGCCGACAGTGTACTGACGGAGATTTGCATAGTAGTTCATGTTGTCCGTGAATTCCGGGTCCACGCCGGGATAATCGGTGAAGGTGTAGAGATTGTCGCCGGTGAGGAAGATTCTCAGGCCCTTGACCCCAATCTTCTGCATGAGCTTCTGGGGGAAGGTGTAACCGAGGGTCACGTTCTTGAGCTTGAGGTAATCCGTCTTGTAGAGGAACAGGTTCGAATAGATGTTGGCGCCGTTCTGCTCGCTTCCGTAATTCATGGTCAAACGGCCATTTCTGGATGTGATGTTTGTGCGGGGATCGTCCGGTGTCTCGGGATCATAGAAGTAGTGGTCGTAAGCGATTGCCTTGGGAAGGGTGAACTTTGCGTCGGTGGAATACGCGTTGAAGCCCACATAGCGCCAGTAACGGGCGCCGCCGCCGGCTCCTGCGAAGCGTGCGCTGAAGTCAATTCCCTTCCAGGAGGCCTCGAGGTTGAATCCGTAGAAGAACTTGGGTGTCTGGGAAACGCCCTGGAAAGTGTAGTCGTTGGCGTCGCCGTAAACTCCATCTCCGTTAATGTCGGCATAGATGTAGTCGCCGTACCATATGCCCTTCTTGCCTATGGTCTTGTTGGGCAGGAAGGTATTACCTGCCTTCACCATGGCCTCGAGCCATGCCATGTCTTCGGGGGTTCGTATCATACCGTCCTCAGGACCGCCGGCGGGGTTGACGGAGCCGTCGGGAAAGAAGTATGTCCCGTTGCCGTTGTAAACGCTGGCGACGAAGTATTCGTTGATGAGTTTACCCTCCAGGGTGCGGCGTGCGGCATCTACTACGGTCGTCACGTCTCCGATGTTGGTCTGATAGGTGCGAACGCCGTTCTCGTCTGCCTTCCAGCCGGCTACGAGCGGACCGTTGTACTTGCTCACTACGTTCCAGTTGCGGGTGAAGTTGCCGCTTATGCCGTAATGGAAGCCGTTTACTGTATCCTGCCAGCCGAGGGTGATTTCGATACCCTTGTTCGTGACTTCGCAGAGGTTCTGATAAGGGGCGCTCTTGTTGCCTATCGTCGCAAAAACGGGTGCGCGGTACAGGATGTCGCCGGTGACGCGGTTGTACCAGTCGGCCTCGAGTGTCAGTCGGTTGCGGAAGGTGGCGAATTCAATGCCGAGGTCGGTTGAGGTCGTCGTCTCCCAGCGCAGCAGGTCGTTGGAAAGGGATGCAACTGTACCGGCACTCAGCTTGCCTCCGAATGGATAAGTGTATCCCGAAGCATAAGTGGACATGTAGTCGTAATTGCCGATGGAGTTGTTTCCGAGGCGGCCCCAAGATGCACGGAGCTTGAGATTGTCGATTCCGCTGCCCTTCATCCAGTCTTCTTCGCTGACTCGCCAGCCGAGGGAGAACGAAGGAAAGAGTCCCCAGCGGCTTCTGGAAGCGAAGCGGGAGGAGCCGTCGTAGCGGAGGTTGACTTCAGCAAGATATTTGGAAGCGTAAGCATAGGTTAGACGGCCGAAGAAGGATGCCGAAGCCCAGCTCTCCTGCGAACCGGTTATAGCCGAAGGATTCAGCACGTTGTCAAATTCGTCGAGCACGTCGTTCTCGAAACCGGTCTTGGATGAGACATAGCTCTGCTGGCTGACTTCGTAAGCCTCGAATCCGGCGAGGGCGCCGAGTTCATGCTTGCCGAAGGTCTTGTTCCAGCTGAAGTTGGTCTGGAACGTCCAGCGTGAGGTGTGCGCCTGGGTATAGGTCAGGGTGAGCTTGCTCAGGTCGTCATAGAAATACGCCCAGCTGTCGCGGCTGAACGAGTAGGCGTCGCCTGTCGTCGGGTGCTGTTTCTTTAGCGATTCGGTGAGGGTATAGCCGAACGAAGCGTTGTACTTGATACCGAAGGGCAGGTAGATGTTGATGTAGGGGTTCGCGCTGATGTAGTGCGACGTTATATTGCCCTTGTAGCGGTAGAAAAAGTACAGGTTGTTGCGGGACTCTGCACTCTGCTCAGGATTCTCCATCCAGCCGTATTTCCCGTCATAATAAGGGTAGATTCCCGGAACGCCTCGCGACAACAGTGTCATGGAACCGGCGACATCGCTGAGGGTCCTGTCGTTGCGGTAACCGAAGATTCTTGCACCGACCTCCAGCCAGCTGTTGAGTTTCGACGATACGTTGGTGCGGAAGGTCGCCCTTTTGTTGCTGGTGTTGGCAATTACGCCCGGATTGTCCATCCAGGATGCGGAGATAAGGAACTTGGTCTGCTTGGTTGCACCTGATGCGGATACGGAATGTTTCTGGTAGATACCTGGCTCGAACATGGCCTTCATCCAGTCTGTATTTGGATATGCCACATAGTTGGGATAGCCGGAATCAGAGATGCCGTTGGGATCCTTTGCCTTCTCGCGCCAAAGGTCGATCATGGTCTGGCTGAAAGGCTGTGCCTTGTCCACCTGCCATGCGGACTCGTTGATGATTTCCATATAGTCGGCATAATCGGAGATGACGCCGAAGTAATGTTCAGGCTCCTGATAGGCTGCCATACCGGTATATTCGATGCTGAATCTGCCTTCCTTGGCTTCCCTGGTGGTAATGAGCACGACACCGTTAGCGCCCCTGTTGCCATAGATGGCGCAGGAAGCAGCATCCTTGAGTACGCTTATGGAAGCGATGTCCTGCGGGTTGACGTTGTTTATCGTTCCCTCGAAACCGTCCACGATTACGAGCGGGGCCGCATTGTTGAGGGTGCCTACGCCACGGATTCGCATGTAAGCGTCTTCTGCACCAGGCATACCCGATGTCTGTGCGACATAAAGACCTGCGGAAGTTCCGGCCAGCATCGACTCGGTGGTTGTCGCAGGACGGGATTCCGAGAGCTTGGAATAATCCACAGTTGCAACGGCTCCGGTGACGTTTACGCGCCTTTGGGTACCATATCCTACGACCACGACCTCATCGAGCTGGGAAGTGTCAGGGTCGAGTGAGATATCTATTCTCGAGCCGCTGACTTTCACCGACTTAGTGGTGTAGCCGAGGAAACTCACTTCGAGAGTGGCTCCCTGGGGTGCCTGGATTTCATATTGTCCGTCCAGGTTGGTAACGACTCCGTTTCCGGTACCCGGAATGACCACGGAAGCTCCCGGGAGAGGCTCGCCGGCCTCGTCCCGGATGATTCCGGTAACTTTATTCTGGGCAAATGCAGCTATTGCAACAAATGCCAGCAATATGGTTGTAAGTATTCGCTTGCTCATAGTTATTCTTTTTACCATTCTACAGACAACGCAGTGGTTTTACCGCTCTTGTTCACGAATGCGAACAGGTAGGCGCCCAGGTCGCGGGCCGCGAATTCCTCTTCTGACATGTAACGGCACTCGGTGGAGTACGTTGCGGAAGGGAAGCATACGTAATGCCCGTCGGCGACCTTGAGGTGGATGCGGATATGGCCGCTCTTTATGGCATTCTCGAGGGTGAACTGCACCTTGTAGGTAATGCCTTCGAACGAGCCGTCACGGTTGCCGTGCTCAATCATCAGCGTGCAGTCCTTGGTAAACTGGCCGTCGGGGGAGGTGAAGGTCTCGCGGTTGCACTTCCACTCCTCTCCGTCAAGATATTCCACATCCCAGAAGAGGGAACCGCCACGGCTGTAGGAAGGAATCGTGAGCGTAACTTTCGTTCCGGCAGCGACTTTCTTAACGGGCACGTCGATGTCGAAGTAGTCTCCGGTCCAGAGTCCCTTTACGCAAGGTGAACTGTAGTTGTACTGCTTGAACGTATTATTCTCGAAGCGGAAGTTGGCCGGATGTCCCTCGCCCATGACATAAGTGACTGACGCCTGCGCCTGAGAAGGATTGGCCCAGATATGCGTAGAGAGGGCATACGGATCAGCATTCGTTTCCGCTATCCACAGAGGCTGAGTGGCGGGAGTGAACACGCCAGCATCGTTCTTGATGCCGATAGGCCATTCGACAGGAGACGAGCAAGGTATGACACCGTCGCTGCTGGTGCTCACAGTTTCAGTGATAGCGCTGCCTGCGGGGTATTCTTTGCCTGCGTTCTTCGCAAGGAAAGGAATGACATTCTCAAATCCGTTCACGTCGGTGAAGACAAGTTCGAAACCACCTTCCGGCACCGTGAATGGAGCGACGAGAAGGTTCACGTCCGTGTAACTCGAAGTGAGAGTCGTTCCTTGCGCCCCGAAGTCCACGGTGATGGTCTTGGAGAGGGATGCGGGCTCGGGGGTGAGAACGTCGGTATTGAGGTTGTAGGAAGCGTTGAACGCCAGTTCTCCGTCGAAGGCTCCTTCGTCCACGGGCCTGATTACCAGGCTGCGGAGCACGGTCCCGCCTTCCTCATCCACGATTGCGGAAGGGACGCGGAGGCGCATGGAGCATACAACGCTTTTGAAGTCAAGTGGTACGGCTGCAACGACGCTGGTAACGCTCTTCTTGGCTACATACAGGCCGCCGGCCTCCATTCCGGGGGCGAATGTCACCTTGGAGGGAACGTTCACGGCAATGTTGCTGATGTCGGTTATGGCAGGATCATACGGGGCATAAGCATAGAAGTTGAAGTTATGGTCTCCCGCCATCGCGAGGATATTGTCGCCATCGTCTTTGCGGACAAGGTTGAAGACAGAGCCCTCGACGGTCTGTGCCACGGGATGGAAGCAGGCCGGAGTCTTGGTGCTCATGGCAGTTCCCTCGGCGTCGCCGCGGGTGCATGTCGCAAACACGCCGACCACGTGTTCGGGGCTCCAGCTTGCGCCCGCAAGCGTGCCCGCGAAATTGACGTCCAGGGAGTCATACTCCATGGGACGGTTGTCGTCCGTGGAGTTCTGGCAGGCTGCAAGGAGCAGAGCGGCCACACCAGCGGCGGACAAAAGTTTAATTGACTTTATCATAGTAATGAGATTAGAGGACTGTTACTGTGCCGGAAAGGGTTCCTGCGGTCTTATAAAAATACCCGCTGGTAACATTCGACGTTCCACTCACCGAGCAAGTACCACTGGCAGCAACCGTCTTTCCCGAGACGATTCCGCCAACATAGCCGATATAAAGAGGTGTTATGGCACCGGTATCGAAAGCCATGTCAGCGACAAAATCGTTTATGGTGCAGTTTTCAAATGCCCAGCCGATAACTCCGGAAAGAATACCAATTTTATTAACTGTCGTCATGGTATTGCCCGATACCCCGAAAGTATTGGCGGAAGAGCCTCCTGAAATGTTGGCAAAACCGGCAGCGCCTGCAAATCCGGAAGCGATACTGTTAGCATAGCTTGCTGTCCCTCCTGCAATTACTCCTCCACCGCTTAAAACGGCTCCGGTATTGGTACAGGAAATAATATCCACATACTTGGAAGACATACCGTGCAGTAAACCAGCTATACCACCGTTATAAATCTGACGAGCTCCAGTCATATTGGTATTGGCACCGTCAATAGCCGAAGAATTCAACGAACTTACATCTACGGTTCCGTCGTTGGAACAACTGATAAGTTTTGCATATACTCCTGTTGCGCTGGTGATAACATAAACTTCAGAGCTCTGGCGGGCTTCTACCTGGCCGACTATACCTCCTACACAATAGCCCGCATTGGCACTGGCGTGACGATTCTCATATACACAGATATTGCCATGGTTTACGCACCCTTCAAACTTTGAATAGTTGGATGCATCTCCAACGGTCACTACACCATTGATACCTCCGACAGCAAGATTGGTAAAAGCAATTGCAGCAGAATTGGTCTTGGTGATTGTAATGTCCCCATTATTGACACAGTCGGTGTAAGTTCCTGGTGTGGTTCCCCTGCTTGCCCTTGCGGATATTCCTCCGCCATAACATTTGATCGTACCGCTGGAAGGGGTGAATTTGTACTTTATGTCCATATTGTTCACGCACGCCTCAATGGATCCACCGTTTTGTCCGGCAATTCCGGCGATGACACAACTGCCCGTAAAGGTCATTTCATCCATGGTGCAGTTGTTCTCGCAACTCTGGATAATACCGTAATTATATTTAGCTATTGCTGCCGTTCCAGCCTCTCCCTGATTGGCAATTCCTGTGAACTTACCACCACGCTTCAGGTTCTTTACCATACCTGTGCTTGCAATCTCAGCAAACAGAGGCATCGTCTGCGCCTGTCCGGAAATGGTGAAATTGTGTCCGTCAAGAATTCCGTCAAAAGAATTACTCACCATAACAGGGGTAGTTTCGAACACTATGTCGGCCATTATGTTCACTACACCATCTCCATCCTTCCAGGCAGAATAATCTCCGGCATTCGCGGCCGCGACAAAGGAGTTGTAGTCAGCGGCTGTATAAATACCCGCGTCAACGTAAGTTCCCTGAGCATTGAAAGCGATGCCGGTAGGATAAATTTTGCCGGCACCGGCAGCGAATGACGCTGTTGACCTCAAGACCATATAATGATTATTTACGTCAAGGACCATAATGTTGATGCCGTGCGAATATGTACGTGCGGGGATGGCGATATACATAGCTGTTCCCTGAGCCACACCGGCACCGCAGTCAAGCGTTACGGTGCTGAAGTTGTCTGAACTTCCGCCAAGTGAAGGATCAGAACTGAAAGTAGCGGTAAAGGATCCGCTCACGGGCACGCCGTCGTTGGCCTGTACGCGGACGCTCTTAATGGCGTCGGTGTCTGAGCCGCCGGAAACTGTGACCTTGAGGTATGCCATGGCGTGCTTGAATTCAAGGCCGCTGCCGGCATCGCCTGTCCCGAGCATCACTGCCGTCGCAGGATCGTACCCGTCGGCTACGTAGGTCTGCGTCGCGGGGAGCGTTACCTTCATGGTTGCGGCGTTCTCTCCCTCTGCCGCCGTATAATCGCCGGCGTAGGCAGATGCAGGATAAATGGCTGCGTAAGGAGGATTGACCACCGGCAGGTCGAACACGGCAATGCGCGCATCCGATGCATCGATCGCTATGCTGTTGGACGTCTGCCCGTTGACTGAAATGGCATCTCCTGATGCCCAGTGCACTTGATAGTGTGCCGCTCCGTCGGGTACAAGGATGGTTTTGGTGCCTTCGGTTTCAAGAGAGGCTCGTAGTTTCATTGTCGGAGACGACTCTGTTATATCGAGCTCTTTAGGTGTGCAGGAAAGAATTGCAAGCGCAACTGCTGCAAGTATGGTTGTCTTTTTCATGATGGTTTGCATTTCTAAAATTACTGCCAGTCAAAATCGAAAGATTCTTCGTCCATGTCAGGGTTGGCCTTGGTCGCTCCAGAGACCTGGAAAACGCATGAAGTCGAAACGCTTATTACGCGTACATGCGGCGTTACATAAGCGTTTCTGCTTAAAAAGGGATGTTGAGTTTTAATCATGATGGTTATTGTTTATTAATTGTTTTATTCATACCATGTTACTGTTGATACATCGGGCTTAACCTTGGAAGCAGTAGGGGCCTTTGCAACTACGTATTCGCTGAAGTTGCTGCTGGTCACGCCCAGGTCTGAACCGTCAACCTTCACAGAACCTGCAACCTTGCAGGAACTTACGGTCGCCGAGGTGACAACGTTGCCTATCAGCAGGCCGGGGAGGCAGGTCGAGGAGGCCTTGCAGACCACGTCAATAGTGGGCACGGCTACGCTGCCTTCTAAATTGACATCGGAAAGGACGAAGGCTACAAGGCCTCCGGCTGCGCCCACGGCCGTTTTGTCAACGGACTGAAGGGAGCATATGGAAGAGCAGGAAGATATGTCCGCGAACTTGGCGACACCGGCCAGGCCGCCGATTGCCGAAGTATTGACAGAGCTGTTCCATCCGCCGAGGATGGTGCCCGTATTGGTACATCCGCTCATGGATGCGACGGAGCCGGAGATTCCGGAAACAGCCCCGACGATTCCTCCGGCTGCGTCCACGCGGGCTCCGCTTGCGTTGTTGGTCACGCCACCGCTATGACGGCAGAAGGTCTTTATCGTACCCTCGTTGTGACAGTCTTTGAATATGGTGTTGTAGCCCCTGTCGAATCCAAGGGCTCCGCTGTCGCCCGTGCCAGTAGTGTACCAGGCGCAGCTGCGGCCGAGGATGCCGCCTATCGTGGTGGATTTGTTGGAAGTCGCCTCGCCGTTTGAGATACGGGTTACATCTCCATAATTCTTGCATCCGGAGAATTCAACGCCATCGAGATATACCTGACCGCAGATGCCGCCGACAGAACTCTTTACCACGTAGGAACCGAGCACCTCGATATAAATGTTTCCATGATTCTCGCATCCTGTAAATTTACCTGGCGAGCAGGAAGCATCAGTATCGATTTTGGTGGATGATGAGCCGCCGAGAATCGAGTGGCCTATCGCAGCCAGGCCGCCGCCGAACAGGCCTACGGTGCTGGTGGAGTTGTGGTGGATAGTCACATTTCCGTAATTCTTGCAGTTTTTGAGTTCGCCGCCGTTCTCGGCGCAAATCGTTCCGAATATGCAGCTCGTCGTGACGGTGATGTCGGTCGACGCCCTGTTTATACAGTTCTCGATCAGTCCGAGGTTCTTCTTGGCTATGACTGCATTGCCGGCGGCGCCGGAGTTGGCCATACCGCTGAAGGCTCCGTCCACGGTAATGTTGCGCACGACACCCTTTGCGCCGATTATGTTGAAGAGAGGCCACATGTTTCCGTTTGCGGTGAAGGTGTGGTCATTACCCTCCAGTGTGCCGTTGAAAGTGCCGTTGGCATAGGCGAAATAGTCATCGACCTCGAGGTCGTTCATTATCGTAACCGTCTCGCCTTCATAATCATAGCCATTCGCTACAGATTCGGCGAAAGCCGCCCAGTCAGCCACGGTATATATGCCGCCTTCGACCGGAGATTCGGCAGAAGGCTTGAATTCGACAGTGGTCGGATACACCTTGCCGGCCAGGGCCGAGAACGAGGTCGTGGAGCGCACAGTCATGAAGTGGTCGGAAGCATCTGTTATGAGCAGGTTGATGCCACTCGAATAGGTCGCAGCGGGGATGGCAATGAACAGGGGAGTGCCCTGTACGACACCGGAGCCGCAATTCAGGGTTACGCTGCTGTAGGAATCCGTGCCGCTGCCCAGCGCCGGGATGTCCGCAAAGCTTGCGGTGAAGGAACCGCTCATCGCCTGGCCGTTGTTGGCCTGGACCCGGACGCTCTTGATGGGATCCGTGTCAGAGGTGCCGTTCACCGTGACCTTGAGATATGCCATGGCATGGCAGAAGATCAGAGAGGCGTCGCCCCTGCCGAGGGTTACGGCTGCCGCCGGGTCGTATCCGCCGGCCACATATTGCTGTTCTGCCGGGAGCGAGATCTTCATGCTGGCAGCAGCTTCACCGTCTGCCGCCACGTAACTGCCGGCATAGACGGATGCGGGGGAGACAGCCGCATAAGGGGCTTCAACTATCGGAAGATCGAATACGGCCTTGCGTGCATCCGACGCATCAACTCTGATGCTGTTGGATGTCTTCCCGTTGACGACAATTGCATCGCCATCGGTCCAGTTCATCTGGTACGTGGCGTCGCCGTTGTCGACGAGGACGGTCTTCGTATCTTCAGCCTCGAAAGCGGCATGGAGCCTCATGGTGCAGACGTCATCTGCAGGGTATAATTCCTTTGGAGAGCAGGAAACAAGCGCAAGCGCAAATCCTGCGAGAATTGTTATTCGTTTCAGTGCAGTGGACATGATAGTCATAATTTCTCTTGAACAAAATTACAACAACTCCGTCCGACCGTTGAAAAGAAAACAGTCAATTATTGTCAAAAACGAAGCACCCCGAAACCACTGCTCGCAAGCAAGATTAACTTATTCTTTTGAGAATCAAAAATTAATCATATATCTGCAGAAGAATAAAGACAATCTCGCCGCTTCGGCGGAATAGGAACAACAATCAAAGGCATCTTTTATTTCTCGGAGTATTCAGTGGGAGTTACGCCATACTGTTCCTTGAAGCACTTGGCGAAGTAAGAGACATTGGAGAAACCGACCGCGTAGGAAATCTCGCTGATGTTGTTTCCGTGGGAATTCTTGAGCATCTGCGCCGCCACCGACAGGCGAGTGACCCTAATGTAATTGTTGGGCGAGGTGTTGAGAAGCTTGCGGATCTTGCGGGTGAGGGTGGAATTGCTCATGTTGAGCCGCTCGGCGAGGAAGTCGTTCGACAGGTCGGCGTTGTCGAGGTTTTCCCTGACAAGTGCGTCAAAACGCGCGAAGAACTCCTCGTCCTTCTTGGGTAGGCCAAACAGTTCCACGTCCGTTCCGATGCGGCCGCTGCTGAAGGCGTTTTTCATGAGGTCGCGGCGGTCGAGGATATTACGGATGCTGGAACGCAGATATTCCATGTCGAAAGGTTTCTCGATATACAGATCAGCACCCGCCTCCATAGCCTGAATCTTGGACTCCACGGAAGCCCGGGCGGACACGATAATTATGGGGAGATGCGAGATTTCGATGTCGGAGCGGATCTCGCGGCACAGCTCGAGTCCGGATTTGCCCGGCATGGATATGTCGGAAACCAGCAGATCGACATTCTTTTCTTTCAGAATGCGCAAGGCGGCATCGCCATTGTCAGTTGACAGAATCTCGAACTCGCTCAGCTTTGATGTCAGATAATCGGTAAGGTCCTTATTGTCATCTGCAATAAGTATGCACGAGGCGTCGGATTGCGTCTGTTCCACAGGCAAGGCTTGCGCTTTAATAACAGATTCTGTTTCCTTGATGAGCGGGAGGGTGAGGCGGAAAAGGGTAATGTCCATGCGCGGGTCAAGGACAAGGGTTCCGGAGTGCATGGACGCAAGGTTCCTGGAAAGCGGCAAGCCGATGCCGACGCCATTGGCATACACGCGGTTGTCGTCGTGATACTGAACGAAGGGCTTGAATATGTCGTCCCTGTACTCCTCCGGAATAACTTGCCCGTCGTTGGATATTTCTACGACGATGTCATCTCCGGCAGCGTGCATGGTAATATCCACGAAACTCTCAGCGTATTTTACCGCATTGAGCAGCAGATTGTTGAGTATCTTGTTCAGTGCCGCCTGGTCTGCACTGACCCAGGCGTTTTGCATCTCGCTGGTGAAATTCAGCTTGAGGTTGGCGTTACGGGCGGTCTCGCTATAGTCGAAGACCAAGGCATTAAGCCTTTCCACCAGGTCCACCGGCTCGGGATTGAGTGCGTATCCATTTTTCTCAATCCTCACAAAATCAAGCAGCTCATTGACGAGTTTCGACATGTATCCGGTGCTGTTGTTCATTACCTCCAGGTCTTTTCGGACATCTTCGCCCAAATCTTTCTTGCTCATGACGCTCGTAAGAGGAGCCTTGATCAGGGTGAGCGGGGTCTTGATTTCATGAATGACGTGGGAGAAGAAGTTGAGTTTCTCCTGATACAGTTCGTCTTCCTTGGCTTTCCTGTATTCCATCTCTTCCTTTTTCCTCTTGCGGCGGTCCAGCATCCGAAGTCCCAATGAGCCCATTGCAATCAGGAGCGCGAGGGCGATCAGGAACAGCAGTACGCCGGGGACGGTCTGGAAGAACGGCTTGCGAACGGTTATGGCCAGGGCTTTTCTCGCCGGGGCCCAATTATCCTGGCATTCTGATGAACGGAATTCCAGGGTGTAATTTCCCGGCGGTACGTTGTAGTAGTATATGGCGCGGGATTGGGGGACGTCCCTCCAATCGTCGTCGAAACCGGTGAGCCGGCTCTGTACACGGGCGGAAGACGGATAGTCCTGTCCCAAGAACGCCAATGCGAAACCGAATGACCTTTCGTCGGGCTTGAATTCCAGCCTGTCCATCAAATCGATATTGGACTCTACGGGGATGTTCCTGGGGCCGATTCTCAGTTTGGTCAGAGCGACTCGGGTATGGCCCTTAGATGACGAGAGGCTTTCGGGCTTGAACCGGATGAATCCGTTGTCGGAGCCGAAGTACATTTCTCCGGAACTGCTGCTCAGGCAGCTTTTCTTCAGTTTTGTATCCAGAAGTCCGTCAACGCCGGTGAAAACCCTTGTTTCTTCAGTCTTTGGGTCGAAAAGGATCAAGCCGCTGTCGGATGCCAGCCACATCTTCCCTTCTGCATCGGATACGGACTTGAAGAAGACGTTGGAGGGGAAGGCTTTGTGGGAGGACCGGTCGTAAACCTTGAAGGTCTGGTCAGCCTGCGAGAAGCGGGCGATTCCGGAGCTGAAGCCGATGGCCCAGACTTGTCCGGAGTCGTCGAGGAAAACCGACGACAGCTTGTCCGAGGGAAGACCGGAACCATCTCCATAACGATAATTGACCGGATGGCTGCCGAGTTGATAATCCCATGAATACAAGCCGTTGGCGAAAGTGGAAAGCCACAGTCGCCCAGAGCCGTCTTCTTCGATGGATGTTACGAAGATACCGTCGAACTCATTCACTTCCCTGAACGTATCAGCCTTCCTGTCGTATTTGAAGATGCCAAGTGTGGTGCCTGCGAACAGGTCGCCTTCCGCAGTGCGGTACAGCACATATACACGGGGGTCGTTGCGCCCGGAAGACCTTTGCAGCACGCCGTAATCCTTGACGCGCCCGGTGCGCGTATTGATGCGGCAGAGGCCGTTGAACGTTCCTCCCCAAAGCCAGTCTCCGTCTATGCACAACGAGCATACGGTAACAGATTTGAGACCGGTATCAAAAGGGACTGTGACATGAGTCTGCGGGTCATATACAAAAAGGCCGGAGTTCTGAGTAGCGACCCAGATACGCCCTGATGGGTCTTCGGCAAAACCGCTCACTCCGCATCCGGCCAGGGTCTTTCCTGCAGCCATGTACTGCTTTTCTATGTTCCCCTGGAACTTGCCGCTGTAATTCACGCCGTTTTCCAGCGTCCCGATCCACAGTCCGCCGCTGCGGTCGACGTAGGTGCAGGTAACGTAACTGCTTGACAGCGAGAAAGAATCTGAGTGGTCTGCGGAAATATACGATCCTTCACCGGTATCCTGGCAGTAGACCCAGACCCCTTTTGGAGTAGAGAGCCAGAAACGGTTCTCTGAATCGCGGAACGCGTCAACGAGTACGGTGTCCTCCGGAAGCGCAAACAAGACAGTCACCTCTCCGGTTTCGAAGTTGGCGACCGACAGCCCCAGTTTGGCGCTGGCGATATAAACGGAACTTGAATCCAGGGGGAATATCCTTTCGATTTCGTCCCCTCTGTAGTCGTTGCCCGGAAGGCCTGCGCTGCGCAGGTTCTTCATTCCGGCATCGGCCTTGTACAGGTTTACGTGGAATCTTGAGACGAGCATGCTCCCATCCTCCATGATGAGCATGCGCCTCGCACCGGAAGCGCCTGATTCTTTGTAGCTTACATTCGTGAACTCCTTGCTGTTCACGTTGTATGAGAAGTAACCCTGATTGTTGACGAGCAGGTGTACTGTGCCGTCGTCCGTGCATGATAGGAACGTGACCTTGTTACGGATAACAGACCCTTTATCACTTGTTGCGAGGAGCGGCAGGAAGCGGTCGAGGGTGTAGTCATAGATGGAAACCCCGGCATCTGTTCCGATCCATATGTTCCCTTGCGTATCTTCTACGAGGCAATGCACAAAATCGACCGGCAGGCCGAGGTCCTTGGAATCGTAAACGTAGAAATTCGAACCGTCGTAGCGGTTGAGGCCTTTATAGGTTCCGATCCACATGAAGCCGCGGGAATCCTGCAGGAAACAGCTGATTCCGTCGTAGGAAATGCCGCTGTTGGTCGTGTTGAAATGCGTGAACTGGTATGCCTGCAGGGGAAGTGCAAGCAAAAGTGAAAGAAGAGTTATGATCAGCCGGTAGAGCATCAATACAAATTTAAAACAAAAAGTCAAATCCTGTCCTTCTTCTCATGGGCGTGCCTGTTTTTTTGCAAAAAATGACGCTTTTCTTTCCCCGACAGGGGAGGTGGATTCGTATTTTTGTAATATGAAAAAGACCACACTGTTTCTCATCTGCGCCGCAGTCGTAATGGCGGTGTCATGCAGCACTGCGGAGTCTCCTGATGAGGGAGTCCGGATAAGCTGGGACAAAAGCACGTACCGCCAGATTACCCAGATGCCTCTTTCTGACGGCACCGTTGAGCCCAACCTTTATTATCCCCGCATCAAACGTCTTCCCGACGGAGCCCTGCTGCTGACGTTCATGAACGACCATTTGGGCTGGGAAATCTTCGCTACGCGCAGCGAGGACGACGGTAAGACCTGGGCGCCTGCGCAGAAACTGCTTTCAAGGCATCCTGCACAGTCCACAGTGGGAGACGACGAGATAGTATATGTCAATCCCGATTTCATCTGCCTGTCGGACGGGCGGCTGATGCTGGCCTATCAATGGCGCTACCTCAAGGGCTACAGCGACCTTCCACACACCAATGAGAACTGCGGAATCGGCATAATGTTTTCCGACGATTGGGGAAAGACCTGGGGCGCGCCCCGCAACATCTACCGCGGACGCTGCTGGGAACCGGCGATGCTGGAGCTCCCTTCGGGAGAAATCCATTTGTATCTAACTGATAGCCAGAATGTAGTAAACAAGATGTCCTGCCCCAAGACGTCCCTCATTCGTTCTTTCGATGGAGGCCGCACCTGGCAGGGCAAGGAAGAATGCACCTGGAAGGATGTAGAGGGCATTTCATACACAATTGACGACAGGTTCGGTTACGACGGGATGGCAACGGCAGTCCTGCTTGACGACGGCACGATAGCTATGACCGTCGAGGTCTGGAGTGGCAAATATGTGGTTGACCAGACGCCGGTTGTGGTCCTCAGTCGCAACAACTGGAAAGTCAATCAAAAAAAACTGCTCGAAGAGGGCGGTCCAGCCTATCCCGACAAGCGCCAGGTCAACAAGGACTTCATCGCTTACGGTCCATATATCGCACGTACCCCCGACGGCGAGGTCCTGGTCAACGCAAATGGCCTGTACAAAGGTACCCAGGGCACCTGGATACTGGTTGGAGACAAGAAAGCCGGTAATTTCGGTCACGCCACATCCCCGTTCCCCGGGTACTGGGGCTCGGTGGACTACATAGGGGACGGAAAGATTATCGTCACCAGTACGGAAAAGTACACTCTTGACGGTGCTACACGCGGACGCATCAACATCATCCAGGGTCGTCTGGTCCGGAGCCTCGAATTACCCGGCGGAGACGGTAATTACAAGCCAATCGGCAAGTTTGATCCCTCAGCCCCTGGCCTGTGGTTCCTCGGCGGAAAATACGATTCGAGCGTTTACTATGACTTCGGCGCCACCGGAAAGCACTTTGTGTTCAACACCTGGGTGCTGGACAGCAAGCTCACGGCGTTCACCCCAGAAAATTCGGATGCTTCCGTATTGCTTTTCAAGCGTGCCGGATGGACATATAAGCTTGTCGTGAACGCAGCGGGCAAATGGGTCCTTTCCAGGCTCGAAAACAATTCCTGGCTTAATATTTCCGAGGGAGATGCGTCCGAGTTCGACCTTGCGGGAACCGTCAACGACGATTCCGATACCGACACGGGCTTTGCTGCGCAGGTTCGCATTCCCTGGAGCATCATAGGGGGTAGACATGTCGGGGGAGAGGTGCTCAAGGCGCATCCCGCCCACTGGGACAAGGCCCGCAGCGCCGAGAAAGGCACGCGCCTTTGGGAGGAACTTGACAGCGAGAATAGCGATTATCCGTCAGAATGGTTATCTTTACGAATCAGATGAGAAGAAGTTTCATGTTTTTTGCGACAGCCTTGATGCTGTACGCCTGCGCCGGGCCTGCCGGCGTGAGCCAGGAGCCGTTCGGCACACTGTCCGACGGCACGGCCGTAACCGTTTTCCACCTGAAGAATGCCCGGGGAGCCAGCATGGACGTGCTCGATTACGGGTGCAGGGTGGTATCGATATTCATGCCCGGCAGGGACGGGCGCATGGATGACGTCGTGGTTGGTCCCGGCAGCATCGAGGCCTTCGAGACCGGGCCGGAACGCTTTTTCGGCCCTGTGATAGGGCGCTACGGCAACCGCATCAATCATTCCGCATTCGAAATAGATGGTGTGCTGTATGAGGTTGCAGCCAACGAAAATCTCGCCGGCGAACCCGTTTGCTGTCACGGCGGGCCTATGGGCTTTGACCGCATGATGTGGGAGGGTACGGCCGTAACTGGGCATGGGTGCTGCGGAGTCCGGTTCCACCGCATCAGTCCAGACGGCGAGCAGGGGTTCCCTGGCAACCTGGATGCCACAGTAACTTATTGGCTGACAGATGAGAATACAGTAAAGATGGAATACGAGGCCACTACCGACAAGCCCACGGTCGTCAACCTTTCCAACCATACATACTTCAACATGCATGGCTCGGAGGGCAGCTATGTGATGGAGCAACTGTTTAAGGTTGAGGCAGATACGACGGTGCAGAACAACCTTCAGATGTGCCCGGACCTCCTTCTTCCGGTCGACGGCACTCCGTTCGACTTCCGCGAGCCCCATACTGTCGATTACAGACTCGACATGCCCAACGAGCAGCTTCGCATCATGAAGGGAATGTCGGCCTGCTGGCAGATCCGCGGCTACGACGGCACTCTCAGGCAGGCTGCCGACCTTTACGACCCGCGAACAGGACGCGGCGTGCAGACTTGGACCACCGAGCCTGCCCTGCTCACTTTCACCGGCCGCACCTTCGACCCGTCCAGGCACATCGGCAAATACGGGCCCATCCAGAAATACGGCGGCATGCTGCTGGAGACCATTCACTTTGCTGACTCCCCCAACCAGCCACGCTTCCCTTCGGCCGTCCTGCGTCCCGGAGAGAAGTATTACAGCACTACGGAATACAGGTTCTACACGAAGTAAACATTATATGAAACACATCCTCACCACCCTTCTCGCCGCTGCCATTTGCATTAGCGCTTCTGCGGCTTCAAGACAATCAAGCATTCCCCTCCCCGAGTACCCCCGTCCGCAGCTGGTACGTTCCGACTGGATGAACCTCAACGGGCCGTGGTCTTACGCCATTCTGCCGGCCGGCACGGAATTCGGCAAGCCCGAGGGCGTCATCAATGTGCCGTATTGTGCCGAATCGGCCCTGGGCGGCGTGCAGCGCAGGGTCGGTAAAGATAACGTCCTGTGGTACGAGCGCAGTTTCAAGGTCCCTGCCGCATGGCGTGGAAAGAAAGTCATGCTCAACTTCGGCGCCGTTGACTGGAAGGCCGAAGTGTGGGTCAATGGAAAATACATCGGAGAGCACACCGGAGGCTATACCGCCTTCAGCTTCGATATCACCGGCGCCCTTAAACGAAGCGGCAAGCAGACCGTCCGCGTGCGTGTGGAAGACGCCACCGACGACAGTTTCCAGCCCCGCGGCAAGCAGGTCAACGAGGCCGGAGGCATCTGGTACACCCCCGTCACAGGTATCTGGCAGACGGTGTGGCTGGAGCCCGTCAGCCCCAAGGCGCACGTGCTTTCTTACGAACCGGTCTGGAATGTCAAAGACAGCACCCTGCGTGTGACGGTAAAGGCCGACGGCGACTGGGACGAGGCTGCCGTGACGCTGCTCGACGGTACGCAGGCAGTGGGAACCGGCACCTGCATCAAGGTCGCAGAGCCCAAGCTGTGGAGCCCCGACACCCCTTTCCTCTACGGCCTGCAGATAGCCCTGCTCAAAGACGGGAACGAGATAGAAAGGGTGGAAGGCTACACCTGCCTCAGGACCATAGGCATGGCTTACGATCCCAAGGTGGACAATCGTCACAATACATATAAGCGAATGACTCTCAACGGAGAGCGTTTGTTCATGTTCGGCCCTCTCGACCAGGGCTGGTGGCCCGACGGCCTTTATACCGCTCCGTCCGACGATGCACTGCGCTACGACGTGCAGAAAGTTAAGGACTGGGGCTGGAACACCATACGCAAGCACATCAAGGTGGAGCCCGCCCGCTGGTACTGGTGGTGCGAC
Source organism: Bacteroidales bacterium UBA4284 (assembly GCA_002395925.1). The sequence continues at coordinate 34,557 of DGVM01000055.1, forward strand.
AAGATTGGCGTACTCGTCTGGCAGGACATGCCCTGCATCGGCGACCACGGCGGACGCGGAGGCAGGAGCGATGAGGTCAAGGCTGTCACCCATAACAAATGGTCTTCCGACAGCCTCTTCGGAGGCACCGACTGCGACATCCCCCAGGAAGCAAAAGACAACTTCTACAAGGAATGGGGCGAGATCATCGAACAGCTCAAGCCCTTCCAGTGCATCACCGTATGGATTCCCTTCAACGAGGCCTGGGGACAGTTCGATACCCGCCGCGTGGTGGAATTCACCCGTGCGGCCGACCCTACGCGCCTCATAAACGAATCTTCCGGCGGCAATTTCGAACTCTGCGGCGACATACTCGACGTACACCATTATGCATGCCCAGCCATGAATGTCTTCGAGCGCAAGATGGTATGCGTGCTTGGCGAGTATGGCGGAATAGGATATCCGGTGCCCGGTCACCTGTGGCAGCAGGAAAAGAATTGGGGTTATGGAAAGGTCGTCTCCAGCGGCGAGGAGCTTCTCAAAGTGTATGACGACTTTGCGCAGATGCTCAAGACATTCATCGGAACGGGCTGCGCCGCTGCGATCTACACCCAGATATCAGACGTCGAGGTAGAGGTCAACGGCATCATGACCTACGACCGTCAGGTGGTCAAGGTCGATGAAGGACGCTTCGCGGCAATCAACCGCAGCGTGATAGAGTCTCTTTAGCGGAGAATCTTTACAGGAAAGGTAAAATAAGTATCCGGGAAAGGCTCGTCCCTGAGGGTGAAGTGCCACCACTCCGTGTCGAGCGGCTTGAACCCGTGGGCCAGCATTGCCCTGCGCAGTATCATGCGGTTCGCAAACTGCTGCTCGGTGATGCTGCGGCCTGCGGGGCTCTTGCTGTTGTCGGCGGTATATTCTCCGGTCTCGGGATTTCCGCAGAAGTCCGGGTGGCTCTCGGGGCCGAACCAGTCGAAGGTGCCTCCCATATCGACCTCCTTTTCCGTCCTCATGTCGAATAGGGTCAGATCCACGGTGGAGCCGCGTGTGTGCCCGCTTTTGGCCATTATATATTCCTGCTCGAAGAGGACGCTCTTGTCGAGGTCGGGATAGAAATAGTCTTTCATCCTGACGTCCTTCAGGTCGGCAGCCCAGCGTACGAAATGATCGACCCCTTTCTGGGGACGGTAGGCATCGTAAATCTTCAGGCGGTAGCCCTGTGCGAGCAGATCGCCGCTCACGGCCTTCAAGGCTTCGGCGGCTTTTCGCGTGAGCAGGGCGGTGGGCTCCTCGTATCCGTCGATGCGGTCTCCCACGAAGTTGTAGGTGCTGTAATAGCGGATTTCCATGATGGCGTCGGGAACGACGTCGGTGAGGGTTACGAATTCACTGTGGTCGTCGGTGGGAGAGACCGGGACGATGCTGGGGCGGCAGGCCCCAAGCAGCGATGCAGCGGCCAGTACGGCCGGCAGGAAATGCTTGAACCTTATCATGTTGAGTGCTTATCTGAAGTTTCTTGATGCGAAGGGGAGTGCGAGGCGGAGTGCCAGGTGCCAGTATTCCCAGTTGTGGATTCCGTTGCGCACGCGAAGCTCGTCGTGTACGCCGGCTTTGCGCATTTTCATATGCAATTCGGTGCTGAGGGCCAGCAGATAGTCATCGTCGCCGCAGTCGATGAACCAGGCTACGCTGCGCAGCTTTTCCAGGGTCGCATCGTCGGCATTGTCTATGAAGTCCAGCGCCGAATTGTCGCGTACCGCCTTCTGTACGTAGTAGAATTTGCCTGATTCGCCGAGGCCGGCATTGACTTCATCGCCTTTGTTGTCGAGCCAGGGGCTCATGGCATAGCAGCTCGAGAACATCTCGGGGTGCTTCTGGCAATAGACCGTGCTTCCGCCTCCGCCCATGGACAGTCCCATGACGGCCCTCATGCTCTTGCTGCCGCCGCAGCGGTACTTTTTCTCGACAGCGGGCAGGAGCTCTCCGAAGAAGAAGTCTTCGTAATTCCACCCGGGCATGTTGAAGTAGCCGTTCCATACGTTCTTGATATCGCGTCCGCCGGCATTGGGCATCACGATTACCATGCGGTCGGCCTCGCCGGAACGTATCAGTTCGTCGGCCACCAGCTGCATGTTGCCTTTTTCTACCCAAGCCCGGTAGTCGTCGCTCAGACCGTGCAGCAGATACACCACAGGGTAGTGAGCGTCCTGCCGGTCGAAGCCGTCGGGCAGATAAACGTTGAATTTGACATCCTGCCCCAGAATGGCGCTGGAGAGGCTGTCGGTAACTACTTTACCCGCGTTGAGGGGCATTGCCGCCACTATGGCGAGAAGGATGGCGAGGCTTATCTTTTTCATTGTGTACAGTGTTTTTATCGGTGGATTTCTTGTGCTTTTGCAGTTTCCAGGGCTTCCGTGCAGAGGCTGTCGCAAAGCTCGTTCCAATTGTCGCCCCTGTGGCTCGGGACCCATTTGAATTCCAGCTTGAGTTTCTTCTGCCGCTTTATCTGGCGGTACAGCAGCAGAAGGTCGCTGTCGGGTTTGTTGCGCCGGCTGGGAATGCGTCCGAGCCCGATCGCCGCATACAGGTAATCAGTGATTATCTGTGCCTTGCTGCCGTAGGGGATGGCCTCCATCGCCGCAAGTATGGCCTTGAGTTCGGCCCGCTGGCTGGTCTCTTTGTGTATTACGAACGAACCCTGGCTGACGAGCGAGCCGCCGTCGGCCGTCAGTATCACATACGCCCCGGCTCCGAGGTTGCTGCTGACGCTGTAGCCTCCGTCGGTGTATATGATGTACTCTCCTTTCATCAGAAACGCACTCCGGCCGTAAGGTATGCGCTGACGGCCAGCTTGTTAAGGGAGAAACTTATTTCTTTGTTGCTGAAAAACAGCAGGTCGTCGGCACTGACGTGTGCTCCGAAGTACCATTTGCCCTGATACCGGAAGACGGCAAGGTCGCCGTTGGTGTTGAGCACGGGTGCCTCATTTGGGAGGCGCTTTCTGCCATCGGCCTTCGTGATTCCCGAATCGCAGAAAAGGCCTGCGGTCTCGGTGAGGTTGATATGGATGAGCCAATGCTCGTTTGGTACGAAATTGTATCCGTATCCTGCACCTATGCCGGCAAAGGAGGTGATGGCGGCCTTCACCGGCGCGTCCGGATATGTCTGGGGATTGGCGACAATACCGTATAGCTGCGTCTTGACTGTCAGCAGGGGACTGCCGGCACTGCGCAGCTGCTTGTAGTTCTGATGGGTCGCAGCCGGTAACGAGAACCGGCGCCCGTTGAATGCGAAGTAAGCGTTGGCATAGGCGTGCAGGCCGATGACATCGCCGGGAACGATATCGAAGCGCATGCCGTCCAGAGTCGCCTGTCCCTTGTAACTATGGGCGATAGAGCCTCCTACCGACAGCCCGAGGAGGTTTCCGTAAACCTTCAGGTTGAGGTCGGCGGAAGGCTTCTTGCCGGGCGAAAAGCCCAGGTCGAGACTCAGGTTGCGGTAGCCTCCGCCTATGGTCTGCTTGAAAATGAGTCCGCTGCCGGTCTTGACTGTGTAGTCGCCGATGTCGGCAGCGTTTGCTTTCATGCTGATTCCTTCCCCGCTCAGGATGCTCCTGGTGCGTATCAGCCAGCGCTCCTGAGGGCGGTAGATATAGGTTGTGTCGTAAACCTGACGGGCTTGCTTCTTACGGAGCCACTCGTCCAGGTTTTTGAAGAACTGGGCGTTTGCAGGGACGCAGGTCAGCAGCATCCATGCCGCGAGGACGTATCTGATGATGAGCCTGGCTTGCGTCATCTGGGGCGTTTTTGGACCCTCTTAGAGATGCCGATGGCGCGGGTGGGGCAGACAAGGCGGCACAGGTGGCAGCCTACGCACTTGGAACCGATGAGCCTGGGCTTGCGGTCGGCTCCGAATTCTATCGCCTGATGGCCTCCGTCGCTGCAGGATACGTAGCAGCGGCCGCAGCCAATGCAGGTGTCGTGGTCGAATACGGGGAAGACTACGGTGCTGCGGTCGAGCTTGTCGGGCAGCTCGAAATCCTGGATCTGCTCGCCTACGAGCTCCTCCAGACGGCTGATGCCCCTTTCGGCCATATATGCCGACACGCCGTCGATGAGGTCGTCGATGATGCGGTAGCCGAATTCCATGACGGCAGTGCAAACTTGTACGTTCTGGCAGCCCAGGCGTATGTAGTCGAGGGCGTCCCACCAGGTCTCGATGCCGCCTACGCCGCTGATCTGCAGGTTCTTGATGTACGGATTGGTGGCGATTTCGAATATGTGCCGCAGGGCGATGGGCTTGACGGCCTTGCCGGAATAACCAGAAATGGTCTTCTTGCCGCTGACCGCCGAGAGCGGGCTCATGGTGATGGACTTGATGGTGTTGATGGCTGAGATGCCGTCGGCTCCGGCAAAATGCGCCGCAAGTGTCGGAGAGGTTATGTGCATGATGTTAGGCGTCATCTTTGGGATGACGGGTATGCTCACGCTCTTCTTGACCAGCGAGGTATATGCAGCCACCAGTTCGCTGTTCTGTCCCACGTCGCTGCCCATTCCGGCATACTTCATCTGGGGACAGGAGAAATTGAGTTCGACACCGTCGAGACCGGCCTCCTGGGCCATCCGGGCCAGCTTTATCCACTCGTCTTCGTTCTGTCCCATGATGGACGCGATGACGACCTTGGACGGGTAGTTTTTCTTGAGGCGCGAGAGGATGGCGAAGTCTTCCTCGACCGTGTTCTCGGACAACTGCTCCATGTTGCGGAAGCCGATGAAGTCGTTCTTCCTGTCGCCGTGGACGGAATCGAAGCGGGGAGACACTTCGTTGATTTCTTCGAAGCAGATGGTCTTGTAGAACACGCCGCCCCATCCGGCCTCGAAAGCCCTGGCAATCATGTCGTAGCCGGTACATACGGCAGAAGAAGCCAGGAAGAAGGGATTCTCGCACCTGATGCCGCAGAAGTCGATGGACAGGTCTGCGGGCACGGGAGCCTTTGCCGGCTGAAGCTGCGAGGCGACCTCCCGTATGCGGACGGGCATGTCGTAATGTATGCATGCGGCTTCGCACGGGGCGGAGCAGCCTGCGCACGTATCGGCATTGATACGGCTGGCCGCAGTGACGTTGTTGGCGAATCTCAGTGCCCTGAGGGCTCTTGCGGGGTCCAGTCCTTTGGGACATGCGGAGGTGCATGGCGCATTTGCACAGATGAGGCAACGGCCGGCTTCTTCTGAAAGATGTATCATAACGCAAATATATCCAATTTATTGTTATTTTTGCGCCATGAGCAAGACAATTTATTTCGCCGGCGGATGCTTCTGGGGCGTAGAGCATTTTTTCAAAGGCGTTGACGGCGTGATTTCCACGGAACCCGGTTATGCCAACGGGCGTTTCGAAAATCCCACATACGAGCAGGTATATACCGACACTACGGGCTTCGCAGAAACGGTAAAAGTCGTTTACGACCCGCAGAGAGTCTCGCTGGAGCGCCTTCAGCGGCTGTTCTTCACGATAATAGACCCTATGTCCCTCAACCGTCAGGGACACGACGAAGGGACCCGCTACCGCACCGGAATATATTACGATTCGCCTTCGGACCTGCCTGTCCTGGAGGCGGGATTCCGCTTGCTCGAAGAGCGCATCGGCGCTGGGTGCGTAGTGGAGCTTGAGCCGCTCAGCTGTTTCTACGGCGCAGAGGAGCGCCACCGCGATTACCTCGACAAAAACGCCGGCGGATACTGTCACCTGCCCCTCAAGACTTTCAGGTATCTGCGTCTGTATCAAGACATAGGCCTGATGTTGGGTGGCGAGCCCGACGCGGTCGCACGGCAGGCAGAGGCCGCAGCTCTCATATTCGAGAGAATGCGCTTTTTCTGGGTGGGATTCTACAGGGTCCTGGGCGACGAACTTGTACTGGGGCCTTTCCAGGGTCCTGCCGCATGCTTGCGCATCGCCCGCAGCCGTGGAGTCTGCGGAGCCGCATGGCGCGAGGCCCGCACCCAGGTGGTGCCCGACGTCGAACAGTTCCCCGGTCACATTGCCTGCAGCAGCCTCTCCCGCTCAGAGATAGTCGTGCCCATAGTGCGCGATGGCGCCGTGACGGCGGTCCTGGATATAGACAGCACCGAACTCTCTACTTTCGACGACACCGACGCACAGTGGCTGGAGCTCATCTGCGAGGTGCTTTGAGTCTTTGGCAAGCCTTTTGCTATTTGTTGCAGAGAGTATAACTTTTAAACACTTACTGCGATGAGAACTTTAAAATTCTTTCTCCCGGCGCTCTTCGTGATGCTCTTTGCGGCATCTGTGCCGGCGCTCGCGCAGCAAGGTGCGCGGCGCAACAATTCGGTCACCTCCCGTCAGGAGACCAAAGCCCAGGCAAAGCAGAACAAGGTCGATGCGGCCCAGAAGCCCGCTTCCGTAGCGGCTCAGCCCCAGACCGACCAGAGAATGCGTACAGCAGGCGGCTCGCAGGGCGACCGCAGGAACGGACGCAATACTTCGGGTAGTTCCGGTAGCAACAGGCCTCCCGCAGGCAGCGGTTACGGCTCTCACTCCGGAAGCGACAGACCTTCGGCAGGCGGTGGATATTCGTACGGCGGCAACAGGCCTCCCGCAGGCAGCGTACCTCCCCCTCCTCCTCCCGCAGGAAACTATCCCGGAGGTTACAACTATCCCGGCGTCCGCCCTCCTCTTCCCAGCATCAGGACATACGACAGGAGCGAGTCGATCTACCGTACCAACTGCTCTACCATAGTCCTGCGGACTCCTTTCCGCACCAAGGAAGATGCATACAGGTATGTCGAAAGACTGCTTGTCGAGAACGATTACTCCATCGGAACCTACGGCAACGGTTACAATTGGCTCCAGAGCGACATAGCGTTCATCCCTACGCCTTTCGACTGGACCAATCCCATGACCCACAACCAGTTCCGCATAAAGGTAAACTTCGTAAGGTATTTCGGATACGTGCGTGTGACACTTAGCGGCGAGTGGCGCGAGTCGGTACTCTCCTCCATCTTCTCAACGCTTCGTTTCCAGCCCAGCAGCAGCTACAGTACCTACTACGCCTGGAACGTTCTCGAGGACCTGGCCGACGCCATCCCTCATACCGCAATCTCATACAGATAACTGCCATTCTAATAAAACAGCAATTACTAGCGAAGGGGTCGACTAAAAATGTCGGCCTCTCTTTTTGCGCGCCAGGCTCCGTTCGCTTTTTGTGTCAGCAGGGGAGACAATAGTATCTACCAGCTGAGCAGCCGGACGCCGCTGAGGTCGAGAAGGGACGCGGCATCGAGGTCGGTGGCTTTTTCGGTCCAGAAAATCGTGCAATCCTTCAGGGTGATGTCGTGGATGCAGGCGGGTGTGCCCTGTGCGCTTACGCCTATGCGGGCGTCGCGGCAGACTACGCCGTCAATGACGATGTCGCAGAATTCGGGCAGGAACTCCTCGGTCTGCTCCAGCTTGCCCTTTTCGCCTACGTGAACGTTGGTGTAGGAGGTCTGGAAAACTATTGCCTGATCGCGTATGTCGCTCATCCACACGTCTTTGATGCGTATGTTGGATATCTTTCCGCCGCGGGCCGGAGCGCTCTTGAAGCGCAGGCCGGTGTCGGTGCCGCTGAAAGTGTTTTCGAGTACGGCGACGTCGTGGATTCCGGCAGAGAACTCGGAGCCGATTACGAATCCGCCGTGAGCGTGGAACACCTTGTTGCCGCGAATGAGTATGCGGCCGGTCGGACCTTGCTCCAGAGCCTTCTTGCCGGCTCCGGCCTTGAGGCATATTCCGTCGTCGCCCACGTCAACCGTGCAGTCGGCAACCAGCACGTCGCGGCTGTGCATAAGGTCGATACCGTCGCCGTTCTGTGCGTTCCAGGGGCATCGTACCGTAACTCCCACGATGGCAACATTCTCGCAGCGCTGCGGCACAAGTTGGAAGCGGGGAGAATTCTGGATGGTGACGCCGCTCACCAGCACCCTCTTGCAGTCGGTGAAGCGCACCAGGTGGACCCTCAGGCGCTCCTGTGCCTTATAATCGGGAGCGTTGTTGGCGACGTTCTTGAGGTCGAACGGATACCACAATGTGCCTTCTTCCACATCGACCCCGCCCATGCGGTGGTAGTCTTTCCATTCGACGTCGCTGACCTTGTTGCGCTTGACGGCACGCCACCATTCGCCGTTGCCGTCGATGATGCCCTCGCCGGTAATGCTGACGTCGGTCCTTTTGCTGGCGCTGATGCCGGGCAGCACCTTGCCGTCTTCGCGTATGAAGGCAGCCCTGTCGGGAGTCATGATGAGCATGGCACCCTTCTGCAGGTGCAGGTCGATGCGGTCCTTGAGCACGATGGGGCCAGTGAGCCAGACGCCGGAGGGCACTACAAGATGCCCGCCGCCAAGCTTGCCCAGCCTTGATATGGCCTTTTCAAATGCCTCAGTGCACAGAGTGACGCCGTCGGGAACGGCACCGAAGTCGCTAAGTATCACAGTATTGTCCGGAATCGACGGAGCCTCGGGGACAGGTAGCTCGAAAGGCAGTCCGTTATAGTATTTTCCGTAATCGACAGCACCGGCAGTCATGCAAAGTGCTGCAGCAAAAAGGGAAAGGAAGAATCGTTTCATGCTCCAAATATATAAAAATTCTTATTTTTGTGCAGATATGACCACAGTAATTGCTTTAATTCTTTCCGCCCTGCTTACCCGATTTGCCGATCCTTTCGTAGGCACGGACGCCCACGGACACACTTTCCCTGGAGCCTGTGCCCCGTTCGGAATGATACAGCTCAGCCCCGATACCCGTCCCCGGGCGGGCGACTGGGACGGCTGCAGCGGGTACCACTATTCCGACAGTCTTATCTACGGCTTCAGTCACACGCATCTCAGCGGTACGGGCTGCGATGACTGGTGCGACGTACTCGTGACACCCGGAGACGGTCCCTCCACATTCAGCCACAGCAGGGAAAAAGCAGAACCGGGCTACTATGAAGTGCTGCTCGACAATGGCATCCGCGTGCGCCTGGCGGCAGGCCGTCGAAGTGCCGTTCACGAATATACTTTCCCGAAAGGAGCCAAGGCGAGCCTTACCGTGGATTTGCGCCACCGCGATGCGCTGGACGATTACCAGATGCACTTCGGAGGCAACTGGATAAGCGGCACGCGCGTTTCCAGCAGCTGGGCGCGCGGTCAGCACCTGTGCTTCCATATCGAATTCTCAGAACCTGCTGAGTGTGAGATGCTGCACGACGGGAAAGTTGCCCGGCTGACTTTCCAGGGCCGCCGTATTACCATTCGCGCCGCATTGTCCAGCGTGTCTGAAGATGGGGCCAGGGCCAATCTGCAAAGCGAATATCCGGCGAGCCTCGGTGTCCTTCGCAAGTCCTCCTCAGAGGCCTGGAATGCATATCTGTCCAAGCTGCGCTGCCCGTACAAGGACACGGAACACCGGAGGCGTTTCTATACCGCCCTGTATCATACCAGCATACATCCTTCGCTGTATTCCGATGCCGACGGACGCTACCGGGGAATGGACGGCCAGATCCATACCGCCAAAGGCTGGGAACGTTATACCGTATTCTCCACCTGGGACACCTTCCGGGGCGAACATCCGCTGCTCTGCATGATAGAGCCAGAACGCTCCGGCGACTTTATCCGTTCCATGCTCAGCATCTGGGAAGAAAACGGCAAACTGCCGGTCTGGGAACTCTCCGGATGGGAGACGAATTGCATGATAGGGTACAATTCCGCACCCATAATCGCCGACGCCATAATGCGCGGCATCAAGGGATTCGATTACGAAACGGCCTTCCGCGCCATGGTGGAGAGCTCCTTGCGTCCCGAATTCGGTATGGCGAGCTTCCGCGCCAACGGCCTGGTGCTGGCCGACGACGAGCACGAGAGCGTGTCCAAGACTCTCGAATTCGCCTACGACGACTGGTGCGTGGCGCAAGTCGCCAAATACCTCGGACACACAGAAGAATACGAGCGCTACATGCGTTCGGCGCAGTACTGGCGCAATGTTTTCGACCCTTCTACGGGTTACATGCGTGCCAGGCTCAACGGCCGCTGGTACACCCCGTTCGACCCACGGGAGGTCAACAACAATTACACCGAGGCAAATTCCTGGCAGTACTCCTTCTTCGTGCCGCAGGATGTTACGGGGCTTGTAGGAGCGCTCGGCGGGGGACAGGCATTCTTCTCCAGGCTCGACGCCCTCTTCTCCGCTCCCGAGGGCACGACCGGTCGCACGCAGGCCGACATAACGGGCTGCATAGGCCAGTATGCGCACGGCAACGAACCGAGCCACCATATTCCTTATCTGTATTCTGTCGCAGGGCGTCCCGAAGCAAGCGAACGCATCGTTTCCCGCATAATGGAAGAACTCTATACTTCGGCCCCCGACGGCCTGTGCGGCAACGACGACTGCGGACAGATGTCGGCCTGGTACGTGCTGAGTTCGCTGGGCCTTTATCCGTATTGTCCCGGCGGCGAAGTGTCGGGAATGACATACATACCCAAGAGCATTACGGTCAATCCCTGGTTCGAGACTCCGTCCGAAATGTTCTCCGACTCCCTGACGGTGTCGATAGGTGGCGAAGGAAACATCTGGTACAGGGTCGGCGAAGGACGCTTCCAGCCCTATGAAGGGCCGTTCACCGTAAAGCAGACCTGCACCATGGAGGCCTACAGCGAATTGCATGGAGAGCGCAGTTTCACCACCCGCTGCACGGTGAACAAGATATTCAGCGACAGGGATATAACGATACTTTCGAAATGTTCGTCCCAGTATTCGGCAGGCGGCCCGCAGGCGCTTATCGACTCTCGCAGGGGCGGTGCCAACTGGCGTACCGGCGGGTGGCAGGGCTACCAGGGAACCGACTTCGACGCCGTGGTGGACCTTCGGGAAGTCCGTACGGTGAAACGCGTCGCTGCCGGATTCTGCCAGGACGCGCGCTCATGGATATGGATGCCCGTGAAAGTGTCATTCCTTGGGTCGGAAGACGGTATCGAATACCGGACGCTGGCGGTAGAGACTACGCCGGTCGATTCCCGCGACATGGAGGTCCAGCGTTGGGACTGTTCTGCACCGGTCGATACGCAGCTGCGTTACGTCAAGGTGCATGCAGAGAATTTCGGTGCCATCCCCGAATGGCACCCGGGTGCCGGTTATCCCGCCTTCATATTCATAGACGAGATAACCGTAGAGTAACTAACCCAGGGTGGCGACCATTACGGCCTTGATGGTGTGCATTCGGTTTTCGGCCTCGTCGAAGACGATGCTGCAGGGGCCTTCGAACACCTCTTCCGTGACCTCTACGCCGTCGAGTCCGAATTTCTCGAACACGTCGCGTCCAACGCGGGTCTCGAGGTTGTGGTATGCGGGAAGGCAGTGCATGAACTTGCACTCCGGATTGCCGGTCTTCTGCATGAGTGCCGCGTTGACCTGATAGGGACGGAGCATCTCGATCCTCTCTTTCCAGACTTCGTCGGGTTCGCCCATCGACACCCATACGTCGGTGTAGATGAAGTCGCATCCGCGCACTCCGGCTTCTACGTCGTCGGTAATGGTGATGCGGGCGCCGGTCTGTGCGGCGACCTTGCGGCATTCCTCCACCAGTTCGGCAGAAGGCTGCAGTGCCTTGGGGGCAACGATACGGACGTCCATGCCCATCTTTGCACCGCCGACGAGAAGCGAATTGCCCATGTTGAAGCGGGCGTCGCCAAGGTAGGCGTACGATACCTCGCGCAGCGGCTTGTCGCTATGCTCGCGCATGGTAAGGAAATCGGCGAGAATCTGTGTGGGGTGGAATTCGTTGGTCAGGCCGTTCCACACCGGAACTCCCGAATACTCAGCAAGTTCCTCGACAGTCTTCTGAGCGAATCCGCGGTATTCTATTCCGTCGTACATGCGTCCCAGAACGCGGGCGGTATCTTTCATTGACTCCTTGACGCCGATCTGCGACCCCGTAGGCCCAAGATAGGTGACGTGGGCGCCCTGGTCGTGTGCCGCCACCTCAAAGGCGCAGCGGGTGCGGGTGGATGTCTTTTCGAAAATGAGGGCTATGTTCTTGCCAGTAAGGCGCGGCTGCTCCGTGCCTGCGTATTTAGCTTTCTTGAGGTCGGCCGCCAGGTCGAGCAGAAACTCTATCTCCTTGGGAGTGAAGTCCAGCAGCTTGAGGAAGCTGCGGTTTTTGAGGTTGAATGCCATATTGCTGATTGTTAAAGTATTATTCTGGTTCCACAGGCAGGATTGTCGAGCTGCCCGGCCTCGGTTATTACGCATTGGGCACCGCCGGCGCGGACGAAACTTATGCCGGCACGCACCTTGGGTGCCATTGAGCCCTCGGTGAACATGCCCTGTGAGAGGTACTCCTCCGCCTGGTCTGCAGTGACGACGTCCAGCGCCTTCTGGTCGGGCTTGCGGAAATTGATATATACCTTGGGTACGTCGGTGAGGATGTAAAACTCGTCGGCCTTCATGCGCACCGCCGCAAGGGCGCTCGCCAGGTCTTTGTCGATTACCGCTTCGATTCCCTTGTGCCCGTCCTCGGTCTTTACGACGGGGATGCCTCCTCCGCCTACCGTAACGACGATGTTGCCTTCCCGGGCGAGCCGTTCGACAATGTCGATATTGCTGATGGCCACAGGCTTGGGGGAGGCTACAACTTTTCGCCAGCCCCTTCCCTGGGGGTCTTCGCGCCACTGTCCGGGGCTCGCGGCAGCCTGCTCTGCGGTATAATAGGGCCCTACAGGCTTGGTGGGATTGTCGAATGCGGGATCGGCTGCATCGACCTCCACCCGCGTGACGAGAGACACTATGCGGCGGTCCAGGCCTGCCTTCTTGAGGACCTTTTCCATCGCGGTTTCAATGAGATAGGCTATGGAACCCTGCGTCTGCGAGCCGCAGCAGTCCATAGGCATGGCGGGCAGGCCGAAGATCTGGCGTCCGGCTTCGTGCTGGAGCATGACATTGCCTACCTGCGGACCGTTTCCGTGCCCTATGACAATATTGTAGCCCCTTTCCAGCAGGTGGCACAGCTGGGAGCAGGTGCTTTCCACGTTGGCGAGCTGTTCTTCAAAAGTGCCTTTCTGACCGGCGCGAAGGAGGGCGTTGCCTCCGAACGCAATCATTGCAAGCTTTGACATGGCTAATCGCGTCTGAGAGGAAGGGTGGAACAGCGCAGCAGGCCTCCCATCTTGGAGATCTCGCGGTAGGGGACGGTTTCGACGGTCATTCCCCATTTTTCGCGCAGGTGCTGGCCCAGGCGGGTGAAGTTCTCTTCTATGACCACCACGTCTTCCGAAATCGAGAAAATGTTGGAGTTCATCCAGTACATCTCCTCCTTGGTGAGCTCGAAGACGTTGTCGCGTCCGAACATGTCAACGAGGTGGTCGGCGTCGCGCGGATTGAGGAAGCCGGGCTTGTATATTATGGCCTTGTCACGCCCTACCGGCATGAAGGTGCAGTCCAGATGGAGTATGCCCTCGTAGGGGTCGGTGTCGCTCTTGCGGAGGTTGAGGGGGATGATGGTCTTGGATGGGAAGATCATCTTCAGGTAGTCCAGTGCGAGACGGTTCGTGCGGGCGGTCTTGACCTCGGGGTAATCCTCGAACGCATACTGACCCACGAATACCACGCCGTTGTAGAGCACTACGTCGCCGCCCTCCACATGGACCGCCTCGGGCAGATTGTAGATCTGCTTGTAATGGATCTGGCGGTATATGGGATCGTAGGCGTCAATCTCTTCCTGACGGTCGGGTATGACGTTGGATACTATTATCTTGTCGTCGATGACGAAGCCCACGTCGCGGGCGAAGATCTGGTTGCAGTTCTTTACCAGCTGCGGCCTGTGCACCTTGACGCCGTACTTGAGAAGGACGGCCTCGAATGCGTTCATCTCGGCTGTGATGTCCTCCTGCTTGGGGTACACTCCCTTGAGGACCGATTCGTAAGATTTGGCGTCGAAGGTCTCGCGGAGTTTGGGGACAGGGCCGTTGCTGTCGGGCAGGCCGAGGACCACCTCACGAAGGCGGCCTGTTTCTGATTTGACGAAGATGTCCATTATTATTTCTTGGTATATTGAGTTAGATAAATTCCTATCATGCCGACGCCCAGTCCTGCCCACTGCAGGCCGTTGAGGGTCTCCTCGCCGAGGATGAAGGCTATGAGCGCCGTAACCAGCGGCACTATCGCGAGAAATACGCTGGTATGTGCGACCCCCAGATTCTTGATGGCGACCGCCCAGGTAGTGAATGCCGTGGCGCTGCAAAGGCAGGCAAGGGCCAGGATGGGATATATGACATCCCAGCAGAGGTAGGTCGAAGGCTCAAAGTGCGAAATGCCCTTCGAGAGGAAGAGCGGCAGGAAAAACACCGCTCCCAGCAGGAACTGGTACATCACGATAACCGACGGCGAATAGTTGTCGGAGAGGGATTTGGTGAACGCGATCTGGCTCACCTCGGAGGCCACCGCTATAAAGAGTATGAGTATTCCGAGCAGGAACAGCTCGCCCGTGGAGCCGTTTTTCCAGGTGACTATCCAGAGTCCGGCCAGGGTGATGAAGACTCCTGCTACGTTGAGCTTGCTGAACTTCTCTTTGAAGATGAGCAGCCCCACGACCATTGCGAAAATGGGATTGGTGGCGATTACGAGCGAAGTGATGGTGGGGGAGCCGGTGAACTTGAGCCCGTAAGTCTCTGCAACAAAATATATGAAAGGCATGCAGAGGGCCAGAAGCACGAATTTGAGTACGTGCTGCCGGTGCATTTTCATTTTCTGGCCTGTAATCTTGTTGAAGCACCAGAGTATGATGCCGGCCATGAGGATGCGTACGGGAACGAAGAATTCAACCGGAATTTCGAGGTTGAGAAGGCGGTCCGCCCAGATATAAGACATTGCCCAGAGGACCACGGTGGTCATCGCGGCAAGGTAGGATGTGAGTTTTTTGTTCATTCTGCAGGTGCAGTAGTTTCAGTGCGCTGCAAAGATAACAATTTTTCGCTCACCGGGCAAGCTGAAAAGCCCTCTTTCAGGGTACCGGATCGTAGCCCGAACCTCCCCAGGGATGGCAGCGCAGGATGCGCTTGAGCGAAAGCCATCCGCCCTTGAATGGACCGTACTTGCGAAAAGCCTCGAGGGCATACTGCGAGCATGTGGGCGTAAAACGGCAGCTGGGAGGCGTGAACGGGGATATGCAGAACCTGTAGAAATGTATAAGCAGGATGAACGGAGCCGCCAGCACGCGCCTTACCACGGCGAGTATCTTACCCGAAGCGGAGCTCATCGCTGAGTGATTTTGGACAGCACCACGGCGACTTCGGAGCTAAGTGTGCCGAAGTCTGCGATTTCGGGGCTGCTGTACGAGAACAGTACATCGTAACCGCCCTGAAGCTGCTGCTTCTGCAGGCGGTATGCTTCGCGCATGCGGCGTTTGAGGAGATTCCGCTTTACCGCACGCTTGAAGAATTTCTTGGGCACGGAGACCATCAGTCGGCTGTGCTCAAGCCCGTTGCCGGAAATATAGCAGCAGCGCAGGTGTGCCGTATGCTCCCATCTGCCCTTGCTCATAAGGGCGGAAATGGCCGTACGTCCGCACAGCCTTTCTTCTTTCGGGAGCGTAAGCGGCATGTCAGGCTTGCCTTGAAAGGAATATGTCCAATGCCTTGGCTGCGGAGGGGACTTCTTCGGAAGGACCCTGGACAGCAATCTTGTAGCCCCCTTCCGTGAGGGCCTTGGTGATGCTGCGGCCGTAGGAGATAATGGCGAGTTTTCCCTGCTCGAAGCCGGGGAACGAAGCAAGCAGCGACTTGAGGTCGTAGGGATTGTAAAGCACCAGCGCGCCGTACTGCGACAGGTCTATGCCGGAAATGTCCTGCTCCACCGACTTGACAAGAACGGAAACGGTAAAATCGAGCCCGGCCTTCTCGAAGAGGGCTGTCACGGGGCCGCTGTTGGCTTCTGCCGATGTGGTGATGAGGAACTTCTCTCCCTTGTGCTTG
>DGVM01000181.1 GCA_002395925.1 Bacteroidales bacterium UBA4284
GCCTGGACCGGTTTTTCGGCAGGCTTTTCTGTCGCATTGGCCTCCGCTTTGGCCGGCGCCGCTTCCTTCTTGGGAGCGGATGCATCCTTGCGGGGACGTCCGCGTTTGGGTTTGGCTTTTTCCTTATCAGGCAGCAGGGATGCGGCCGTAGCCTGCGCATCCAGGATGGCAAAGGCAAGGTCGGCATCCTCCAGATTCTTGATTTTCTTGATGCTGAATTGATTTGCAATGGTCTCGAGCTGCTCTCTACTCATCTTGTTGAGCTCGAAAAGTGTGTGTGGCATATATGAAATTTTAAAAAGCGCCCCGCGAGAGGAGATGCTTTGATTGATGTGCAAATATAAGAAGAATAAGCGATAACTGCAAATTAAATCAGTTGTCCCAGAAACTGCTGCTTTTCTTGAAACGGAGCAGGTCGGCAAGCGCCGCCGCATTGGCCTGGATGCGGAAACTGTAGGACTGCCATGTGCCGGTCGGAACCCAGGAAACCGAAATGTTGAAGCAGTGCATGTCATAGGTGGCGCTGAGCTGAGTGGAAGTCATCTGCTTGGCCTGGAAATCGTAGCCGGAAGAGGCGTTGATGTTCATCTTGGGCGTAAGCTTGATGTTGCCGTTCACTCGCAGTGTCTGGGTAATGTTGTTCTTGACTGCAAGGGAATTCAGCTTGCTGTCGAAGGACCAGCTCCGGTTGCAGCTGAAAGTGTAGCTGAAGTTGACCGACCAGGGCACGTTCGGATTGGTATAATACAGCCAGCCCCCAGGGATGTATTCACCGGTGTATGGATGGGTGTATATTCTCCTGTAGTAGTTGGCCGGGCTGTCGGAGCCGCCGCCGTCCTTGCTTCCGTCGTTGCCTTTCATGGCGCCCTTGCCGGAAAGCGAATAGGAAAGGGAGAGGGAAGCGTTCGTGAAACGGGCGAGTCCCTGCTTCATGTTGACGGCCCACTCGTTGTACCTGCGGCCCTTGGAATCCACGGCATACGGATCGAAGTTCGCGCTTGCGCTGACGCTCACCTTGCCGAACAGCGAAGTGGACATCGACATGCTGATGGTGTTTAACTTCAGGGAGTCTGCAAGGAAATTGTATCCGCTGCGGATGTTGAGCTGGTCTATGAGCTTGACCTTCTTGGAACCGGTACCGGTGGTGTCCGCAAAGTCGCGGACCTTCGCCTCGAGGTTGTTGCCTATCGAGAAAGACGCTGTGGCGGAACGGCCGCTTCCCGGAGGAGAATACAGTTGACCGCTGTAAATATTGTATTCGTAGGTCTTTATCTCGTTGCTGGAATCGGTATAGGTCAGAGTCCTGTAGCCGTTTGCATAGGTGGCGAGATCCGGGCTCAGCGACATCGAAAGCGACGGAGAGACCACATGGCGGATCGCCTGCACCCTGTGATACTTTCCGAAGTTGTACATTCCGTACAGACGGGTGCTCGCAGAAATCGATCCGGAATATGTCTGGGTGATTCCGAGGTGCGAAAACGCCTTGGACTTCTCGGTCACGACCTTGTCCAGTTCCTCATCGTAACGGGCCTCCGTCGTCCGGAAGAACCAGTTCATCCCGTAGCTCACGGAAGGGGAGAGAGTTATGTACTTGAAGAGGCTGAAGCTCGGAAGGCCTATGCTGAAATTGTGCGTCATGCCGTTCTGGAACCTGTCGAAGAAGCCGTCCTCCATGAACTCGGAGGCCTTGAAATTGATCTTGTTCTGCAGCGAGGTGTTGTACGACAGCGAGAACTTCTCGTACACCTTCTCCTTTCCGACACGGTTCTTCCGCTTGAAAGGATAGAACGTCGCGACGGAGAATGTCAGATTCGGCAGAGTGAAAGCATAGGAACTGTCCCTCGAGTTCTGCGAGTGCAGGGCGTTGAGAGATAGGGTCGCCTTGCCCCCGAAGCTCTTGGAGAAGGAGATTGAAGACGAGGCCTGGTTCTGCAGGGCTTCATTCACCGAGTGTGAGTTGTAACGGCTGTTGCTCGGGCTGGAGAAGTTGACGGAAGCGCTGAACGTGGTGCCGGGGTGAGCCTTCGAATCCTGCGAATGAGACCAACGGACACCGAAGTTCGTGCTCCGGTTATAATCGGCGCTGCCTTTTTCCCCTGTCCTGTCGTCGGAATAGGTGAGGGAGAAGTTGCCGTTGAACCTGTAATTGACCTTGTATCTGGAATTAAGGTCGATGGCCCAGGATCCGAGGGTGTAATAGTCTCCGGTGGCGGACAGATCGAAATAGTCGCCGAAAACGAAATACATGCCCAGATCCCTCATGTAAAAACCTCGGGCGGTTTCCTCTCCGAAGGTCGGGAAAAGAATGCCGGTAGCCCTCTTGGGCCTCTTCGGAACGAAGCCGAAAGGAAG
This sequence comes from Bacteroidales bacterium UBA4284, assembly GCA_002395925.1. The sequence goes on from DGVM01000181.1 coordinate 2,353, forward strand.
CACCAGGGGATATACCTTGACGTCCTCGATGACCACATAGGCGGGGCCGAAGACTATCTTCTGGCTGGGCTCCGTCACCACTTTGGCAGCTGTGAGCTGCAGGTAGTAGTGCGGCTCCTCGTGGTCGCATACGGTGTACTTTCCGTTAGTGATGTTGATGGACTTGTCCGGCATCATCTTGATGTCGCGGCCGTGGAGGATGCCGTCATCTTCATTGGTGACCATATTCTTGATGCGGGCCTTGCGCGTGTTGAAATTGTAGCGCAGTTCCTCCATATTATATACCTTTCCACCTTCCGACATTACAGGCCGCCCTTTCCAGTCGGCAAGCAGGGAATCGTAAACCCCATAGGCGTGAACCACGCCCGTGGTCACGTCGTAGTCCATCCTCTCGGCGGTCAGCTCCATGTTCTGGTATCTGACTTTTACATCGCCGTAGTAGTGTATCATGCGCGCCCCATCCACGAAATTCTCCACGACGGAATCCCTGGCGGCCGAGAATGCAGGTGCGCGCAGCGACGAACTTTTCATCAGAGCTGCCGAATCGGCACGGAACAGGGAGTCCGCGATGCGGATGGAATCCCTGCGTGCAAGCTCGAGGGAGTCCGGCAGGACTACCTTCTTCTCTGCGATCTGGGAGGAAAACGCCGGCTCGCGCGACCTTCTCGGCCGCTGCGCATCCAGATCATGCGCAGCGGCAGCAAAAAAAGCCGCTGCAAGAAACAGGTATTTAATTTTCCTCAATTGCAATTTTTTCCTAAATTTGCAAAGTACAAAAGTAAGATTTATTTCTGAAACACGCAATCTGCATATTCCTTTCTTTGTTGCTGGGGCTGTTTCCGCTCCGGTCGGAGACCCTCAAACTTCGTACCGTAGTCATAGATGCAGGACACGGCGGAAAGGATGCAGGCGCAGTCAGCAAAGACAAGAAGTCTTACGAAAAGACCTTCACTCTCTCGATAGCGTCATCCCTTGCCGAAAAAATCCGCGAAGAGTTCCCGGACGTCAAAGTCGTGATGACACGCACCACCGACAAGTTCGTCGAGCTGAGGGACCGCGCCCAAATAGCCAACAAGGCCGAGGGTCAGCTCTTCATCTCCGTTCACATCAACTCCAGCGTCAGCACATCGCCCAACGGCTACTCGGTGCATATCCTGGGCCAGTCCTCGAACAAGAACAGGGATCTGTTCGCATATAATATGGATGTGGTGAAGCGCGAGAATTCCGTAATTCTTCTCGAAGACGACTATTCCACCAAATACCAGGGTTTCGACCCTTCCGACGAGCAGTCCTACATTTTCATGACACTGATGCAGAACGCCCATCTGGAGCAGAGCCTTCTGGTGGCCTCCGTCATCTCCGAAAAACTCAAGGGCGGCCCCATACGGGCGGACAGGGGAATATGGCAGAATCCTTTCTATGTGCTTTGGAAGACTGCCATGCCGGCCGTCCTTGTCGAGCTCGGTTTCATTTCCAACCAGAACGACCTCTCCATCCTGAAGCAGGAAAACAAAAGGGAAGACATCGCCGAACGTCTGTTCCAGGCATTCAAGGAATATAAAGGCATTTACGACAGCAGCCTGGACATTCACCGCAAAGAAGAAACGCCTGCCGGCGATACGCCCCGGGTTCAGACTCAGGCTCCGGCCGCCCCGCAGGTCGCAGCCGTCCGCTACGGCACCCAGATATTCGCAAGCAGCCGCAGCATCGACCTCTCGGACGAAATGTTTATGGGCTATGTGCCGGAAGTTATAAACATCGGTTCGCTCAATAAATACATAATAGGTGTTTTCGAGTCCGAGGAGGAAGCCCGCAAGGCCAACCTGCAGATTAAAAAAAGGTACCCCGGCTGCTTTATGGTAAAACTGGGTTCCGATGGTGTAACCCGCTTCAAATAAGTAGGTAAATAATTTTGAAAGATTATAAATAAGAATGCATTTTTAACGCATTCTTTTTATTTTTGCCTTATATTAAATTGTTGATAACAAACGATTTATATCAGTTGTTAAATTGCATTTAGTTTTCCTTTTATATAAGACATAAAAATTTATTTTCCAATAGTTAAAAAAATATTTTACTGTTTTTTTTTAACCATTTTTGCACAGTAAAATCTATGCAAAATATAGGGAACCATATAGACCGTTGGAACAACTGTCTGCAGATCATCTCGCAGATAGTCGAACCCCAGCATTTCGAGACCTGGTTTAAAAAAATCAGGCCGGTTTCCCTCATAGATTCCACTCTCACCGTCGAAGTTCCATCCGATTTCTTCCGCGAGTACCTCGAAGAGTCCTACCTCGACGTCATCAAGAAAACTCTCAAGCGAGTGATAGGCGCCGATGCCAGGCTGAACTATCTGATCCATCCGGTCACCAACCAGCAGGCGATGCGTCTGCCCGAAGGGCCCGGCAATCCGCCCATCAACAGATCCGTCAACATCAGCAGCTACCAGCCTTCGGGGAATCCCGGTCCATTCGTTTATCCCGGGCTCCAGAAGATCCAGATCGATCCCAGGCTCCTGCCGGTATACAATTTCGAGAATCTGGTTTCGGGCGACTGCAACAAGCTCGCCATCTCCGCCGGATCGGACATCGCGCGCAATCCCGGAAAGACGCCGTTCAATCCTCTGTTCATTTTCGGAGGCCCCGGGCTGGGCAAGACCCATGTCGCAAACGCCATCGGCCTGGCCATCAAGGAGAAATATCCTGACCTCGTAGTCCTCTACGTCACCGGACACGAGTTCAAGACTCAGTATATGGACGCCGTATATGTCCGCAATAAACTCACGGACTTCCTTGCCTATTACATGAAGATCGACGTGCTCATCATCGATGACATCCAGGATCTCGTAGGGCAGGGCAACCAGACGGCTTTCTTCAATATCTTCAATCA
>DGVM01000057.1 GCA_002395925.1 Bacteroidales bacterium UBA4284
TACAGGAAACTGCTCATGTCGGCATAGATGCTGAACTTCGCAGTCTCGTCGTAGGCCAGACGCTCGCCGAAGTCGGAAGGGAAATAGATGATGCCGTTCACCTTGCGCAGTCGGAAGAGTTCCTTCGCCTCCTCCATCGACAGGCATTCGTATGCGATGTCGAGTTCGCGCGTGGCGTCCATCTCGCGTATCATCCTGCGGGAATCGCCGCAGTCGGCATTGTCCACCACGGCAACGGGAGTCTCTTCCAGAATGCCGTTCTTGTAGACAAAGTTGTATAGTATAGGATAGAAGAAGCCTGCGGCGATGAAGATGATCATCACTCCGCCGTCGTGGAGGATATTCCTCAACTCAAGGTTGAAGATTCCCAGCGTATCGCGCAGCCATCTTTTAAGATAGGATTCTCTCATGGCTAATTCCTCGCATAATCAAGTTTGTCGTACGCTTCGTGCAGCCTGCCGAGCACAAGGAAGGGCAGGAAGCAGAATGCCAGAAGGGCAATCACGTACACGTACCAGTCCCCGAAAGGATTGTCGAAAATACCCACGTGCACATAGATCTCGTAGTAATAGCGCAGCGGATACATCATCGTAAGGCCCCTGAGCCCGAGAGGCATGGCCTCCACCGGAAGGGTGAAACCGGTAAGCGAAAGCCCGAGCACGCTGTAGAGGGCGCCGATGCTGAGCGCAAAGCGGCATACCGGCACGCAGCCGATAATGAGAATCGCCACCGCCTCGCTCGCGAGCACGAGCAGGAAGCACGCGAGAAGCATCTCCCCCAGCCTGCCCGCCAGCGGGAAATCCATCCACTTGTAGAGAATGATTTCGATGGTCCAACCTATCGCCGTGAAGAGCAGGGTGTACAACGCCACCTTCCCGGAGATGGCAGCATAGATGTCATTCCCCGTCAGTTGCAGCAAATGCCTGCTGGTGCCGTACTTGAGTTCCGTGCCTAGAGAATAGATGAGAACTATGATGATCACCATCTGCAGCATTGCGGGGATCATCATGTTCGCAAGATAGGCGCCGTAATTCATTGTAGGATTGCCTATCTGGTGCACATCTATGTCGACCGGCCGCAGCAGGCCCATGATCTTGTTCTCGTCCACGCCCTTCATCCGCAGGACCTGGCGCTGCACGGCCCCGGAGGTGAGGTTCACCATCGTAAGGATGTCTTTCCACGCGAGCGAACCCCCGAGGAAATAGAGGCCGTTGATATAAAAGCTGAAATGCGGCTGGCGCTGCGCCTGGATGTCGCGGTTGAAGCCCTCCGGGATCAGGCAGACCGAGGTCACCTTGCCGCCCTGCAGGTCGGCGCGGGCGGAGGAGAAGTCGTCGTAGTAGACGACTTTTCCAAGCTGGGTGGCATCGAGTTGCTGGCAAAAGTTGCGGGAAGTCGAACTGCGGTCCAGGTCCACCACCGCTATGGGCACGTCGGAAGGCACGCCGTCCTTGAGGAAGCTCAGGTAGAAGATGGTGCAGAAGGCCATCACCGCCACCGTTCCCAGCAGATAGATGGGCCTGCGGACCCAGATGCGGAGTTCGCGGCGGACCACATTGAATATTTTCTGCCAGAATGTCATCTTACTTCTCCACTATCGCAGTCATTCCCGGGCGAAGGCCCTTCAAGGTCTCTGCAGGCACCGCACGCACTTCGAAAGTCTTTGCATCGTACAAATCCGTCTCCTTGGTCGCCTTCCACGTGGCGTAGCTTTCGCGTACGGCCATGTAATTCACCGTAGCCTTGAGCTCGGCCCCGTCGAGCGCCGGTATGCAGACCGTCAGTTCGTCGCCGACGTTCATGCCGTGGAGCTGGTCTTCGCGTATATTGAACGTGAACCAGATGTCGGAGAGGTCGGTCACGGTCATGACGGGACTTCCCTGCCCCACCAGTTCTCCCTGTTTGGGATAAACGTTCGAAATGACACCGTCGGCGGGAGAAACGAGATAGAGTTCCTTCAGATAGGAATCCACCTCCTGGATTGCACCTTCAGCCTGATGCACCAGAGCCTCGGCGGCCGCCTTGTCTTCGGCGCGGGCACCCTTGACAGCCATGTCGTACTGGCTCTTGGCAGCCTTTGCCTGGGCTACGGCAGCGTCGTATTTAGCCTTTGTCTCGTCGTATTTCTGGGCGGCTATCACCTTTTGTTCATAAAGATTCTTAACGCGCTCGAAGCTCTTCTTCATGATGTCTTCCTGCACAAGGGCCTGCTGCCAGAGTTCATACGCACCGGCTATCTGCTCCTTCTGAGCGCCGTTCTGGGCCTTGGTGCTCTGAGCCTTTGCCGCAGAGCGGGCGGCCTGAGCCTGGGCGAGTTTCGCTCTCACCTGGGGAGAATCTATGAATGCTACGGTGTCTCCCTTGTGAACTTCCTGGCCTTCCCTGTAATAGAGTTCCGTCACATGTCCGGGAACCATGCAGGAAATCCTGTACTCGACGGCTTCGGTCTCACCCTGGATCACATGGGGACGGGGTTTGCTGACCAGATAGCCTACGAGGGCGATAATCAGTACAATGGCCACCAGTGCGGCGATACCTATGATGAGGTTGTAGTTTTTTTTCTTTTCCATATCAGTTTATTCTTTTTCCAATTCTATATCAGATGTATAATTGCCCAGAGCGGCCTTGAGCCTGGAATTGTTGAGCTGGAGCTCGATGCCGGCGTCGATGCATTCGCTGTGAGCCTTGAGCCATGCGGTCTGGGCGCCCAGCGCGGTGTTCACGTCCACCACTCCGGCTTCCTGGCCGAGGGTTGCGATGCGCAGGTTCTCATCGGCGCTGGCTAGGTCGTTCTCCGCCATTTCAAGCCGCTGCAAGGCCTCTTTGCGCTGCTGCCTCAACTGTGTTACCTGCATTTCGATCATTTCGCATGCATCGTCGTATCTGTTCTGGTATATCCTTTCCTCCGCCTTTGCCTTGCGGGTCTTCTGCAGGGCCTCGGTGCCATGGAAGACAGGCACGCTGACCATCACTCCGGCAGCCCAGTGCTGCCCGAATTCATTCTGGAATCCGTGATTCATATTGGGATTCATCACGAGGTAATTACCTGTCAGCGCGACCGTGGGGAGCATATCTGCACGGGCGACATTGGTCTTTTCGTGGTATATCTTGCGGGCGAGGTCCAGACGCTTTGTCTCGGACCTTGCGGCAAGAATCTCTTCCATGCTCTTCTCGGGTTCGTCATCGGGGAGGGGAA
>DGVM01000015.1:0-1895 GCA_002395925.1 Bacteroidales bacterium UBA4284
TTCAACTAAATTGCGGAAGAACCATATGGGTTTACACTACTTAAACCGCCCCGTATCCACCGCCTCTCGCCGTTTCTCCGTGTAGCCGCCGAACTTCCAGGTGAGGGCGACCCCGGCCCTGCGCCAGCACTTGTAGCCGGAGCGCATATACTGCCCGCCATAGTCAATGACCGGCGAAATCATGCTGGTCTGGAAGATGTCGGAGCAGAAGATGTTGAGCAGTCCCCGGCCGTCGGCGAAGCCCCAGCGCAGCGAAGCGTCCAGATTCCCGGAGGCTGGCAGGTCATAGCTGCCCTGGATACCCTTGGAGCGGATCATGCCGTTCACAAGCAGCTTCAGGTTGTGCTTTTTGGAAAGGGTAAATGTATTGTTCATCACCACCATCCCGAAGATGATGTCCCGGTCGAAGGGAATGTCGTAGAAGTCACTGTCCTTCTCCCGCTGCCATGCGCCGATGAGCCGGGTCTGCGCGTTCCACCAATCGCCCACAGCAAAGGGAATCGTCACGTTCAAGCCGGCCTGCTGCATGAAATCTTCGTTCAGCGAGCGGTAAGTCTGCACCAGGCGGTCCGGGTTCTGATACAGCAGCTGGATGAAATAATCTTTGCTATGGCTGAAGTATGCCGTAAACACATACTTGCTCTTCAGGATGTAGGACAGCACCGCCCGATACTCTTTCTTCGGGCGCAGCGATGGATTGCCCACAATCTCCGTATAGGCGTTGGTGTGGGTCGTGGTGCTTTGCAGGGACCAGTAGTCCGGATAGCCCTTGTCGGAGGAAAGTCCCAGCTGCACGATATGACCGGCGGAGGGAAGCCATGTCACATTCAACGTCGGATACACGGACCAGTCGTTCCAGGCGGCGTTCTTGAAATGCTCCACCGCCAGCGAGCCGTCCATCTGCCATTTCTCGGAGAAGGCCTTGCTAAATCCGGCATACACATTCTGCGACTGCTCGTCCAATAGGGAACTGAAACCGCCGTCACCCGCGACATTGATTTTCTGCCCGGTAGCCGGGTCATAGTACCACTGGAAGCTCTTGTCCCGGGCCCATTCCAGGTCGGCGCCGTAATACAGCTCCCATCCGCTTCCCAGGCTGTGCTCCTGTCCGGCAAACACTTTCCAGCGGTCAATCGTCTGCCGGTCCTCCGTCCGGAAATGCCAGTCCGCCCCTTCGAAATTGCTCTTCAGCAGCTGGTTGGAGGGCTTGCTGTAGTGCGTATATTCCGCACCGACGGAAAGCCCGAAGGGAGCCCGGTAATCGGCCCGCACATTGTGCAGCTGTTTTTCCCGGTCGATCCGGGTCGTGGAAACCTGCGAGCCGGTCGAGTTCAGATCCGTTCCCGACTTTCCGTAGTTCCCGTTATACACCAGGCTGGCCCGGTGATTCTCACCGAAGAAATAATCGGCGCCCCAGCGGACCTGATGTGACTTATTGCGGCTGTCCACCAGCTCGTTTTCTACAATATTGTGAATACTGCCATCGCTCAACCGATGCCGGGCCTCCCGGGAATTGTCGTAGTGCGTTTTCGCAAAGTCATAGGTGTAGATCAAATCCGTAGAGAACTTCCCTTTGGTATAGAGCAAGGATCCCCGCCCCTGAGCGCTTCCGGCATACTCGTTAGCATACTTCCCGTAAATCTCACCCTGCAGTTTGCCCCTGTCCTCGGCATCGTGGTTCAGGACGATGTTGATGAGGGCCCCTCGCACCTGGTACTTCGCCGTGGCGTTGGGAATCACCTCCGCCTTGGCAATCCGGCTCACCGGAGTCGAGCGCAGCAGCGCATTCACCTGGTCGGGCGACAGCATCGAGACTTTCCCGTCTATGACCACCGTCGCACCCCGGCCAGCTACGGAGAACCCGTCTCCATGAGGTATCACGCCGGGGAGTTTGC
>DGVM01000015.1:1957-4002 GCA_002395925.1 Bacteroidales bacterium UBA4284
CGGGGAGTTTGCCGATGGCCTCCAGGGCATTGTCCGCCGGAGTCTTCTCCAAAATTCGAGGCAGGTCATACACCAACGCCCCCTTATCCACCTTCACGATCGGCCTTTCCGCCGTCACCGTCGCAGATGTCAGTTCAAGATACAGGCTGTCCGCCGCCGCAATGGCGAGCGAATCCGGCTCCTGCGCAGCCAGTCCGACGGCAGCGAGAGCCATGCAAAACATCAAAACTATTTTCTTCATCTTTTCTGTTTTTGTCATCCTGAGGCCTCAGGCCGAAGGATCTGATTTCACGCTGCAAAATTGCTTCGAATCCCCAGGAAACTATGTTAAAGCCAAGTTAAGAAGTGTTAAATAGTGTTAAAACTCCCTGCAAATGAGGAAAATCGGCTAACTTTGCACCATGAAACTTCCGTCCCGTCATATCATTATCCTGTTGATCGTATCGCTGACAGCCCTCTTCGGCTACCAGATATATTGGTTGTCCGGACTCTACCGGACATCCGTGCGTTCCAAGGAATCGCAGATAGAAATAGCGTTCCAAAAGGCAGATGATGCCGAAATGATGGAACGCCTGCGCAGTGTAAAAGCAGGGGGAAGACACGGAACCTTGGAAGTCAATACCGGTTGGTCTGATGTAAAAGAACACACCGAAGTTACCGTTCGGACCGATTCGGTCTCCATTAACATGGATGGTTCCAAATCAGTCTCTGTCACCACCGTCCAAGTAGACAGGCGCGGAGGCAACAATGACAGCGGAACGCAGTCAGTATACGCCGTAAGCAGCACACAGGAAATGTCCGATTACTACCAGCGTGGCATGCACGCTGGCGTGGATGCTTTGGCCGAGGTGAACTTCCCCAAACTGGACTCACTGCTCGTGGCCATGCTGGGCGAGTTCGGCCTGCATATTCCGCACCGCCTGGAGATGCTTACAGACAGCACGACACTCCACAGCATCACATCACCGGGCTATGCTCCCTCCGACCGTGCCAGACGCTTCGACCTTACTTACGGCAAGACGCTCTCCGACAAATACCAGCTTTCGCTGGAACCGATTACTCCCGTCGTTCTCCGTGAGATGGCCGGTGTCATCGCAGCATCGCTGGCGCTTTTCCTTATCCTCGCCTTCTCCTTCTGGTTTTTGATCCATACCATGCTCAAACAGAAGAGTCTGGAAGAAATGAAGAGCGACTTCACCAACAACATCACCCACGAACTCAAGACCCCGGTGGCCGTTGCCTACGCCGCTAATGACGCCCTCCTTAACTTCGATGCGGGCAATAATCCGGAGAAACGCCGCGAATATCTGGAAATCAGCCAGGGTCAGTTGGAGAAGTTGGAAGGAATGATTGAGCAGATCCTCTCGATGAGCATGGAAAGCCGAAAGACCTTCGAACTCAGGCGCGAGACCATCGAACTGGAGCCCCTGCTGCAGAAACTCTCCGAGCAGCACCGTCTCTCCGCCGGAAAGCCTTGCGACATCCACATAGATGTAGAAAAGGGCCTGGTCCTCGACGCGGACCACTTCCACCTCTCCAATATCCTCAGCAACCTCATCGACAACGCCATCAAATACTCCGGCTCTTCGGTCCGCATCGACATCACGGCGAAAGCCACCGATGCAGGCACCGAAATCCGTGTCCGGGACAACGGCATCGGCATCGCCCCCGACAAGCAGAAACATATCTTCGAAAAGTTCTACCGTGTTCCCACCGGCAACATCCACGATGTCAAGGGCTACGGCCTCGGCCTCTACTACGCCCGGACGATGGCCGAGAAGCACGGCGGCACCCTATCCGTCACCAGCGCCCCCGGCAAGGGCAGTGAATTTATCCTGTCATTATGAGCGCCATCAAAATCCTCCTTGTCGAAGACGAAAAGACCCTCGTCCAGATCGTCAGTGAAACCCTCCGCAGCAAGGGCTTCACGGTAGAGACCGCATACGACGGGACCGAAGGCCTCAAACGCTTCTTCGAAGTCCGCCCGGACGTTCTCATTGCCGATGTGATGATGCCCCGTCTGGACGGCTTCGAGATGGTCCGCC
>DGVM01000177.1 GCA_002395925.1 Bacteroidales bacterium UBA4284
TCGGCCACGAACCCAAGATTTACGATGTCGTTGTGAGCGACGGCGCCCGCCAGCTCTAGGCATCATGCAGCCTCCTTCTCCGAATTCAGGTCCTTCGTGAAATACATGATAGCCATAAGGATACAGAAGAGGAGCAGGGTGCCGGAGATGAGAGCGTAGGTCTCCATCTGCAGCAGAATATAGCTTGCGACATAAGCAAGTGCTACAAGCAGGGTCAGCAGATAAGCGGCCCTGCTTTTCAGTATGCCCCGGAAGTAACCGAACAGCGCTGCGACAGTCATGGCCGCCGCAACGACGTACGAGGAGCCGAAAGAGATGAACTCCGAGAACGACAGCACCAGAGCGTAGAACAGCACCAGCGAGAGCCCTATCACCACATACTGTAAGATATTGATTTCCTTCTTCCAGATGAATTCCACCAGAAGCCCAGCCAGGAATACCAGAAGGATGATGAGAATGGCATACTTGACCGACCTCTCAGTTTTCTGGTACTGGGTTACGCCCTGCATGAAGCACACTCCCATCTCGGTATCGGCAGGATTGTCCCGGTTGATTTTTGAGACGGACCACTCTGCCGTGAATCCCTCGTCGGAAACCTCTCTTTTCGCGGGGAGGAAATCCCCCTGGAAAGAAGGCGACGGGCAGTTTGAAGCGATTTTGATATTCGTGACATCCCCGTAAGGACGGACCATCAGCGTCGAAGAGCCGCGCAACTTGTACGATATGTCGAACGGAATCTGCTGTTTCCCATCCATCAGGGCCTTGTCGACAGGGATGGCGATCTCCGTCGATTCAAGGGTATGGACCTCCCCCGCGAAAGTCATGGAAACGGGGCCTTCAAAACCTCGCTGGTCGCTTACCATCAGCGAAAGCTTCGGAGCCTGGACGCTATTGCCTGCAAACGCCTGAGGGACAATGAAATACCCCTGCATGTCAACGGATGTCGTATAAACCGATATATCGTAGATGGACCTGTGAAGAACTTGCGAGTCGGCGGAAATATCGCAATTCAGGACTCTCGGATAAATCTGCGTCACCTTTTCCTTTGATGATTCCTTCCCATCCTTTACGATGTATTCGATGCTTGCAAGCGCCAGCACCGGGCCACCAAGGGTCTGCTGCCCTCCCCAGCTGCCCGACACTTCTGCGACAGCCGTACTTGCTGCGTTCTCCCTATCGCGGATCTGCCCCTTGACCATTGCCAGGGGGATCAGGAGTAAAAGCGTCAAAATACCCAGAACCAGGATTTTGACAAGCAATGAGTTTTGAATCTTCATACTTTATTGTGTTAAATTTACGCAAAAATATAACAAACAGACAAAACTACCAAATATTTTGCGTAGAATTTACATAAAACCGATCTCGGCGGAATTGTGTATATTTGCATGTCATGCCAAAAGTGTTTATCAGTTATGCAAAAAAGGACTACATTGCCAGCGATGGCAATGTAATTCCCAACAACCTGATAGACAAGCTGACAGCCTCGTTCAGCAAGGAGGGCGTCAGCTACTGGATCGATCGCGAAAGGCTCGCCCCCGGCGACACTTATGCGGCGCGCATAACAAGGAATATACGCGAATGCGATGTCTTTCTCTTCCTTTCATCGAAGGCTGCCAACGAATCGGAGTGGACCACACGCGAAATCGCCACGGCCATCTCCTCAGGCAAAAGGATAATCCCGGTGCTGACCGACGACTCCCATTTTAACGATGCAGTGTCCCTCTACCTGTCTTCGGTGCAGTATGTCGATTGGCGCGAGCAGGGAGAAAAGCGTTCCCTGGAGATGATAAACAGGATGATACTCCACCCGGGGCAGGATGAGTCCAGCAGCATAGAAGCAGGGAAACTCCCACGATTCACGAATGTCATCCTGTATGCAGCCCTGATAATCCTGACCGGCATATACGCCTTCCTTACCTGGCTTTTCCTCTGGGCGAAGACCTTGCAGACCAGCGAGGTTATCGGAGGCCTTATAGGTCTGATAGGAGAGATAGCCCTGTTGCTGTCGATATACTATGTGTTGAGGATACTGCGCCGCCGCCGTTGTGTTTTCGCCCTTCCTGCACTTCTGGTCGGCCTGATGCTGGCCTCCGCCCTGGTTACGGTCAGAGTGGATCTTTTCATCTGTTCGGCATTGCTGCTGGCAGGCTGGGTGGGCATAGCGCTGGCCTGCATGGTCCGCAGCTCATCCCGGAAGTCCTTTTTCTCCCAGATGAACCGGAGCCAGTCCCTGCTGAAACTGAACGACCCCGAGAACCTTATCCTCGTCTATCTGTTAGTAAAGACGGCGATCGTAATCCTCGGTCATTTCATCGAGGGCTTCATGAATCTTGCCGAGTACCTTGAAGTGTTCCGCTATTAGAATTCCAGACGGAATCCACCCACTTTCAACTCGTTGTATCTCTCTTTGTTGAATCTGAATCTGGACGGGATGCGCGACGGGGTGCCTTCGCTGCGCCGGCCTACCTCTTCCAGCAGACCCAGCTTGTGCATTTTCGCAGCGAAATTCCGCCGGTCGAAACGCACTCCCAGGACCGCCTCGTAAAGCGCCTGCAACTGCGGCATGGTAAACTCTTCCGGGAGCAGGTCGAAGCCGACGGGCCGGAAGTGTATCTGCTCTTTCAGTTTTGCAATGGCGACCCTGAGGATGCGGTCGTGGTCGAAGGCCAGGGCAGGCACTTTGTCAACCGGGAACCATCTGGCCTGGGCGGCATCATCCCCGCTCACCACATCACCCTTCTTCACCAGAGCCAGATACGCGATTGTAATGACCCTCTCACGCGGATCCCTGTGCACGTCGGTGAAAGTGCCGAACTGTTCGATAGAGACGGGCTCGAACCCTGTCTCCTCCTTGAGCTCGCGCAGGGCTCCCGTGTCGGCATCTTCATCGATCTTCATAAATCCTCCGGGGAAGGCCCAGCGGCCGCGGTAGGGCTCTATTCCGCGCTCCACCAGAAGCACGGACAGACCTTCGCGGATGTCGTATCCGAAGATGACGCAGTCGGTGGTGACCGCCGGATGGGGATATTCGTAGGTGAACATATCTGTCTAGCGTAGAAATCTCTCAATCCACTGCCGGTTCACCCTGCAGAGTCCGGTCGCGGATTTTTTTATGGCGGGATTGCGGAGGAGGATGCCGGCGCAGTCTTCGTAGACGTTGAAGCCGATGCGTACCATCTGCATCTGGCCGGCCTCAGGGTAGGTCAGGGTGATTTCGTTGTCTGCCCCGTCCAGGCCGAAGAAGAGCAGGTCGGCGTCCTTGCCGAGTTCCTGCCGGGTGACGAACTTCGCCAT
>DGVM01000151.1 GCA_002395925.1 Bacteroidales bacterium UBA4284
GACAGTCCGTCCGCTATGTTGTTGGATTTCAAAATACACTCTTTGGGAGTCAGAGCCTTCGCTTCGCTCAGGGAATACACCCGCACCCTTCGCCCGAAAACATTGGCTTTGCTGCCATTGTGCCCTTCTTCCCAGAAGCAGACCGCCAGACGGTCGTGCTCCTGGTCTATTGCCACGTTCATAGTGCTGCGGGCATCTGTAGGCAGATAATAATGCTCGATTTCCAGTGCGTTCGGGGCATAGGATGCATTGGACGTGTATTTTACCCTTCCTATGGTCTTCATGCCATAGTACGAACCTGATTTGTCGGAGTACTCCGGAATCCAGAGATAAGTGCCGTCGGGCGCATCCTCAACCGCCATTCCGGTAAGGTGGCCGCTGTAACTCAGATCCATTTTACTCGTGACGGAAATTGAGCCGTCCTTGGAAGCGGACGGAGTGACTTTGTCGATTCTTGTGTTGAAGCCTTTCACGCTGGCATAGTAGATATTTCCGTCCTTGTCGATTCCGAACTGCTGAATGCCCCAGTCCTCGGTGAGCTTGTGGCCCAGGTCGTAGATATTCTCTTCCGAGAATGCTGCATCCACTCCCGTAAGGGACCTTGCTTTTGGCGTCAGGCTGATGACGGCGTTGCCTGAGGCAAGCTCGGCACGGCTTACGGTGAAGGGTCCTGTGTACTGATGCCCGGCAAGAGTCTTGTCCGCCCTGTCTTTAAGCCTCATCTGGAAATATCCATATGTGCCTGCGGGAATCGGGACATAGAAAGTCATCGATTCGCCTGGAAGGACCGGGGTCCCAAAGTTGACAGTAACACTCTTTCCTTCTCCTGACCCATCCGTTTCTATTACCGTTCCCGGCACAGAGCAGTCGGCGATTTCGAAGTCTCCGCAGATGCGCTTGTCGGCAGTCAGCACGAACTTTGCGGCCGTCACCGGCACATTGGAGTACTCGACCTTGAACATGGCTGCTATATGCCGGAAGTCCAGATTCGCATCCTCCCCTGTCACCTGCGAAGGGTCCGAAATGACCGCCGCCATCGGAGGCTGGCAGGAAGAAGCATTGTGCGTAAACGACGCCGGCAGGGAAAGAGTCAGTTTCTTCCCTTCAAGCTTGTAGGCTCCGGAAGGATAGACTGCCACCGTGGACGGCACGGCTCCGGCGAGCAGTCCGGCAAAGGCCGCCTTGGGGCTTCCGCTGGTGCTTTCCGTCTTGTCGAAAGTCTTGAATCCCTCCGATGTCCAGACATCGATCTGCTCATCGGTGCCGTCGTTCCATCGGAATGAGGTTCCGTCGAGAACGGCTTTCGACGATGCCGCCTCGGCCGAAGCGGCTATAAAAGTATCGTATGGGGGGGGTACGAACGCCCCGTCGTCCGCACCGGTTACGGAGCAGGAGGCCATCAAGACAATCGCCGGACAGAACAAGGGTATGAACCTGGACGCTAACATCAGTCTCCGAGAATAATTGCAGCTCCCAGATTGTTCTCATTCATACCTTCACCCGAAGCTTCGAGAATCTTTGACTCAATCTCGAGATTCAGAACCTCGCTGATTGGAATTTCATAGTGTTTCTTCATATGGTCTGTCATTTTGTTTCTTCTTTAAGGTAGCCGTCATCCTTGATATTCCAAAGGACTGCGACGAAGATGAATCCCACCGCCGACACGCCGGCCATGAGAAGGTAAAGGCTGTCCCATCCGAAACGGTCGGAATACCAGCCGAGACCTGCACCGGTGAAAATCACTGATACATAACTCATTATCCCGATGATTCCCAGCGCCGAGGATGCGGCTTTCTTCGTCGCCTGTTTCGAAGCTGTCACTCCCAGCAGGGCCTGAGGGCCGTAAAGGAAGAAGCCGGCGAGGGCGAGCAGGATGAGAATCAAAACAGGAGACGCTGTATTCCTTACGAGATGCAGGACGAGGAGGCATGCCCCTGTCAGCAGCATTTCCACTGCGCAGACGCGGTGCGTCTTGGAGTGGAAGAAATGATCTGAAATCCATCCTGCCGCCAGCATCCCGAGCAGCCCTGCAATTTCAAATATGCCTATCGTCCAGCCGGCAAGCTCCGGAGACAGCGGCTCCTGCCTCTGCTGTAAAAAGGTGGGTCCCCAATCCAGTACGGCAAAACGCACTATATAAACGAAGAGATCTGTGACAGCGAGAAGCCAGATTACCGGATTGAGGAACACCTTTTTCTTTACGAACGCCCTGAAGGCTTCAGGGGTATCGTCGTTGTCTATTTCAGTTTTTGTGTCCGGAAGGTCGGGAAGGCCCACCGAAGAGGGAGTGTCGCGCAGAGTCAGGACGATGAATACGACTCCTGCGAAGCCTATCGCCGCCGGTGCGAAAAAGCAGTAGCGCCAGTTGCCGGTACGGGCGATTATATATCCGCAGAAAACCGCGGCGAGCGCTGCGCCTATCGAATGGGAGGTATTCCACACCGCAGTCTTCGTGGCAAGTTCCTTCGGCGGCACCCACCAGGCGAGGAGATGGTTGCAGGGAGGGAATCCGCAGCCTTGGAACACATTGTTGAGCACGAGCAGCGTGGCCATGATGATGACCATGGTGCTGACGAATTCTGCACCTCCGGTCTGGCCCGTAATCATGACGGAGAGCTTGTCGGACCAGCCGAAAAGCAGGTTGAACACCGAACAGGCGGCGAGCCCGATGGCCAGATGCCAGCGGGCGACGGTCCTGTCCGCGATGATGCCGTTCACGAATTTGGAGATTCCGTAGATGATGCCCACCAGGCTGAGGATGATACCGAAACTGGTGTTCGTGATCCCATACTCTTCCCCGAGTGACGGCATCGCGAAGGCGAAGTTCTTGCGCACGAAGTAGAACAGCGCATAGCCTATCATCGAACAGATGATGACCCTCCACTGCCAGTACTTGAATGTGTGCTTCGTCTTCATACCTTATTATTGTTTACTTCCCGAGATGGTCGAAAGTGAATGCTTCCCAAGGCATGTCGGCGTCGGCCTTGCCCTTGTCGAGGATATCCACTATGTGCATGAGCAGAGGGAAATCCTTAAGGTCTACAAGCCCGAGTTCCGCCTTGCGTCGTATGGCCTGCCCCATGACGCGGGTGATCACCAGACTCTCGAGGGTGATGCCGGCGAGGGCCTCGGTAACCTCGTCGTAGTTGAGACCGCGCCCCATCAGCACTCCGCATTTGCGGGTGCGGCCGCTGAATATCGTAACGTAGAGGTCTCCGAGCCCGATGCATTCGCTTTCGAAGGTGCCGCCCTGCATCTGCATCAGCGCATGAGTCTCGCGGACAGCCTGAGTGAACGTGCCCGCCTGCGAATTGTAGTGCTGGGGCTCGTCTTCTCCGTGCCAGCGGGTGTTGAGGCCCACGGCGAGGGTGACAGCCATGGCGTAGGCGTTCTTGAGGGCCACGGCGCTCTCCAGGCCTATGACATCGTTCGTCAGAGAAATATGGTAGTAAGGGCGCTGCATGGCCTCTTTCATCATGCGAAGCGCTTCGTTGTCCTTGCCGCAGAATCCGACTTCGGAAGGATCCATGAACACGAGTTCGTAGGAAGTGCAGGGGCCTCCGATTGCGCAGACGGTCCTCTTTATTCCGCGCTTTGCCAGTTCGCTCTCCCAGTAGCCCGGATATGAGAGCAGCGTGCCGTCTTCAGTGGCGCGGAGCCCCTTGGTCACCGACAGCACAGGCATTGACGGGTCGAGTTTCGTCAGGATTTCCTCAAGGAACCAGTCGACTCCGAAGGAGGACACTCCCCCAATCACGAAATCCGAGCCTTTCACAACGTCTTCCCATTCCTTATAATAATGGTATTGCACGTTGTCCGGGAAGGGACGGCAGAATTTCTCGTGTTTGTGCGTCTTGATATATCCGTCGATGAT
>DGVM01000149.1 GCA_002395925.1 Bacteroidales bacterium UBA4284
TCGATGACGCCGTGCAGCAGGGTCAGGAAGTCGGGAACGATATTGTCCACGTGGTCGGTGACGAACATCTGGTTGCAGTACAGCTGTATCTTGTTGCGGTCGATGGCCATGCGCTCCTTGATCTTGGGGAAGTACAGTACGCCGGTGAGGGTGAAAGGATAATCGACGTTGAGGTGTATCCAGAACATCGGCTCTTCCTCCATCGGGTAGAGGGCCTTGTAGAAATTGAGGTAGTCTTCGTCCTTCAGGTCCGAAGGAGCCTTCGTCCAGATGGGCTCTACGCTGTTGATGACATCGTCCTGGTCGGTCTCGACGCTCTTGCCGTCCTTCCATTCCGTCTTCTTTCCGAAGACTACCGGGACAGGCATGAATTTGCAGTACTTGTCGAGCAGGCTGCGGATTTTGCCCTTGGTGCCGAATTCTTCGGCGCTCTCGTCGTCGAAGTACAGGGTGACGGTGGTGCCGCGCTCTTTCTTTTTACCCTCGCCCATCGTGAATTCGGGAGTGCCGTCGCAGCTCCACAGTACTGCCTTGGAGCCTTCCTGCCAGCTCAGAGAGTCGATGGTGACTTTCTTTGATACCATGAATGCGGAGTAGAAGCCAAGGCCGAAGTGACCTATTATATTAGTCTGGTCCTTGTACTTTTCCAAGAACTCTCCGGCGCTGGAGAACGCTATCTGGTTGATGTAGCGGTCCACCTCGTCCTGGGTCATGCCGATACCGTGGTCCGTTATGCGCAGGGTCTTCTTTTTCTCGTCGAGTTCTATTTCCACCTTGACTTCGCCGGTCTCTCCCTTGAACGTGCCTGTGGATGCGAGAGCCTTGAGCTTCTGGGATGCATCCACTGCGTTCGCCACCAGCTCACGCAGGAAAATCTCGTGGTCGCTGTACAGGAACTGTTTGATTACCGGGAAGATATTCTCGGTGGTTACTCCGATTTGTCCTTTTGTGTTTGCCATATTTCTTGTTTTTTTTAGTCTTGTAAAAAAAATGACCGGTCCTTTGCAGGAGCCGGTCATATTCAAACAATATGTATTCCAGTGACAAATTGTCATTATTTATAAAGGAAGCGTTTGATGCTCATCTTGGGAGTCTTCTCGAACGGAGCCAGGACAGTCTCTATCTTTGCAATCTGGCTGTATGAAGGGAGCTGGCGGTTGGCGCCGGTGCGGACCTTCTCGGGGATGTCGGAGATGGTCTCGTTGTCGAGCTTGTCGCGTTTGATGGCATCTGCGTCGAGATAAACCAGACCGACGATCTTGCCTGCCCTGTCAACTACGACGGATTCGGCAACGTAAGGCTGGTTGTTGAGGATGGCCTCGAGCTCCTCGGGATAGACATTCTGCCCGTTCGCCGTGAGAATCATGCTCTTGGAGCGGCCCTTGATGAAGATGTTGCCGTCCTTGTCCATGATGCCAAGGTCGCCCGTGCGCAGGAATCCGTCTTCCGTGAATGCGTTTGCGGATGCCTCGGGGTTCTTGAAGTAGCCGATCGTGATGTTTTCGCCCTTCGCCTGGATTTCGCCGGCGATGTGCTGAGGATCTTCGGAGTCGATGCGGACGGTCGCACAATCAACGGCCTTGCCGCAGGAACCGGCGACATACTTGGTCCAGTGCTCATAAGCGAGCAGGGGGCAGGCCTCGGTCATGCCGTAACCTACGAGGTAAGGGAACTTGATGCGCTTGAAGAGCTTTTCGACCTCGGGGTTGAGGGCTGCGCCGCCCATGATGAACTCCTGAACCTGTCCGCCGAAGGCCTGTACGAGTCCGTCCTTGACCTTCTTGTAGATGATGTTGTTGATTCCGGGAATCTTGAGGAGAACCTTCACGACGGGCTTGTCCAGGGTAGGCTTGACCTTGCTCTTGTAGATCTTCTCCATCACGAGGGGAACCGTGATGAGAAGGTAAGGCTTGACCTCGGCGAATGCTTTGAGCAGCGTCGCGGGGGTAGGAGCCTTGCCGAGCCAGTAAATTGCGGTACCGTTGCAGAGCGGATAGATGAATTCGATGACAAGACCGTACATGTGGGCCATGGGGAGCATCGAGACCATCCTTTCGCCGGCGGGAACGTTGCGCTGGCTGTAATCCACGTTGGCGCTGAAGTTACGGTAGGTGAGCATGACGCCCTTGGGGTCGCCGGTGGAGCCGGAGGTGTAGCTGATGGTGGAGAGGTCGTCCCAGTTGTCGGTCGGGAAGACGACGTCGGAAGGGCCGTAGCCGTCCTGCCACTTGGCTTCGAACAGATCGTCCATGGTATTGTAGATGGCCTTGGTCTCCTCGTCCTTTGCCCAGAGGCACTTCCATGTATCGATGTCGATGGCAAGACGCAGGCCGGGCATCTTTTCGAGGTTCATCTTCTTGAACTTGTCTTCGTTGGTGAAGAGGGCGACGCTCTCGGAGTGCGCTACCAGGAAAGATGCGCTCTCGGGGGTGAAGTCGGCAAGGAGAGGAACGATGACGGTCTCGTAAGTGTTGACTGCCATGTAACTCATGCCCCAGCGTGCGCCGTTGCGGGCGAACAGGGCTATCTTGTCGCCTTTCTTGAAGCCGAGCTTCTCGAATACAAGGTGGAATTTTTCGATTTGGGTGGCCATCTGGCCGTAGGTAAAGGACTCGCCGCCTATGCTGTTGAGCGCGGACTTGTCCCAAAATTTGCGTGTCGCATTCTGGAGACGCTCCAGATAATGGGGATAGTTAGCCATATTTATAAATTGGTTTTTGAGACGGCAAAAGTAAGCGGCGAGGGTATTTTTTGCAAGCGGGAGTGCTTCTATGTGGCGAATAATTACGATATTTGTGGCGAAATTCTTTAATAAGTGGTGAATTCTATGAGCAAAAAACCGATTGTCGCCCTCATTTATGACTTCGACGGAACCCTTTCTCCCGGCAATATGCAGGAGTTCGGATTCATCCAGGCAGTGGGCTCGACCCCCGAGGAATTCTGGCGTATGTCCGATGCCATTGCGATAGGCCAAGACGCCTCCAACGTGCTTGCCTACATGAAACTCATGTTCGATGAAGCCAAGGCCAAGGGTATCTCGCTCCGGCATCAGGACCTCCGTGCATTCGGGGCCCATATACAACTGTTCGACGGTGTGCGCGAGTGGTTCGGAATGGTTAACGAGTATGGTCGCAGCCACGGAGTGCGCATAGAACACTACATCAACTCCAGCGGCCTCAAGGAGATTATCGAGGGCAGTCCCATAGCGGGGGAGTTCAAGCATGTCTTCGCAGGCTCCTTCATATATAACTCCGACGGGGAGGCCGAATGGCCCGGCATCGCGGTCGATTATACCGCCAAGACGCAGTTCCTGTTCAAGATATCCAAGGGCATCTTCTCGTCCCGCGACACCAAGAGGGTCAATTCGTCCATTGCCGACGACGAGAAGCGCATCCCTTTCCGTCATATGATTTACTTCGGCGACGGAGAGACGGATGTCCCGTGCATGAAGATAGTGGGCATGTTCGGCGGTCACAGCATCGCCGTCTATAATCCCGAATCGCCCAAGAAGCGGGCTGCGGCACTCAAGCTCAAACGTCAGGGGAGGGTTGAGTTCGCCACTCCCGCCCAATATACCGCAGGCTCGCATACATTTGAGGTCGTCTGCGCCATCATCGACAAGATACGCGCCGACTTCGAGCTGGAGAGGCTGTCCAGGCAGATTGCCTGACGGCGGCTACTGATGCTTGATGAGGTTGAGGAACTCGTTGCGCGTGCGTGACGAGCTGAGGAAGATTCCGCTGAATGCAGACGTGGTGGTTACGGCGTTGGATTTCTGGACGCCACGGATCTGCATGCAGGTGTGATTCGCTTCGATTACGACGGCGACACCGAGCGGATGCAACGCCTCCTGTATGCAGTCGCGGATCTGGACCGTCAGTCTTTCCTGAACCTGAAGTCTGCGGGCGAAGGTCTCTACGACGCGGGCGATCTTGCTGAGTCCGGTTATCTTTCCGTCGGGAATATATGCGACATGGCACTTGCCGATGAAGGGCATCATGTGATGCTCGCAGGTACTGTACAGCTCAATGTCCCTGACGAGTACCATCTGCTGATACTTTTCGTCGAATATGGCCTGCCGGATGATTTCTATGCCGTTCTCGCCATAGCCCTTCGTAGTAAACTGAAGAGCCTTGGCGACTCTTTCGGGAGTTTTTACAAGTCCCTCGCGTTCAACGTCTTCGCCCAGAAGCCGAAGTATCTCCTTGACGTGCGAAGCGATTTCGCTGGTGGTCTGCGGGGAGTATATTTCTTCCTTTGTATAACTCATACTGCAAAAGTACTCAAAATTATTTGCACTTGAGAATTATTTTATATATTTGCGCCCTGAACGCAAAAACGACTGAAGCTATGTATTGGACACTAGAATTAGCCAGCAGCCTGGACGATGCTCCATGGCCCGCAACAAAAGACGAACTGATAGACTACGCCAACCGCTCCGGAGCTCCGGAAGAAGTAATAGAAAACCTCCAGGAACTCGAAGAAGAAGGCGAGATCTATGAAACCATAGAGGACATCTGGCCCGACTATCCTACCAAGGATGATTTCTTCTTTAACGAGGAAGAATATT
>DGVM01000146.1 GCA_002395925.1 Bacteroidales bacterium UBA4284
GCGGGACCGATGGAACGGGCGGGGTTGACGGAAGTGCCGGTCAGGTTGATGCAGACCAGGTGAACCAGGATCAGCGAGAGGCCGATTGCCAGTCCGGCGAAGTTGCCTGCTCCCACCTTGCCGTCGGTTGTTCCCAGGACTACCAGGACGAAGATGAAGGTTGCGATAACCTCGACGAGGAATGCACCCCAGGGGCCTCCGGCATTGACTACGCCGTTGGTGCCCAGTCCTCCGGTGAGGTCGGGGGCGGAAACTACGTTCACGAGGGCGAAAAGAACTGCACCTGCAACGATACCGCCGATGATCTGGCCGCACCAGTAGCCAAGGGCGTCTTTCCAGCTCATACGGCCGGAGAGTGCGAATGCGAGGGTGATGGCGGGATTGATGTGGCATCCGCTGATGCCGCCGATGGTGTATGCCATGGCGACTACTGCGAGACCGAAGGCAATGGCGGTGCCAACGACTCCTGCGGGAGTGTTACAGCCGAGGAACATGGCGGTTCCGCAGCCAAGAAGGGTCAGCACGAAGGTGCCGATACATTCTGCAAAATACTTTTTCATGACGATTTACAATAATTTCAATGGTCCAAATATAACAAAAACCCCGATACGTTGTGCGCTTGAGGCAAAAAGTTCGTACCTTTGGACCTCGTAAAAAACAGGCAAAAATGGAATTTGAGCAAATACTCATACGCATATCCGGCAAGGACCGTTCCGGCCTCACTGCCGACATAATGGGCATCCTGGCCCGCTACGACGCACAAATCTTGGATATTGGCCAGGCCGATATACACAGCTCCCTGACCATGGGCATCCTGATCCGCATCGATGCCGCATCTTCCGGTACCGTCATGAAAGAGCTTCTCTTCAAGGCGACCGAACTGGGAGTTACCATAGGATTCGCGCCTGTAAGCGACGACGAATACGAAGACTGGGTCGGCCGTCAGGGCAAGAACCGCTACATCCTCACCATCCTGGGCCGTAGCATAGGCGCAACCCAGATAGAGGCTGCAGCCAAAGTCATTGCGGCCCATGGGCTCAATATCGACAACATACGCCGTCTTACCGGCCGCATGAGCCTTCGCAACCCCGTCAAAAACGTGCGTTCGTGCATAGAGTTCTCCGTGCGCGGCAACCTCACCGACAGGGGCGACCTCCAGTCGGAGCTCATGCGCCTGTCGCCCGAAATGGGCTTCGATTTCTCGCTGCAGCGCGACGACATGTACCGCCGCATGCGCCGGCTCATCTGCTTCGATATGGACTCCACCCTCATCCAGACGGAGTGCATCGACGAGCTTGCAGCGCGTCATGGCGTAGGGGAGCAGGTGGCTGCGATAACAGCTGCCGCCATGCGCGGAGAAATAGATTTCAAAGAGAGTTTCACACGCCGGGTCGCACTGCTCAAGGGGTTAGACGTCAGCGTGATGCAGGACATCGCCGAACACCTTCCCATTACCGAGGGAGTGGACCGCCTGATGTCGGTCCTCAAGACCTGCGGCTACAGGATTGCCATCCTTTCCGGAGGGTTTACTTACTTCGGCGAATATCTGCAGCGCCGCTACGGCATCGATTATGTATATGCAAACGAGCTGGAAGTAGGGGAGGACGGCAAACTCACGGGGCGCTATATCGGCGAAGTCGTGGACGGCCGCCGCAAGGCAGACCTGCTGCGTCTCATCGCCCAGACAGAGAGAGTCAATCTCGCCCAGACAATTTCGGTGGGAGACGGTGCCAACGATCTTCCGATGCTTTCCACCGCCGGCCTCGGCATCGCGTTCCATGCCAAGCCCCGGGTAGTCGCAAACGCAAAACAATCCATCAACACCATAGGCATTGATGGAGTGCTTTATTTCCTTGGCTTCAAGGACACCTACCTCGGAGAACTAGGAAAAATGTAGAAAAACGCCCCCGGCAGGAATCCTGACGGGGGCGTTTTTTTTAGGCGTCGTTTATAGGCTTGCTATATATTCTTTCATCTGGGGTACCTTGGCCATGGCGGCATGGAACAGGGCCACCTGGTTGCGGGTTCTGACCAGGTTGTGGTCGGGGTACTTGATTTTGTAGTAGGTGTCGCCGTTGATGTAGTCGGCAAAGAAACGGACCGCCTGCATGTAGGGGAAAAGGCATGCCGCATAGGGCAGGTTCTCAATCTCTACGGGGGTGAGGAACGATTTGGCCGATTCGAGGTAGCCGCGGGCAAAGGCCTCGAAGATATCCATCCTGAAATCGACCTTGTCCGCCGCCGGGTCGTCCTCGGCTACGGTGTTTGCCGCAGTACGCAGGAAATCGCCGAAGTCGGAAAAGACGAAAGACGGCATAAGTGTGTCCAAGTCTATGACGCACAGTATGTTGCCCGCTTCGTCGAACATCATGTTGTTGACCTTTGTATCGCAGTGGCAGATGCGCTTGGGAAGGATGCCCTCGCGATACATGCGCTCGGCCTTGCACATTTCCTGCTCGAATGGAAGCAGGTCTGCAAGTATGGCCTTTACTTCGGGGTCTGCCATCCGGCCGGCAGCGTCTGCCTCTACTGCTTCGTGGAGCTGGCGGGCGCGAAGTTCCATGTTGTGGAAATCGGGAATGGTCTCGCCCAGTTTGTCGGGAATGTCGGAGAGCATGGCCTCAAAATTGCCGAACGCCTTTCCGGCGAAGTACGAATACTTGGGGTCAACGGTCTCGTAAGTGTATGCATCCTTGATGAATACTGAGACTCTCCAATACTCCTTGCCGTCGGTCCAGTAGCTCTTGCCTGTCTCTTTGCAGGGAAGGAAGGTGAGGACCTTGCGGTCTATGTCGGGGTCGCCGGCGAGCTTTCGGCGTATGTGCGCCGTAGCGCAGTCGATGTTGTGCTGCAGGAGCTCGACGTCCTTGAAGATGGCGTTGTTTATCTTTTGGAGCACATAATTGTCGGGGCCGTCGGTTGTGACCAGGAGGGTATCGTTGATGAGCCCGTTGCCGAGAGGTTTTATGCTAAGGACATTGCCTTTGATTTCGAAGTGTTTTACGATGTCATTCATGGAGCGGTTAGTATCTTATCAAGCAAATTTAGCAATTATTCGCGACTGAGCAACAGTACGCAGCTGATTGCCGAAACGATTCCTATGATCTGGGCTATGGAAGGGAAATGGGCATAAAGCACCAGCGAAATGATGCAGCTTATTACCGGGGCGCAAGCGTCTGCAAGCGGAGCTACTACCATCGCCTTGCCGTAGCGGTTGGCGTAAACCAGGGTGTAGGCGCCTATTGCATTGAGTATCTGCACACAGAAGGTGAACCAGGGGCCGTTCCAGCCCATGTTGATGCTCTGGCTGAAATCGGTCATGGCAAGTGCTATCGGAGTAAGCACCAGGCCAGAAATCGCCATATAGATAAATACGCTTTCGGCGTCGGGAGCGTAATTGTTGGCGAGTTTCATGATAAGCGCCTGGATGCCCCAGAAAACAAAGACGACGCCTGCGAACAGAATCCAAATCCAGCTGCTTACGGCCTCGTCGCTCTTGCCCGAAAGGGAGAAGCAGATTATTGCAACAAACGCCAGGGCTATACCCAGCAGGCCCGCCTTGCTCACCCTCTCCTTCAAGAAAAGGGCGGACAGGATGACGGTTATGATGGGAGCCACGGAAATCATCGGCACCACCAGATAACCCGGACCATACTTAAGTGCCTGGAACAGGGCGAGCTGTCCTCCGGCTCCGAGCAGTCCCACACCCATTCCGAGCAGGATGCTCTTGGGCCGCACGTCCAGTTTGAACTTGATGTTTGCAAGCGCTACAAGTGCGCAGGGGACCATGCTGATCGCCCATACAACATATGTGAGCGTGGCGGGGAAGTCCGGCTGGTCGGAAAAGGCGCCCCATACGCCCCAGGTGACCATCGTCACCAGGGCGTACAGGAGCCAGTTGTGTTTCTTCTGTGTCATTAGAACAAAGTTACTAATAACTTTTGAATTGCCTAATAAAAAATTTTAGGGGAGCGTTACGCTGAGCGGAGCCTGCCAGCGGGCAGGGGCGATGCCGATCGCGTCGGACTTACCCTGCCAGGCGCCACCCTCGAACCACTGCTGGGTTATGTACATGCCGATGATTGCCGAAGAGCCGGCGAGTTCGGGGAATGCCGAGCGTGTGACTGCGATTTCGTAGCAGAGGAGGTCGCCGTGCTCTACTGCCGTGGGCTTGGTCAGATTGCTGTTCCAATGGTAGTACCTGGCATTGTTGCCGGTCTTCATCCATGCTTCGATTTTGCTCTCGAATACTGCCGTCCATCCCCAGAAGGATTTACCTTCGGTGGCGCTGCCGGAGCCGATGTAGAGCTGGGAGCAGTTGGCATACTCGTATGCTACATTGTCGTACAATGCATCCTTCTTTACCTCAAGGTAAACGTAGAGCCTGTCGGCGTCTGCGGTGGCTTTCATCTGCACGATGGCGTCGAGACCGGCCTCGGAGTCACCGGCAGTAGCGGCCGTAACAGACTCCCAGTCAATGCCATAGGCGGAAGGGAAGCTCCATGCGGTGGCTCCTGCAATCTTGATGGAAGGTATGACTATGATGCTTCCGAGGCTGCCGGCGCTCTCGGCGGGGAGTCCGTTCTTCGCCTTTGCGCTGTAAAGGGTCGCATCGGAACCGGCATCGGTCAGCAGTATCTCGGGTATGAAGGAGGTGCCGTCCCATGCGGGTATGGGGACATAGAAACTTGCCTTGCCGCCGCTTACGTTCTGTGTGAAGGTGATGGAAGACGTACCCTCAGCAGCCCACTTGGGAGACCAGTAGAGGTAGTATCCGCCGACCTTGCAGTCGAATGTACCGGAGAGTGCGTGGGTGTTCTGTGCCGTAACCTTGAATTTAACCTTTTCTGTCTCTGCAGGAATATTGTGGAACGAGAACTTGACTACTGAGCACATGGGCTTGAATACAAAGACGTTGTCTGCGTCTCCGAGGGCGGCGAGGGGAATGTTTGCGGAAACGCCTCCTGCAGTGAAATCAACTGCGGCGGGAACTACGAAGCTCACAGGCTTTTCGGCGCCGCTGGTATAGGCGTGTCCGTCATTTGCCGGATAGAGCGCGTACTTGTTGCCGTCTGCGGCTCCGAGCGTGTATCCGTTGGTGATGTTTCCCTTGAAGGTGGTGGAAGCACCTGCCGCCTGTGCGGTCAGAGTGAAGAACTTGTCGGTGGTGCCGTCGCTGAACAGGACGGAAATCTTGTCTCCGGCGCTCCAGGAGAAGTATTTGTCGTCCTCGTAAGAGGTCTTGGTGCCGATATTGTCTGCGGACGCCGTAAGCGTGAACTCATAAAAACCATCTTTTGCGGGTGCTGAAGGGGCGAGTTCCTTTTTGCAGCCTGCCAGTGCCACTGTGGCGGCAAGCGCTATGAGTAAAAATCCTTTGTGTGCCATAGCTAGAAAATATCGTTATAATCGACAACAAGAGGATCGCCGTAATCCTGTCCGGAGGCATCTAAGCTGCCGGAGGCGAGAAGCATTTCCCACGGAATCAGTTCCACCGGGGACGAGTCTGGTTTGATGTAATTGAACTTCATAATTTTAGATGTTATTTGATATTGAATGAATACAGGAGGTTGAGGCCCGTCTCCTCATCCCATACGCCTTCGTTGGCAAGCTGTATGGAGAATCTGGGGTCGGTTGCAAGGGAGGCGTCCGCGTCGGGGAGCGCCAGGTGCAGCTGCAGTTTGCCTGTGGCGGACGCGGGCAGGGTTATGCTTTTCTCGATGGTGAACACACCCTCGTCGGGCTGCCAGCTGCGAGGGTCGGAGCCGAGAGGCCAGCGGGCAAGTTCGCTTCCGGCGGAGCCGGTAAGGACGAGATAGGCGCTGCGAGGATTCATGGGTGCGGCGAATCCCTTGTTGCTTAGCTTCAGAATGACTTTCATTTCGCCGCCCCTGGCGGGGGACTCGGTGAACGAGCCTTCGCTGAGGACGAGGCGGTATCCCAGCCGCATTTCGACCTCGTCGCTGCATCCTTCCGTCCTCCAGAGTTTGAGGACGTCGGAATGGTAGCCGCTGTTGAGGTAGGTCCAGTGGTAGGCGGCAAGCTCGGACAGTGTGCCGGGAATGCTTCCGGAGCCGTCGCAGTGGCAATAATCGGATACGGCGCAGGTTTCTCCGCCCATTATGGTATATTTGGTGTCGGCCTTCCAGAAACTGCGTTCGGCATCGGTGTGGAAGGTGCCCTTGTCGTTGGACGAAGCTACGAAACAGTCGTTGTGGGCTGCGACGCGCGAGCGGTCGAAGCCATCGTGGGCGGTGGCGGCAGTGAGCGCATCGGACGTGCCCAGACCGAGCAGCTTGAGCTTGAAGTTAGGAGTGCGTACCTGCACCTGCCGGCTTGCGGGCATGGCGTCAAGCAAGGCCTTGAGCACACGCTTGCGAGGCTGGTAGTCGGCGTCGCTCGACGGATTCATTACGAAGTTGTCGGTGTAGTACCATTCGCCCCAGGAGCCGATGAACCCGGCCTGCAGTACAAAAATGACGTCGGAGTAACTTTGGAGGAGCGGCTTAATCTGCGCTATATGCCGCATGACCCAGGTCTCGGTGGCGTCCCAAGGGTGGTCGTTGTCGTTGTAATTGTCCTTGTAGGCGAACCTCAGAATGCATTTCATACCTCCCGACCTGAGCGCCTTGAAGTTGTTCTCGATAAGCCGCAGATAGGACTGCGATATGTCGGACGCCATAAAGTCGGTAAGATAGAACTCAAGAAGAATCAGCGACTTGCCGGAATACCGGGCGGAACGCATCTTGCTCTCCGTTACAGGCGAATCGGAGGCGCTGCGGAAGCTTTGGGATACGTAATAGCCCCTCTCGGGGTTGATCGTCTCGTCCGTGCTTTCGGTGTACGAGACGCTTGTGAGAGCGCCGCTGCCGGAACCGGGAGAGCAGTCGATTGAAGGGACTACGATTACTCGGCCCAGAGATGCGTTAGCTTCGGTGGGGAAGCCCTGCTTAGCGTCTGCAGAATAGATGACGGTGCCGTCGGAGGCGTCGCAGAGCCTGATGGACGGAATGAATTTGCTGACGTTCCAGGCGCTTACCGGCACATAGAAGGATGCAGCCCCTTCGGAACTGTCGCAGGTGTAGCTGATGCTCCGCTCGGCGGAAGCGTCGCCGACGGACCTGGGAGACCAGTACAGGCAGAATCCGCCTTCGCGGCAAGGGAAAACACCCGACAGCGCGTGGCTGTACTGGTTGCTCACGGTAAACGTGACCCTGCTTGCCTGCAGACCGGTGAAACTGAATTTCACGGCGGAGCACATAGGCGAGAATACGAATGAATCGTCACCAGTGCCAAGAGCCGCCAAGGGAATATTTGCCCCGGGACTGTCGATGACGGGGCTTTGGCTGTAATATACGGTGCCGTCTTTGTAAGAATGGCCTCCGGCGGGATAAAGTGCCCATTTCTTGCCGTCTGCAGCTCCGAGGGAGAATCCGCTGTCGATAGTGCCCCGAAACTTTGCCGTCCTGCCGCTGCTGGAGGTGGTGAGAGTGTAGAAGCGGTCTGTCGTACCGTTGTGGAACAGTACCGATATGCAGTCCCCGGGGGTCCAGCTGAAAGTCTTGTCGTCCGCGTATGAGGTGCGGGTCGCATCGTCCCGGGTGCCGGCCTCGAGAACAAATTCATACGTGGACCGTCCGGCGTCGGGATTGACGCCGGTGCAGGCCAGTGGAAACCACAAAAGCGGCACAAGTATGCGGAGGGCCTTGTTCATTACATTCTCTCCCGGAAAAAGGCTTTGTACTTTCCCGCCCAGTCGGATGGGATTTCGTGCTGCTTGTCGGGGGCGGAGACTATCTTTTCGGGGGATATACCGAAAACGAAATCTTTGCCGATCTTACCGTTTACGTAGCAGGCCGCCCTGTAGAAGCCGGGCTCCAGGTCGGAATCGATGGTGAGTGAGAAGTCGTTGTCTCCGGGAGCTGCTTCGAAAGACTTCTCTACAGTGAGTATCTTGACTTTCTGGTCGGTAGATATCCGTAGCTTGGTATCGGCCGTGGCGGCTACATCAGGCTCATCCGGCTTCTTCACGCACGAGACTGCGCCGAGCAATCCCGTGATTGCAACGGCGGTGAGGATAGCGGAAAAGCGTTTGAAAAAAGCCCTTAACATAGTTCCATACAATTATTTAACCATTGCCGCTATACGGCGTCCCAATTCGTCGTTTTCCATTATACCGCCAAAGGCCTCGCTGCCGGGACCCCAGACGTAGTAGGGGACAGCGATGCCGTTATGGGCTTCGCTTCCGAATGCGACTCCGATGCGTCCTTCCTGCAGGTCGCCGTCCTGGAGGGTGAGGCAGCCGGTAGCATGGTCGGCGGTAACGATTACCAGCGTATGGCCGTCCGCCGCTGCCCAGTTCAATACGTCGCCTATGGTGCGGTCGAAGTCAAGCAGTTCTTCCATGGCGAGGTCGATGCGGTTGCCGTGGAGCCAGTCGTCGATGCAGGAGCCTTCGAGCATCATGCAGAATCCCTTGTCGCCGGCGGCCTGACTGAGCAGCTCCAGGGCGCGGGATACGCTGTGGCGGTACAGGTCTCCGCGCTCCTGGGCGACGGGAAGGTTGTCGGGCGCGAGGATGGAAAGCACCGGCAGCTGCGCCTGCATGAGCGCCGCCTCGTCCAGGACGACGTTGTAACCCTTTGCAGCCATTTCTTCGAGGATGTTGCGGCCGTCGGTACGCTTGACCGTAAACCAGTCGGTCCCGCCTCCGGATATGTAATCAACGCCGCAGTCCAGATAGTCGGCGATGAGGTCTTCCTGATTGTAACGGTAAGTGTTGTGGCAGCAGAAGTCGCATGGAGTGGCGTCTGCCAGATGGCAGGTCGTTGCGACGCCGGTCTTTTTGCCAAGCTGCTGCGCCTTGACGAGGAACGAATACAGGGGGGATCCGTCGGGAGCCGCCCCTACGTGGTCGTACGCTGTTTTGCTACCGGACGCGAGCGCCGTGCCACCGGCTCCGGAGTCGGTTATCAGCCGGTTGGTGCACCATGTGCGGGAAAGTCCGACCACCGGGAAATTGTCGAAGTTGAGCTTGCCACGGTTGAGCACCCAGGCGCAGCTCACCTGCTCCAGCCCCATTCCGTCTCCTATCATGAGAATCACGTTGCGTACCTCGTTACCTGCGGGAGGCTGGGGAATGCTTGCCACGTCGTATGTGAGGGCGGCGCTGTAGTACTGGAGCGCAGCCTGCCGGTTGTTGCTGTTTTGGCATGCGCAGAGAGCGACGGCCGCAGTCAGGGTACCTATCATCAAGTGCTTGATTCTCATAATGATTCGGGCGTTGTGAAAGAGGGTTGGGGAGGAATGGAATAAGTTGTCTGGACGATGCCGTCTTTGCTTACGGTAAAGTAGAACGGGGCGGCATGTATGTCGAATACGCTTTCGATGTCAGGGGATGTGCAGTACTCCCATCCGGGAACCTGAGGCATGACCGGGCTGCCGAAGCAGATGGCGATATGCCTTCCGGGCGAGCCGGAAAGGGCCGAAAGGGCGCCGATGCAACTGCGGCACGACGCATCTACCACCAGTATCGTGCAGCCTTGGGTGCCGGGAACCAGCGGGGCGCTGTCATCGGCCGCTTCGAGTGCGGGAAGCGTACATTTCTGCCCGCTAAGGTTCAATGAATTATAATATCTCAACCGCTCGATGCGGCCCGCCTGGTCGGGCATCATGCCGTCGTTTATCATGAGATCTGCGGCATGTTCGAAAAGCACAGGGTCGTGTGACGGAGATTTGATGGAATAAAAAGCAGCCTCGATCCATTCGGAATAGACGTAGTAAGATACTTCGTCTTTGCGAAGTTTCTTCATCAGGCGGTCAAGCGCTGCGCAGGATTCTTTATCTTCCGATGTTGACGCAAGCATAGCGAACTCTGCGAAACGGTCGCGCTGTGCAGGGTAATTGCTTTCGTTTACGGTGGGATCGACGTCGTTCCAATACGCGGACACTCCGCTGCCAGAAGAGCAAGCGGAGAGCAGGACCGTACAGACGGTTATGTATGCAGACAACGCCGTTTTTCTCATTAGCGTTTTGTGTTGAAAAAAAAAGATGTATGACGCTTGTTGCGCCATACATCTTTGATAAAAAAACTGTTTATTCGGAGTACATTGCCCTGATGGGACCGATGTCCTGGCTATAGTCTGCACCGTTGCGGAAGCAGATGCCCCATGCGAACTGGGTAGCGTCGTCTTCGAGATTGACAATGTCACTCTTCTCTATGGCGAACTCCACTTTTATGATTTTGCCGGAGACGACGGATTTGATGTTCTCGGGCTTGGGGGCGATGTTGTCGCCGGTGCCGTCACCACTGCCGTTCTGCCAGCCCCACTGAGGGATGACGTTGTCGGGCCACTCTGCCTGGAAGATGGTGCCGTTGTAGTCAAAATCGACGACGGCGCCGTTCTCGTCGGTCTGCTTGTCGGGACCGATGTTGGTCTGGTTCCATGCTATGCAGAGTTTCTTGAGGCTGGGATTGTAGAACATGAAGTTCTGGCAGCACATCTCGCAGCCAAGTCCGGGGATGGCAGGGTCGCCATTGGCGTCGGCATAGGTGTAGAAGCCGGTCTTGTCGTTGCCGTCGGGATCGAAGAAGATGTTGAATGTTTCGCCTACCTTGTCGTTCTCATCGTCGCCTTTGTAGCCCTTTTCGGGGGTGCCGTTCCAGGAGTCGCCCCACTCGGAGCAGATAGAGTTCTGAGGGAGAGCCTCGGCGAGTATTTCTGCGTAGAAATAGACATTGAGTGCATCGGAGGAGGTTTTGATGACGTTGATGGGGTCGGCCGCTCCGGCCTTTACGACTGCCATGTAATCGTCTTTTCCGGCGGCATCTTCCGTAATGGCGTCCCAGTCGGCGAAATCGCCGTCGATCTTAACCTCTACGGATGCCTCTTTTGCCGGCACTTCGGGCTTGTCGTCGGGATCATCTCCGGGTTTGTCCTGAGGGGTCTTCTCGCAAGCGGCGGCAATGAGGCAGCCGATTACCAGCATGGTTGCAAAACGTAAAAAACTCTTATTCATAATGGATAGTTTAAAATGTTGTATGGTTATATAGTGTTTCGTTTACTTTTTAACGCTTAAAGGTACCAATTCTTGCACGTTCGAGCAAGAAAAGTGAGCCATAAAACGTTATTGTATGTTTCGTTTTGTGTTTCTGTGTGTTTCGTTTTGGGATAATTGTTGATATTTTTCCGTTTTGCTTGCGTTCGAATCGAAAATTATATATATTTGTAACATCAGAACACTTATTAAACACTTATAAACCAAAAGCACAATGAAAAAGATTTATCGTACCCTTTTCGCCGCAGTTGCAGTACTCGGCATGATGTGCTCCTGCGAGAAGACTCCTCAGAACAAACCCGGAGATGATCCCGACGACAAGCCCGAAGAGCCTAAAGAACTTATCGTTATTGACGGTGATTTTTCTGACTGGAGCACTGCCAATGGCGTAGTTTCCACTGAAATCGGAGAAGTCAGTTATTATCCCGGCCTTCTTGCGATGAAAGCAGTGGCGGACGACACCAACATCTACGTTTATTTCGAGTATGAACTTGCCGAAGAACAGGGAGGTGCTGCACCGTTTGAGGTATTCGTCAATGCCGACAACAATCCTGCAACCGCCGGTGGAACCTGGCTCTGGGGAGAATCAGGTTATGAGTATATGCTCGAGAGCGAAGCTGGTTTTCTTGATGGCAACAGCATCAAAAACATGGATGACCTTGCAGTTTATGCTTTTACCGGCGAAGACGGTCATGATGCATTTGAGACCGATCCTGCATCTCTGGACAAGAAAGATGTAAAGGATTTCTCCGAGAATGCCGGCAAGGTCAGCAATGGCGTGGCTACTGTAGAGCTTTCCTTCCTCCGCAGCGTCGTAAATGCCAATAAAGCAGGCAAGCTTTCTCTCGGCATCGTGGCTTATGCAGCGAGTTGGGCAACTACCGGTGTCCTTCCTCAAGGAGAGTCAGTCGGTGTAGAACCCCTTATGGAGATAACCCTTCCTTAATCCTCTCAGTGTGAGAATAAAAAAACTGGGCAGCCAAACGGCTGCCCAGTTTTTTTATTTGATGATTGCATCATCCAGGCCGGTGAAATCCACGCGGAACAGATAAGATGTTGAGCCGTAATCGTCGCCCACCCATACGCAACTATTCTTGTGATCGACGCACAGGGATTCGGGGTTGTCTCCCTTTATGGGATATGCCCCCAGGAATGTTGAAACGTCACCTGTGAACACAAACAGTTTCTTGGCCTCGGAGTCGATAATCCACAGCCAGTCGGTAAGCGGATCGTAGCAAAGGCCTGCAATTTCTGAGACCAGTTCCTTGTTGTAAAGATTTTTCTGCCACAGCACTTGCTTGGATTCCAGGTCGCAGAGAAAAAGGGCAGAGTTGCTCTGGGTGCCCGCATAAACCAGGCCGTCCTTGTAGTACGTAAGCCCTTCCAGTCCGGCGTTGCCGAAATTTTTGGCCGCAGGTATGCTGAAGAGCGTAGTCGCCCTTTCGTTGAAGCCGGGCCCTTTCACGATGCCAATGCCGTCGGGTTCCAGACCTATGAGCAGGTCTCCTGTACGAGGGTCTCGCGTCACTGCTTCCGAGTCCCCTCCGATGTGGACTTGGCTTATTACCTCTCCCTCGAAGCTCAGCCTTGCAAGGTCGCCGTTGTCGCCGACGCTCCAAAGGAAGTCTTCATCCTCACTCAGGCACAGGCCGGAAAGTTCGTTGAAGCCAACCGTAAACTTGGTGCTTTCGCCCATTACAGGCATCTTGGGCTCGGGACCTTCGTAGGCAATCAGGGAACTGGAGATGTCTCCGAGGTCGAGGGTCTTTCCGGGTTCGAGGACTACGTCGCCTTCAATGATGTAAGCTGCAGGCCACTGACCGTCCTTTCCGAGGTGTAAAGTGAGTCCGCCCTTGAATGACATGCTGCCGGGCATCCAGACTTTGACAGGGGAGCCGGCGGTGATATCGCCATAGAGGAAGGGATAGCCGCTGTTCTGCTTTTGCTTCATGGATGTGCCTTTCGAAGAGTGGTCCACTTCGAAGACGGTGACTATTACTCCGTTGCGGTCGTTGGCGCTGAGGGCGAAACGGTCGTAGCCGCCGCTTACGCTGAATGTCAGTGAAGATGCGGCGTCGATGAAGTTGAAGGTGTCGCCGGACAGGTATGCTACGCCCAACAGACCTTCGCAGCATTCAAAGCTGGTTTTGGTGCCGATCTTGCTGTTGATGTGTTTGACGGCCTCGTCGGGCCAGGCGGCGTAAAGCCCGTCGGGTTCAAAACTGTCCTGTGTGACGTCGTGAAGTTCAGATGTTGCGGTACGTCCGTCTGCGGAGATGTCGGATGCACTCAGTGTGACCACTTCCGACCAGGAACCCATCTTTCCGTGTACGTATATCTTGTCACCTTCCTTCCATTTACCTTGAAGGGGAGTAGCCACGAATTTGTACGTGGTGACTCCTGGGGTTTCGCCGGGGTCACTGCCGGGGTCGATTTTGCTGTCATCCGGAGGTACTACGGGAGAGTCGGGCTCATGCTCGCAAGAAATGGCGGCCACCGCAAAGATGGCCGCCATTGCAAATGATATCAAAGGGCGTTTCATTTGATTTCAAACAATTTGTTGGATCCTGAGTTGGAATCGAACACATCCTTGTTTGCCAACGCGATACTGTAAGAAGGATTGTCAGGCAGCAGGGGGTCGGAAAGCTCCAGATAGAGCGCGCCCTTTGCCGATGTCGGCGTGAAAGACGTTACAATGCCGTTGTAACCGGGGTGCCAGGTCCTCGGATCTACGCCGAGAACGCTTTTCTGTACCTTGCCGTCGGATCCTACCCAGATGAGCCAGGCCTCGCGCGGGTTCATTGGAGCTGCGAAGCCCTTGTTGAACATGCGGATGGTGATCTTGCAACTCTTTCCTGCCTCTATTGCTCCATAGTGGATGTCTTTCAGAACCAGTCTGTAGCCAAGCCTGGACTGGATTTCGTCGAAACACCCGTCTTTCTGCCAACGGGAAAGTACGTCGCGGTTGTATCCGTCGTGCAGATAGGTCCAGTGATAGTCTTCAAGATCCTTTAGGGTGTTTGGACACAGACAGAAATCGGAAACTGCGCAGGTCTCGCCGCCCATGATGGTGTAGCGGGTGTCGGCCTTCCAGAATGCGCGGGTGTCGTCGCCCTCAAAAGTTCCCTGGTCGCTGGCATCTGCGCCGAAGCAGTCGTTGTGCCCGGCAAGTCTGGAAGCTATGGAACCGTCGTGTGCCGTGGCGGCAGTAAGGGTATCCTTGACAGACAGTCCGTACATCTTCATCTTGAATGCAGGTGTACGCAACTGTATCTGCCGGGAGGCGGGTACTGCGTCCAGAAGGGCGTCGGCGAGCTGCTTGCGGCTCGACATGTTGGTAAAGTGAGTGGTATAATACCATTCTCCCCAGCTGCCGATGAAGCCAGCCTGAAGGACGAACAGGATGTCCTCGCTCTTTATGAGGATAGGCTTGAGCTGTTCGACGTGCTTGAGCACTACCGAAACTTCCGGCTCCTGGTCTTGGTCGAGATTATTGTTGTTGTCCCTGTAAGCAAAACGGACTATGGCCTTTGCGCCCCCGTCGCGTATTGCATCGAGGCAGTTTTCGATCTTCTTGAGATAAGAAGTCGAGATGTTGCCGCTCATGAAGTCTGTAAGATAGAACTCAAGCAGCCAGAGAGAGTGGCCTGTGAGGCGTTTTGCCCTCACGTCGCTGCCGCTGATGGTCTGTGAGCTTCCATGAAGCTCGTAAGCGGTATAAAGGCCCCTTTCGGGATTTACGATGTCACCCTCGATTTCTTCGTAAGAAACGGCCGTGCCGTCTATGGCGTCGTCAGGTCCGGGGATGCCTTCTTGACCGCTGCCCGTGACGTTGAACGAGGCGCTCTTGCTTGCTGCGGCATAGTCTCCGTTTTCTTCCTGGCTGGCACTTATCGTAACGCGGCTGTCCTGAACGGAAACGGCAGATACCGTGTATTTGTTGGAGCCGTCGGACGATATGGAAGCCACGGCGGGATTATCGAGCGTCACTGTAATCTTGCCCTCCGATTTGGAACTTACGGTGAGGGAGAAGGATTCGCCCGATGCAAGGGAGGCCGGAACTCCGCTGAGCGTGAGTTCCGGGTCCGTTTTTTCCTTGGGCGGCGTAACCCTGGGCGGATCGGGCTTTTTGGGCTCGCATCCGTTCAGCAGCAACAAGGCCGCCAGAGCAATGTAAGCGAATGTCTGTTTCATGTTCCGATGCCTAACGAGGGTTGTTGCTTATGCCCGTAGCATTGATTTCATCTTCGGGAATCAGCAGTGCTACTCGGGGATCGTCATAATTGATAACCTCCCAAGGATGATATCCTACGTAGCGGCGGTCGAGTTTCTTCTTGTTGCGGAAGACGGAGAACATGCGGTCGCCCTCGAAGCAGAGTTCCATGCGGCGCTCGTCGAGTACGACATCCAGCACGGATTCGTAACCGCGGGACTTGTAGTTGCCTTCGGTAAAGTCGGCGTCGCCGTTAAGACCTGCACGATGGCGGATAAGGTTCACGTCGGCAAGCGCCTCACTGTCCTTGCCGCCTATGCGTGCGAGGGCTTCGGCCCTGTTGAGGAACACTTCGCCCCAGCGGAGGAATACGGGAGAACTGAATGTAGGCTGGCCGTCCTGACCGCTGAACTTGGTGTTGTAGTACCTTACGTACAGGGCGCTGCGGATACCGTTGTCTTCATCCACGTCTTCGCGGATGTAGGCGGGAGTCCTGCCTCCGAAGAAGCTGGCGTCGCCGGTCATGTTGGCATCGATGAAATAGCGGGTGTATCCGTTGACCGATTCGGGCTTTGCCGTGTAGTTCTTGCCTTCGTAGGAGAATGAATAAGAACCGTCGGCGTTGGGAGTGAGGCCTTTTGCATATCCGGTGACGCAGAAGTCGCCGTCGGCGGGCTTCTCGGGGAAGCATACCATCTTCTTGCCGTTGTTCAGAAGGGCCTGAGGCTCATATGAGAAGTAAGCCTGGAAGCGTCTGTCTTCGGGATAGCGGTTGAAAAGTTCTATCAGCTCGTCGTTCCAGTACCACTCGCCCCAACCTATGTTGTTGGGCTCCAGACCGTCTTTGTAATACATGGCACCCAGGGTCGCCTCGGTGGAGCCGAGATCGGTGGGATAAATCTGATGTATGCACCAGATGGTCTCGGGGGAGTCCCAGGTATGCTTGGGATACTCGGCCAGCTTCTCTACAGTGTACTCGCCCTTGACGGAAGAAGGGGCGCTGGCTATAAGATCGTCACACAGATCGATGCAGTCCTGCAGGTGCTCGTCGCCCATGTTGAGGTAAACGCGGGCAAGCAGGGCTTTTGCCGCCGTTGCGGATACATAGGATGCATCGCCGCGCGCCTTGCCACTCTCCATGTATTTGATAGCCTCCTTGAGGTCTTCGACTATGCCGTCATAACATTCGCCTACCGTCGCGCGGGCCGTAGTGGAGTAGTCCATGCTCCTTCGGAGCACGATTCCGGGGTTGTCGCGGCCGCATACGTAAGGCATGGAGAAGAGCGAAACGAATTGGAAGTGGACGAGGGCGCGGAAGAAATAGTTCTCTCCCATAAGGTGTGCACTGAGTGCGTCTGCGCCCGGGTCGATGGAGTCAATGTTGGAGTTGGCTGCGTAGATGATCTTGTAGCCGATCCACCAGAAATAGTATTTGTTCTTGGTGTTGGTGAGGTCATCGTAGCGGTAAGGGCCGAGGAACGGGTCTGTGGAGTGACCGGAGATGGTGACGTTGTCGCCCCTGGTCTCGGATAACTGGAAGAAGTGACGTAAGTACATGTTGCCGCCTTCTCCGCTTGTCTGCCCCTTATAAGGCAGGTTGTCCTTGAAGAGGGCGTAAATGCCGTCGGTGGTATATACAGCGGAGGCTGGATTGGCTTTGAGCTGCGCCGAGGTCATGGAATCCGATGAATAGAAATCCATGTTGCAGGACGCGAGCAACAGTGCAAAGAATCCTATTGTAAGTATCTTTTTCATATCTGTGGTCTCCATTTAGAATTTGATGTCTATACCCATTACGATTGACATGGGAACGGGATAGTTGTCTGCGTACAGACCTGCCAGGGACCATGTGGAACTCTCGAGGCTGACCTCGGGGTCCATGCCGGAGAAGCGTGAGTAAGTCCAGATGTTGTCGGCCGACACGTAGATGCGTGCACCGCCCATCCTGACCTTCTGCACCAGTGTCTTGGGGAAGTCGTAGGAGAGGGTTACGTTCCTCAGACGGAAGAAGCTGCCGTCTTCGAGGTAACGGGATGAGTACTCATTGGCATTGGAGTTACCGCCGTTGATTGCCTGCGGGTGAGTGGCGATGGCATTGGTGCCGTCGGGGTCGCCTTTCTTCCAGCGGATCCAGCCGAGTCCGTTGTTGAAGGACTGCTGGTTGTAGCCGGCCTTGGCACCGTCGGTATCCATGATGTGCTGACGGGTGCGGTTGTATATCTTGTTGCCTACTACGAAGTTGCCGTTTGCGCTGAGGGTGATGCCCTTCCAGGAGATGCTCGTGTTGAGACCACCGCTGAACCAGGGGGATGCGCTGCCTACGATCTGAGGCGTGGCATCGCCGTAGGTATCGACGAGGGTACGCTCGATCTCGGCACCGTTCTCGTCGTATTCGATGTGTTCCCAGAGGGGACGGCCGGTGTCGATGTCAACGCCCATCCACTTGGGCATGTACCAGGAATAGATGTCACGGCCTTCCTGTATCATCTGGGACACCTCGCTCTTTGTGATGACCTCTTGATGGTCGGGATACTCGAGAACCCTGTTCTGGTTGGCTCCGAGGTTGATTCCGGCGCTCCAGTTGAAGTCCTTAGTGCGGATGATGCTGCCGTCGATTGCAAGTTCGACGCCCATGTTGCGCACCTTGCCGACGTTGTCCATTACGGCGAAGAAACCGGAGGACGGCGGCATGGGCCTGTCGAGAAGCAGTTTGGCATTGATAGTATGATATGCATCGACGGTGATGTTCCAGTTGTTTGCGATTGTGGCATCGACTCCGAGGCTGGCCATGTAGGCTTCCTCCCAGCCGAGGTTGTAATTGGCCTGGCGCTCCAGGAATGCCGCTACGACCTCATTGTATTGAGCGGTGAGGGCGAAGGTGTCCTGATACTGGAATGCGGGGATGTTGTCGTTGCCGGTCTTTCCGTAACCTGCACGCAGTTTGAGGAAGGACAGTGCGGGAGCGTTCTTCATGAAATTCTCGTTGGAGATAATCCATGCCGCCGAGACGCCGGGGAAGAAACCTCCGCGGTTGAGGGGGCCGAACTTGTAGCTCTCGTCGTAACGCAGCGATGCGGTGAGGATGTACTTGCCCAGGTAGGA
The DNA here is from genome assembly GCA_002395925.1 of Bacteroidales bacterium UBA4284. The sequence continues at coordinate 18,374 of DGVM01000146.1, forward strand.
GTACTGTGCCTGTCCGAGTGCAGCCCAGGTGCGGGTATGGTAGTCGCTGCCGGATACTCCGGTCATGACGGTGTTGCTGAGAGCCCTCTGTCCGGCGGGCATTTTGTTTCCGCTGGCACCGAGGCCCCTGGAGTAACCTTCGCCGTATTCCCATCCCAGGATGGCGTTTACGTCGTGCTCTCCGAAGGTCTTGTGGAACTTGGCGAGGTTGGTAGTGCCCCAGCCGTTCCATTCGCCGTCGCTGTTGGAGAGGCTGCCGTCGGGTGCTCCCTCGGCCGTGCGGGGATCATAGTAACCTTCTGAGTAAGAATTGGAAGAGTCGTAACGGTTGGTGGACGTGAGAGTCAGCCAGTCAGTTACGTTCCAGATGAGCTGGAGGTCTCCGACGAGTGTCTCGCCGTGGCTCTTTTCGTAGTTGTAGAGTTCGTTGTGGAAGACGTTGTAAGTGATGGCGGAATACCATTTGCCGCCGCCGTCGGAACGCCTCGACGAAGAGACGAGGAGCGGATCCTTGGTGTAATTGCCGTCGGCGTCGAGGGTGTAGGGAACGTCGAACGGGAGCATCACGTAGCTGGCCTCGCGGGTACGCCATTTGGCGCTGTTGGTGTAGTCTTTCTGGTAGTTGATGCGGGCGTTGATGCTCAGCCTGTCGGTAATGGGGGCCGAGATGTTGACGCGGGCGGCATTACGCAGGTAGCTCGAGTTGATCATCGAACCCTGCTCATTGTAATGGTCGAGGCTCACGTAGTAGCCAACCTTTCCGGCTTTGCCTGATACGGACGCATAGTAGTTCTGGACGACGCCGGTTTTGAAGGTGTTGTCAACCCAGTTGAAGTTGTGGGTTGCGAGTTCATCCTCTGCCGGGGCGTTGCCGCGCAGCTTGCTGGAGCTGTAGATGTTAGAGTAGAAGTCGTAGAGCTCGTAGGAATCCATCGGCTTGAAGCGCCCCGAGAGCGCCTTCTTGATACCTGCGCTGGCTTTGAAGTTGACGCTGGCCTTGTCGGAACCGCCGCTCTTCGTGGTGATGACGATAACGCCGCCGGACGCTGCGGCACCGTATAGTGCCGTGGCGGATGCGTCTTTGAGAACGGTGAGCGTTTCGATGTCATTGGGGTTGAAACTGCCTCCTGCCACGCCGTCAACGACGTAAAGAGGACCTGCTCCGGCCGTGATGGAACCTGTACCGCGGATGCGGATGTCGGCTCCGGCGCCGGGCTGGCCTGAGGAGTTCATGACAACCACGCCGGCGACCTTGCCCTGGAGCATGTTGCCGACGTCGGGTGTGGTGACGTCTGTGAGTTTGTCTCCGGCTACGGTTACCACGGCGCTGGAAAGTTCAGCCTTCTTCTGGGTGGTGTAACCCAGGACGACGACTTCTTCGAGCTGCTGTGTGTCCGGTTGCAGGGATACGTTGATGACCGTGCGGCCGTCAACTGTCTCGGTATGGTCCTGATAGCCGAGGCTGGAAAAGGTGAGGACGGAGCCCTTGGGGGCTGAAATGACGTACTTGCCGTCGTAGTCGGTGACTGCGCCACCGCCCTGGAAGATGATTCCGGCTCCTATCACGGGTTCGCCGGTCGAGGCATCCGTGACTTTGCCGGTAACGCTGACCGATTGGGCGGACAACGTTACTGATAGTGCCAGCGAAGCGAGCACTGTCAGAATTCGGATGGGTGTTAGTTTCATCTGGTTGGTTATTGGTTATACTATTGGTTGTTCGTGCTACAGGTAAAGGGTTACGCCTTCCACCACCCGGGAGATGTTGCCGGAAACGGAAGGGGAGTCGGGGTTGAGCCCGTATTCGAGCGACTTGTAAAAGCCAAGCATCTGTGCAAAGAAGACGTAGGCTACTCCGCCGTAGAAACCGGGGAAGCCGTCCGGCAGGTGCGTCTCTATGCAGACGTCCATGTAAGAAGTGTCCAGACCTGCGGGGACGTTGCGGCATACGAGGGCGTAGGACTGGGCTCCGCAGCCTCCTTTGATTTGCCGGATGAGGTCGGTCTCGTACTGGTTCACCCTGTCTTCGGGAGACAGCAGGTAAACCAGCAGGGCCTTGTCGTTGACAAGAGCCTTGGGCCCGTGGCGGAAGCCCATGAAGCTGTCGTGCGTGCACATTATCTGGCCGTCGGTAAGTTCCTGAAGCTTGAGGCTTGACTCTTCCGCGACGCCCCTCAGGGTGCCGGAACCCAGGAATACCGCCCGCATGAAACTCTTCCGTGCGAGATTGCGTATATCCTCCTCGCTGCGGTCCATGGCTTCCTGCACACAGGCGGCGAGCGTGTCGATCATGCCTTTATGAGTGTCGAGAACATCGATGTTGGCAATCATGGAGCAGGCCAGGTACATAGTGGAATAGCTGCTGGTCATGGCCAGTGACTGGTCGTTGGTCTCGGGGGGCAGCAGTATGGTAAGGACGTTTTCGCCTTTCATCCTTGCAAGTTCGCCGTCACTGTTGCAAGTAATTATGATGTGGGCTACGTTCGTAACGTACTTTTCTACCGTTTTTACCGCTCCCAGGCTCTCGGGACTGTTGCCGGAACGGGCAAATGAAACCAGAAGCACCTTGCTGCTGGAATCGAAATAGAAGTCGGGATAGGTGATTATATCCGTAGTGGCCAGCGCACGTGCGCCCTTGAAAGAAGATTTGTGAAGGGCGGTTTGCAGGGCGTCGCCTATATAAGCCGAAGTGCCTGCGCCGGTAAGGACGATGGAATAGTCTTTGTACCTGCCAAGGAAAGCCTTGATTTCGTCTTTCCTGGCGAGGATGCTTGCGTAGGCCTTTTTCCAGACTTCCGGCTGCTGACGTATTTCTTTGTATGTGTAGTAATTCATAACTACAAAAGTAGGATAATTTGCTATAAAATGTTTCGTTTGTATTCCGAAAACATTTCATGATGTTTCGTTTTGGCTGAGGCTAAACAGCTACAGCTTCAACGTTGATCTTCATGGCCTTCAACTGGTTGCGTACAGTGGGGGATATATTCTTGTCTGTTATTATGGTGTTGATTTTGTCGGCGTTTGCGATGAATGCAAGGGCCCGCTTGTTGATCTTGGATGAATCAAACACAGCGATGACTTCCCGGGCACGCGAAATCATTACCTGATTCGTGCTGGCTTCTTCTACGCTCGGGGTTGACAGTCCGGAATCGACGCTGAAACTGTCCACTCCCAGGAAAAGCTTGTCGCAATAGAAAAGCTTGAGATTGGATTCGGCGAGCGATCCGACCGTGGAAAGGCTGGGCTCCCGGACGCTTCCACCCATGATCATCACCTTGAAACGCTTGTATTTAAGTGCCTCAAGCATAGCGTTTATCGAGTTGGTGATAATGGTGAGGTCATAGAAGCGGTCGAGATTTTTCACGACCTCCAGAGCGGTGGTTCCGGAGTCGATCATAATAGTGTCGCCTTCTTTTATGTGGGCAGCCGCTGCCCGGCCTATGGCCTCTTTCTCCCTGGCGTTTACCAAGCGCTTGAAACTGAAGTTCCTTTCTTCCTGTTCCGCTTCGCTTGCGACGGCGCCCATGATTGCGCCGCCGTGCACACGGATAAGCAGCTTGCGTTCCTTGAGGATGCGGAGGTCTTTGCGAATCGTAACTTCCGAAACGCCAAACCGTTTGCTGAGCTGGGAAACAGTAACCGATGAGTCTTCGCGCAGCATCTTTAGTATGGCTGAGCGGCGTCCTTGCGCTGTATCGTAGATTGTCATGATGTGGTTAAGTTTTGCGCAAATATAACAATAATTTCATGCGAAACAAAACGAAATGATTTTTTATTTTCAAAACGAAACAACAGGCGTGTATTCCTTACAATAATGCTATCTTTGTCAATACTGACCGACAATAATTTTATTATGGCACATTACGACATAGCGGCAATAGGAGAACTCAATGTCGATATAATTCTCAACGGCATCGAATCGGAACCCGAAATCGGCAAAGAAAAATTCGCCCGCGACATGACTGTCACCCTGGGCAGCTCTACGGCTATCTTTGCGGCGAATGCCGCCAGCCTCGGCAGTAAGGTCTGCTTCGTGGGCATGATAGGACGGGACGCTTTCGGCTCTCTGGTCCGCAGTTCCCTCGAGGCCCGCGGAGTCGATACCCGCTACCTCGTGGAGGGAGATACACCCACCGGAGCCACCGTCTGCATGAATTACGGAGAAGACAGGGCAAATCTTACCTATCAGGGTGCCATGGACGTAATGGGTTTCGACGACATCGATCCCGGCGTTTTCGACTGTGTCTCGCATATCCACCTCAGTTCGCTGTTCATGCAGTCCGGCCTGCTTCGCGACATCCATAAAATCCTGGACATCGCTGCTGCCAAGGGAGTTACGGTTTCTCTTGACACCCAGTGGGACCCCGTAGAAAAGTGGGCGCTGGATTACAAATCGGTACTCCCCAAGATTACGGTTTTCATGCCCAACGAGACCGAACTTCAGGCTCTTACAGGACAATCCGGCCTGAAAAGCGCAATCGCCGCCGTATTGCCGTACCTGGGCGGCGCGATGCTCGTCAAGTGCGGTTCCTCCGGTTCTGTCCTCGTCCGCAAGGACGGCACGCACACCTGCCTTCCCGCCTTTCTCAACAAGGAGGTCGTCGATGCGATCGGCGCCGGCGACAGCTGCAACGCAGGTTTCGTGAGCGCTTTCGTAAAGGGCCTGCCGCTGGAGGAGTGCCAGCGTACCGGAAACCTTACCGGAGCCGTCAATACCACTGCCGCAGGCGGTACGGGGGCATTCACATCGCTTGATGATGTCCGCCGTATCTGCCGCGAGCGTTTTGGATACGAAATCAAACTGTAATCATGATGAAACGCATAACTCCGCTTCTCCTTCTGACCCTGCTTGCCGCCGCGTGCACAGTCGCCGGCCCCGACCGCCTTCTGCTGGAAGGCAAGGTCATAAAGGGCGTAAGCATCGAAGTCACAACGGAATACCAGACCGACATACCGGGGATGATTCTCCGTTATGTCAACTTCATAAACGAAAGCGACAAGCCTATAAGCTACGACGCCATGGAGACTTCCACGGTTTCCATCCGCAAGGGCGACGTGTGGACCTTCCAGCCCACATCGAGCAGCGCCCGCAAGGACTGGGCATTCCCGGTAAGCAACGGCTTCAGCCAGCGTAACTATTTGGGAATGAACGATTCCGACTATGGCGGAGGCATCCCTTTGGTATCGCTTTGGGTGCCCGAAGTCAATGTGTCCGTAGGCATTGCAGAGCCGCAGCTTCAGCTGATGTCCATGCCCGTCCAAAGCAAAGGCGGACGTACAAGCGCCTGCATTCGCAAGGATTTCGAGGGCCCGTGCATTCTGGAGCCGGGCGACACGCTCCGCGCCCCCGCCCAGTTCGTCATGCAGACGACCGGCGACTTTTTCAACCCCTTGCGCGCTTTTTCCAAGTTCATGCAGAGCCGTCACGGCTGGACTCCTCCGGTATCTCCGGCAGATGCGTACGAACCTGTATGGTGTGCGTGGGGCTACGAGCGCCAGTTTACGGTAGATGAGGTCATAGGCACGCTCCCCAAGGTTGCGGAACTGGGCTTCAAATGGGTCGATGTGGACGACGGCTACCAGATTTGCGAAGGTGACTGGGAGGCCAACGACCGCATCGGGCCTTCCGGTATGCGGCGCATGACCGACGCCATCCATGCCGCCGGTCTCAAGGCCAAGCTGTGGTGGGCTCCTCTTGCCGCCGATCCCGGCAGCCGCCTTGCCGCTGAACATCCCGAACTGCTTCTGGTTCAGAAAGACGGCTCTCACGAAGACATCAGCTGGTGGGACAGCTGGTACCTGTCTCCCGTCAACCGGGGCACCATGGATTATACGAATGGACTCGTTGACCGTTTCCTCGTGGAATGGGGATTCGACGGATTCAAGCTCGACGGACAGCATCTCAATCTCTGCGCCCCCGATTACAATCCGGCCAGCGGTCTGGAACACCCGGAAGATGCATGCAGCCGGTTCCCCGAGTTCGCGCAGGGCGTATATGCTCGTGCCCAGTCCGACAAACCCGGCAGCATCGTCCAGATCTGCCCCTGCGGTTGTGCCGTCAACTTCTTCTATCTTCCCTACATCAACCAGGCAGTGGCGTCCGATCCCACATCCAGCCTGCAGATCCGCCAGAAGCGCAAGGCCTATGCAGCCATGTGTCCCGACCTGGCATATTATGCCGACCATGTGGAGCTCAGTGACGGCGGACTTGATTTTGCTTCGCAGATAGGCGTCGGAGGCATCATCGGCACCAAATTCACGTGGCCGGAGCCCAATCCGCACGCCACCCAGAACGGCGGAAGCCTTCTCACCCCGGAGAAAGAGGCTCTGCTTCGCAAGTGGGTGCCCATCTACAAGGAGAAAATGCTCTCCCGCGGCGAATACCTCAATCTGTACGACTGCGGTTTCGACAAGCCTGAGGCTCATGTCATCCGCAAGGACGGAGCCATGTATTATGCATTCTACGCACCTTCATGGGACGGCGAGGGCATCGTCCTTCGCGGACTCGAAGACCGCACATATACCGTTACCGAGTACGCTCTGGACGAGCAGCGCAGCTTTACCGTCCAGGGACCGGATCCTGTTATCCGTCCCGTGTTCGAGGGCAGTTACCTCATAGAAGTCAAATAACCAATCTTATAGCATTATGAGCAAAAAATTACTTACATTACTGCTGATTTTGCCTCTTCTGGCCTGCTGTGGCCCCAAGAATCCCGAAGACCCCGTAAAGGAGCCCGAACAGCCGGAGCAGCCTGCCGAACCTGAAGTTGATCCTTACGAGAATGCAGCTCCCGAAGTAAAGAACGGCGATTCCGTACTTGCCACCAACCGCAACGTGCAGAAGTTCATCACCGAAGTTTCGTATCCCGACAAGGACTGGAGCTATACCAAGGTCCTGGATTATTACGGAGGCTTCGACGGCAAGAATTACGACTGGAACAAAATGCCCAATTCCGACAAGCCTGAGGCTTACAGTATCCGCTGGAAACTTGCCGACGCCGGAGAAGAAGATATCACCCTTCATCTGGAAGACAAGCTTGGCTGGAGTGCAGATATTGCCGTTTCCGCCGGTTCGGCCTTTGCGGACATCAGCAATCTGGTACCCAACGATGACTATAACTACAAAGTTACCACCGCTAGCGGCAAAGTGCTGACCCAGGGCAGTTTCAAAACTACCGGTACCGTGCATCAGGCCTTCTTCCGTGGAGACCGCAAAGGCGTAAAAGGTGCACGCAACTGCCGCGACCTCGGAGGCTGGAAGACCATTGACGGCAAGACTGTCAAGTTCCGCAAAGTCTATCGCGGCGGCCGTCTCAACGACAAATGGGAGACCATGATGAACGCTGCCGGCAAGAAGGAACTTGCAGCCGAAGGCATCACCGCCCAGCTCGACCTGCGCGGCGAGTCCGACGTCGAGAGCTCTCCCGCACTTAAAGACATGGCTTTCTGCGCTCCCGTAATCGAGCAGGGCGGTAAGACCATGCTCGACGCCGACCGCGCCAAGACCAAGGAGTGCTTCGAATTCGTGGTCAATTGTGTCCGGGAAGGCAAGCCCGTGTACTTCCACTGTTCACTCGGCCGCGACCGTACGGGTACTCTTGCAGTGCTTCTGCTCGGTGTTCTCGGCGTCCGCGAAGGCGACATATCCAAGGAGTATGAGCTTACTTATTTCGCTCCGGTAGGCTACAGCGTATCATCTTCGGAGAAATCTTCCAATCCCGAACCCATCTTCAAGAATACCCGCGACAAATGGGTGTACAGCGACGTGGCCCCTTACTTCTGGAGTTTTGCCAGCGGAAACGAAACCTTCGCCCAGGGAGTGGAAAAATACCTCCTTACGGTCGCAGGCGTGAGCCAGAAAGATATCTACGACTTCCGCAGCCTTATGCTCGAATAACCAATCAACCAGATATGAAAAGATTTTTACTCTCACTTGCGGCAATCGCCGCTCTCGCTGCGTCCTGCACCCAGCAGGGCAATCCTTATGGATATACGATAAAGGATAATCAGATAGTTTACAATACTCCGCCCCGTCCGGCAGACCAGCAGTCCATGCTGGGCTTCGCGTGCGATCCCATCGAGAACGTGCGCGTCGGTTTCGTCGGCCTGGGAATGCGCGGCCCCGGTGCTGTGGAGCGCTTCTGCTACATCGACGACGCCACTGTGGTTGCTCTCTGCGACCTCTTCGAGGACAGGGTTGAGAGCGCCCAGAACATCCTCACCAGCCACGGCCGTCCCCGCGCCGAAGGATACTGGGGAGAGGAAGGATACAAGCAGCTCTGCGAGAGGGAAGACATCGACCTTGTTTACCTTGCTGTACCCTGGCAGCTCCATACTCCCATCGCGGTGTATGCGATGGAGCACGGCAAGCATGTAGCCATCGAGGTGCCCGCAGCCACCAGCATCAAGGAGTGCTGGGACCTGGTAAACACTTCCGAACGTACCCGCAAGCACTGCATGATGCTCGAAAACTGCTGCTACGACTTCTTCGAACTTACCTGCCTCAACATGATCCAGCAGGGACTCTTCGGCGAAGTGGTGCACGTGGAAGGCTCCTATTGCCACAACCTCGAACCTTACTGGGACCAGTATCAGGGAGACTGGCGCATGCGCTACAACCGCGAGCACAGCGGCGACGTCTATCCCACCCATGGCATCGGCCCTGTCTGTCAGGATCTTAACATCCACCGCGGCGACAAGATGGATGTCCTCGTATCTATGGGCACAGGCGCTTTCAAGGGCCAGCAGACTGCCGACGCCCGTTATGGCGCAGGCAAGTACGAATATGCCAACGGTGACAATACCAGCACCCTTATCCGTACCCGCAAGGGCAAGACCATCCTCGTAGAGCACTCGGTCGTGACCCCTCAGCCTTACAGCCGTATGTATCAGGTCCAGGGTACCGAAGGATTCGCAGACAAGTATCCCAGCTATGGTCTCGCTCTCGGTTCGCAGGTTCCCAAAGACGTCAGCATCTATGATCTCGACGCCGAATCATTCATGAGCGACTCCGCCCGCGACGCAGTCATGGCAGAATACCAGCATCCTATCACCAGGGAAGGCGGCCTTGCCGAGAAGGCCAGGACCGTAGGCGGTCACGGCGGTATGGATTTCATTATGGATTATCGTCTTATCTACTGCCTGCACAATGGACTGCCCCTCGATCAGGATGTGTACGATGCAGCCGAATGGAGTTCGCTCGTAGAGCTCACGGAGGTCTCCATCAATCACGGCAGCATGCCCGTCGTCATTCCCGACTTCACCCGTGGAGAGTGGAACAAAATCGACGGTCTGAGCTTCGCGCTTGTTAAATAAGGACTATACATCCAATAACGGTTTATCCCCCGCGCGGAACACAGTCTCCGGCGGGGGATAATTCTTTCTCCGAATCTGCTCATGTCGATGAGAATTTTTGTATTTTTGCAGATATGAAGAAAAAGATTTTGTCCGTTCTGGCTGCCGCGTGCGCCCTGTTCGGCGCCTGCGGGCCTTTGGCGTCGGTTTCTACGGCCACCTCCGATACTTCGTCCCAGGATAGTTCGATGCTTTCTTTCGTCACCGACAGCGGTACGCCGTTGGAAGTAACGGTAGATGACAATTTTCATGCTATGTCTTCCATCAAGACAAGCAGTTGGCAGAAAAACAGGGACTTCAAGCGCGATTCCAGGAACGCGGTTGTGCTTCCGCCCGGTTCCCACGAAGTCGTGGTCAAACTGAACGGCAAGCAGATATACAAGTCTTCCGTAAACGTTTCGGCTAGCGAACGTAAGGTTATAACACTCGGGGACGTCAAATAGAGACGCTGACCATCATCGCTTTATGGACTTGGCGATGTTGATCATGTGGTCTGCGATTCGCTCGGCATTCGACGACAGCTCCAGATACTGGGCTCCGACCGTAGGGGTGCAGATGCCTTTTTCGAGCCTGGCGATGTGCCCATCTTCCATACGCTTGGTATAGTCGTCGATTTCTTCTTCTATCGCGTTGGCCTGGTCGAGAGCCTCCAGGTTCTCGTTCGTGTAAGCATCCATGGCGAAAGCGTACAAGCGGTGCAGCAGGGCCTTCATCTGGCTGATTTCGTATTTTGCGTCGTCGCTGAATTCCTGCGACGTATCTGCAAGTACGGTGGCGTATTCAACTATATTGGTGGCGTAATCGCCTATTCGCTCAATGTCGCGGATGCTGCGGTATGAGCCCGAAAGATAGGCCCGGTCTTTCTCGCCCAGCCCTGAGCGTCCGCTGAGCCGCACCACGAAGTCAACCAGCTCGCGGTTGATGAAGTTGAGCTCCCGCTCGTCTTTATCGAAATCCGCTTTCTGAGAGAAGTCCAGACGGGTTGCCATTTCCAGGCTGCGGTCCACGTTGCCAAGGGCGATGTCGGCCATTCTTAGGATTTCCTGCTTGACCAGGGAAACGGCCACAGGAGGAGTCCTGAGCATGTTGTCGTTGACGTAGCGGAGAGAGAATTCGGCGTCGGAGGCGACGGCCTTGTCGGGAATCATCCGGGTCACTAAGGATACCAGGGCCCCGGTCAAAGGAAGCATGACCGCCACCGTCACAGTATTGAAGAAGGTGTGGAACATGGCGAGCTGGAGCTGGGGAGCGGACGGGAACAGTCTTTCGAACAAAGAGCCGTAGCTGATTCCGAAACCGCCCATCGCAGCTGCTGCCAGCATGAAAAGGATGACGCCGGAGCAGTTGAACAGCAGATGGATGAGTGCCGTGCGCTTGGCGTTTGTGCCGCTGGTTATACCGGCAATGACGGCAACTACGCAGGAGCCTATGTTGGAACCCATGGTCAGGTAAATACCCTGGTCGATGCCGATGAGCCCCGTTACCACCATTGCCAGGGCAATGGACGTCATGACGGATGAACTTTGGATGATGGCGGTAAAGACCGCTCCCAGGAGCACGAGCAGAAGAGGGTTGCCTATTCCGGAAAGGAATGACTTTACCGAGTCCTGCGCGGCGAATTCTTCCATTGAGCCGCTCATGAGTTCCAGACCTACGAACAGCATACCGAATCCGGCCAGGATGCCGCCGAGGGTCTTTATGCTGTTTTTCTTGGCAAAAAGGGTCAGGAACGCGCCCAGGCCGGCGAAGGCCGAGAAGATGACGCTGGTGGAAACGGAGTTGCCTCCGAACATACCCAGAGCCACGATCTGGGCAGTGACGGTGGTACCGATATTGGCTCCGTAAATAATCGTTGCGGCTTGTGCAAGCGAGATGATGCCTGCGTTGACGAAACCTATGGTCATGACCGTGGTGGCTCCTGAACTCTGGATGGCGGCAGTTCCGAGTGCTCCTATGCCTACCCCGAGCATTTTGCTGCCTGAGGCTTTTGAGAAGAGTTTTTTGAGTTTGTCGGAACTTGCAGCCTCAAGATTGGAACTCATCATCTGGCACGCTATAAGGAACACGCCGATTCCGGCGAGAAGTGTCAGCAGGGAAGTGATGATTGCAGTTAAATCCATTTCTGCTTTGTATGTGCTGCTTTGGTGGAGCAGGATAAGGGAGTCGAACCCTCCTCCTTGGCTTGGGAAGCCAATGCACTACCGATGTGCTAATCCTGCGAGGACTGCAAATATAGTAATTTTTTTTGTATATTCGCAATTTGATGGAAAAGGCGCAAAACATATCGGAAAAGGGCAGGAACATAGCCAGAAACACTGCGCTCCTGTATGTCCGTATGTTCATAATGCTCATTGTGGGGCTCTACACTTCGCGTGTAGTCCTCAATGCGCTCGGACAGGACGACCTGGGAATCTACGGCACCGTAGGCGGGGTCGTGGCCCTTTTCGCCGTGCTTACGGGTGCTGTCGCAAGCGCTATCAGCCGCTTCCTGGCATTCGAGCTCGGCAAGGCGGACAGCCGTATGAAGGAGGTCTTCTCTTCTACAGTGTTCGTGCAGATAGTCCTGGCCGTCGTCGTTGTGATTCTTGCAGAAATCGCCGGATGGTGGTTCATCCATCACAAGATGGTGATTCCCGACGGACGCACCGCCGCAAGCGTGTGGGTATTGCACAGTTCGGTGCTGATCTTTGCCGTCAATATGCTCAGCGTGCCCTATAACGCAGCCATTATCGCCCACGAAAAGATGAATGCGTTTGCCTATATCAGCATCTTAGAAGCCTTGCTGGCCCTGGGCGCCGCGCTGGCAACCCGGTACACCCCTCACGACAAGCTGGTCGTCTATTCCGTGCTCATGCTGGGAGTCGCCCTCGTCGTCAGGCTGATTTACGGGCTTTACGCCCGCCGGACCTTTCCGGAGTGCCGTTTCCGTCCCGGATCCGTCGACCGTGGCGTCATTAAGGAAATCGGTTCCTTCACGAGCTGGGCTTTCCTCGGCAGTGCCGCAGGAGTGCTCAACTCTCAGGGCATCAATGTGCTGATGAACCTGTTCTTCGGCGTTCGGGTCAATGCCGCAAGAGACGTTACAGCCAAGCTGGAAGGCAATATGTCGCGCTTCGTCAACAACATCACGACCGCAATCAATCCCCAGCTAAACAAGTCTTTCGCTTCCGGAGACATGCCGTACATGCATACCCTGATATGCAAGGGGGCCAAATATACATACTTCCTGTATTTCTTCTTCGCTTTTCCCATTATCCTGGAAGCTCCGGCCCTGCTTAAACTCTGGCTGGTGAACGTGCCGCTGCATGCCGTTAACTTTGTACGCATTTCGCTGATAACCATGTTGTTCGTATCGGTGGGCACGCCTTTCGTGAATGCCATTATGGCAAGCGGAACAATCAGGCGCTACGAGATCATAGCCTCCATAACCAACGTGTCGGCCTTCCCCTTGTCCTATATCGCCTTCAAGCTGGGGTGCCCCCCGGAACTGGCGTACTGTTTTGTTACCCTTACGGCGCTTTGCGTGCTGGCGGAGCGCATCGTTATAGCCTGCCGGCTTACCAAAATGCCTTCACGCATGGTCCTTGGTGATGTATTCGGCAGAATCATCGCCGTCAGTGCGGCAGCGGCGGCAGTGCCGGCGGCAGTGTTCTTCCTTGCCGGGCCCTCGCTCCTGCGCATGGTGGTGCTCGTACTGTTGTCGTTCGTCTGTACGGCCCTGAGTGCATTCTTTATAGGAACTACGCCGGGCGAACGTGCCGCAATAATCGAAACAATCAAAACAAAAATCAAAAAGATATGAGAATCGGCTACACAACCGGAGTCTTCGACCTTTTCCACGTCGGACACCTGAATCTTCTCAAGAATGCCAAAGGCCTCTGTGACAAGCTTATAGTTGGCGTAACCACCGACGAACTCGTGGAATACAAAGGCAAGCACGCCTTTATTCCGTTCGAGGACAGGATAGAAATCGTACGCAGCATACGGTATGTCGATGCTGCCGTGCCGCAGTACGACATGGACAAGCTCGCCGCATGCAAGAAGCTCGGTGCGAGCATCCTGTTCGTAGGAGACGACTGGTACGGGACCGACAAATGGGAAAAATACGAAGAGGAGCTCAAGACCGAGGGTATAGAAATAGTGTATTTCCCTTACACAAAGGGCGTTTCGTCCACCAAAATCAATGCAGCCCTGGACCGTATCCGCAACAAATAAAACATGTACGGCAAGAATTTTTGCATGAGCTCTTTCCTGGCTCTGCGCTACATAGAGAAAGACGAGGCCGATTTTTCGGAATCCTTGCACCACCGCCCCTGCAAGCATATTCCCGATGCAGGCAAGACGGCGATACGGAACGGTTCCGACCTCGATGCCGCCATTGCCGCCGTTTTCGGCACCCTTGCCGGCGAGCGCCTGGGCCTGCTGCTCTCGGGTGGCATGGACAGCGGCATACTCGCTTCGTACATGCCCGGGGGGTCTGATGCCTACACCTTCCGTTTCCTGGGCGGGTCTTATCAGGAAGAGGAGCTGGAGAGGGCACGCGAATTCGCACGCAGGGCCCGCCTGCGTCTGCATTACGTCGATATAGACTGGAGCGTGGTGGAACGCTGCCTGCCGGCTGTCATGAAGACCAAAGGCGCTCCGGTTCATTCAATAGAGCCCCAGGTGTACAGCGCTGCACTGCAGGCCAAGGCGGACGGAGTGACGAAGCTTGTCATAGGCGACGGCGCCGACTACGTCTTCGGCGGCATGGACGGACTCTACGCTAAAGACTGGACTTTCGACGAGTTCGTGCGGCGCTATACCTACATCGACCCTTCCGAGGTGCTGGTCGAACCGGTCAGCATGGATTATCTTTTCGAACGCTACAGGACAGGGCCCGACAGCATCGACTTCATACGCTTTCTGGACGATGTATGCACCGACGAGAGCTATGCAAGTTACGACAATGCCTTCTTCGCTGCCGGAATGCCTTATGCCGATCCGTACGAGAATCTCAAGATGGCCGAAGCCCTGGACCTGCAGAGGATACGCAGCGGCGATTCAAAATACATTGTGCGTGAGCTCTTCCGCATGCGTTATCCCGATCTTCCCGTGCCGCAGAAGCTTCCCATGCCCCGTCCGGTCGATGCCTATTTCGCTTCGTGGAAGGGACCGGTGCGTCCGGAGTTCCGCTCCGACATCCGGCTCGACAGCTATTCCGGCAACGATAAGTGGCTGCTGTGGTGCCTGGAGCGCTTCCTTAACGAATATTTTCCGCTATGAGCGCCGCAGCTAAATTTGGAAAACGCCTGAAAGCGGTGCTGGAGATATGCGGCATGGCCCTTTCGAGCCTTTCGCCGCGTCGCAGCGACCTTGTGCTTTTCGGCTCATGGTTCGGCAACAGATACGACGACAACCCCCGCTTCCTGCATGAGTATGCCGCAGGGCGTCCGGGGGTACGCTGCGTGTGGATGACAAGGTCCGCACAGGTGCGCGAGCGCCTGGAAGCCAAGGGACAGGAAGTTTGCATGATGGGAACGCCTAAGGCACTGGGACTGCTGCTGCGGGCCGGACGGGTGGTTTATTCTGTCGGCCCCGGCGATGTGGGGCCTCTTGCCGCCATGGGAGGCGCAGTCATCGTCAACCTTTGGCATGGAGTGCCTATAAAGCGCGTCGGCGCACTTCTGGAGGAAAAACCGTCCCGATTCTGGGATTGGATTCGCAGGGCCCGGTCCCGCCTGAGCAGAATTTACGCCTTTTCTACCTCAGAACAGGTGTCTCAGCTGTACGGCAGGGTGTTCCGTCTGGACCAATCGCATATTCTCGACCTCGGGCAGTCCCGTACCGATTATTTCTTTTCCGATCACCTCAACCCGTTGAGGCAGGCCTGGCCCGGGAAGCGCATTATCCTTTATATGCCGACATTCCGTCAGATGGGAAAACAGCGCAGGGACATGCAGTCGGTCCTCGACCATGCCGCCCTCGATGCTTTCTGCGCCGACAGGGGAGTGGTCTTCCTCATCAAGGAACATTATTATGTCAGCCCGACGGATTCGGAGCGATATGAAAATGTGGTCCATGTGCAGGACGGAGCTTATTCCGCCCAGGAACTGCTCGACGCTGCCGACATCCTGGTTACCGACTATTCCAGTTGTTTCGTGGATTATCTGCTGCTGGACCGTCCCCAGGTGTTCTACGCATACGATTACGACGATTACAAGGACCGCGACAGGGACTTCATATTCGATTATTCCAAGACCGTACCCGGCCGGGTCTGCCGCAGTTTCGACGGACTTGTGCAGGAACTTGACGCCATCCTTGGCGGAAGCGACGCCTTTGCCGGCAAGCGCCGCGAGATGACTGACTTCTATTTCAGCCCGTCCAACCGCGGCCCCGTCGCGGCGAAACAACTGGAAACGATACTCGAGTTATGACGCCGGAAGTAAGCATAGTGATAGTCTGCATGAACCGTCCCGACCTTCTTTTCCCTTGTCTGGACGGCATACGCGCACATACTTCCGTAAGTTACGAAACGCTTGTGGTGGCCTACCTTTTCTCTGAGGATAACTTGCGCAAGTTAAGGGACTTGTATCCGTGGGTCACGATAATCGAGAGCAATCAGACACGGGGCTTTTCAGAGAACAACAACCTTGCGCTCCGCCGTGCGGCCGGCCGCTACTGCTTCGTGCTCAACGACGATACGCTCCTCGAAGGCCCTGTCATAGACCGCCTGCACCAGCTTTTTTTCAAGCTTCCTGCGACTACGGCTGCCGTATCGCCCCGCCTGCTGCTGGAAGACGGTACCGTGCAGTTCGCCGGACGCTGTTTCCAGACTCCTTTGGAGTATGTGCTGGGGCTGAGCGGTCTGGTGAAAGACAAGCCCGTTCAAGCCACGTCACTTTCCCGTACCGAGAACCTTTCCGGCGCCGCCTTTATGATAAAGACCGAGCTGTTCCGAGAAATCGGCTGGTTCGACGAGCGTTATTTCTTTTCTCCTGAGGACGTTGCGGTGGCAAGGGAGCTCAGCCGCAGGGGTTATTCCGTGTATGTGGACCCGGGCATCGACGTAATCCACAAGTGGCGCCGTTCTTCTTCTCCCATCATGGCTGCAATACGTCCGGCTGCGGTGCGGGGCAGCATGATATACTTTTTCGGAGGCAAAGGCCTGCGCTGTACCTTGACAGGAGTCGTCATTTTTGCCGTTTATTCCGTCAAATGGCTTGCTGCCGTCCTGCGCTCCCGCAAGCTGGAGGCCCTGACCTTTGCAAACGTCGCGGCCTCGGCGTTCAGCCGCAAGACTCCCAAGGAACTGTTCATACGTTACCGCCCATGAAGCTATCCGTCGTCATCCCGGTGTACAATACCGGCAAATACCTTTCCCGGTGTCTGGATTCGCTGCTCGACGGCATCCCTGCCGGGGAAGTGGAGATCATCGTCGTAAATGACGGATCCACCGATAATTCGCTGCAGATTGCGGGAAGTTACGGCAGGCGCTATGAGTGCGTCAGGGTGTTCTCTCAGCCCAACGCAGGCCAGAGCGTCGCGCGGAATGCCGGCATGGCCGAGGCGGCGGGAGAGTACCTGTGGTTTGTGGATTCCGATGATTATGTTGCTCCTGGCAGCGTCGGAGCCATTATCGACGCATGTTCCAAGTATTCTCCGGACCTGCTTGCGATAGGCAGTGCCAGGGTTTCCGAAGACAAGTATCTGGAAGACGCTTATTATTCTCCCTCCCTCGAAGGACAGACGATGAGCGGCCCCGGGATGATGCGGCGCGGGCTGCTCAAATCGGTTTGCCCTCCCTTTCTCGTGGCTCGCCGCAGCTTCTTGACCGACAACGGATTATGCTTTCTGCCGGGGGTGTTCCACGAAGACGACGAACTGATTCCGAGAATGGTTTACGAAGCAAGCACGGTGGCTTTTCTGCCTCAGGTGTGCTATCTGGTGTATTCCCGGCCGGGCTCTACGACAAGGCATGTCAACCCCAAGCGCTCGCGGGACCAGATTGCAATCGCTGCAAGGCTGGACGGGTATTCCAGCCGTGTCCCCGCCGAGGACCGCTATCTTTTCTCCCGTCACATAACCGACCTTCTCAATGCCGCCATGAAGCTCACGCGGGATTATGACAGGGGACAGCGTGCCGAAGTCGGGGCGCTCCTGTACGAAAACCGCCGCCTGCTGGGGCACATGACGCGCTGCCGCATCCCTAAATTCGTACTTGAGGGGTGCCTGCTGCGGCTTTTTCCGAAGCGGGCGCTGGGTATTTACCATTTCCTGCAGGGGGCGGCCAGCAAGATGGGCCTTTCCACCGAAAGAAAAATCTGAGCCTGCCTTTTTGTCAGCGGCATGCACTTTGTTTGCGGCATTGTACGAATTATTTATTAACTTTGCCCGATTTACACATTTGCAAGCATAGCTTATGGCATTAACAGACATAATCAAGAAAGTATTCGGCTCCAAGGCTGACCGCGATTACAAGGCCGTCAAGCCGATCCTGGCCAAGTTTTTTGAGATTTATCCCAGCATAAACGCCCTTTCCGACGACGAGCTGCGCGAGCACAGCGCCGCCCTTCGCGAGCGTCTTCGCGAGGTCGAAAAGCCTTTCGAGGACCGTCTCGAAGAGATCCGTACCCAGCTCGCCGGAGAACTTCCCGTCTCCGAGAAAGAAAAGCTCGCCACCGAGTCCGACCGCCTCGTAAAGGAGGAGGACGATGCGATAGAGAAGTGCCTGGACGAGATACTCCCCGAGGCGTTCGCCATCATGAAGTCCACCGGCCGCCGCTTCAAGCAGAACGAAACCATAGTGGTAAACGCCACCGATTTCGACCGCAAGCTGAGCGTCGATCACGACTTCGTGCACATCGAGGGCGACAAGGCCGTTTACCAGAACCACTGGGTAGCAGGCGGCAACGAGATAGTCTGGGACATGGAGCATTACGGCGACCCTGCACCCACCGACCGCGAGCAGGCCGGCTCGGCATGCCAGGTCATCGGCGGTATCGCCCTGCACCAGGGAAAGATCGCAGAAATGGCAACCGGCGAAGGCAAAACCCTCGTGGCAACCTTCCCCGTATTCCTTAACGCACTGGCAGGCAAGGGCGTACATGTTGTCACCGTCAACGACTACCTGTCCAAGCGAGACTCCGAGTGGATGGGTCCCCTGTATATGTTCCACGGCCTTTCCGTAGATTGCATCGACAAGCATCAGCCCAACTCCGACGCCCGCCGCCGTGCATACGAGTGCGACATCACCTTCGGAACCAACAAC
>DGVM01000061.1 GCA_002395925.1 Bacteroidales bacterium UBA4284
AGTGGGACAACATCAAGCTCTTCATAGAGTACGGAATGCTGTCCGACGAGAAATTCCGCGAACGCGCCATGACATTCGCGCTCCTCAAGAACACCGACGGCAAGTACTTCAAGCTGGAAGACTACCGCAAGGCGATAGAAGGCACCCAGAAAGACAAGGACGGCAAGGTGGTTTACCTGTATGCCAGCGACGCCGAGAAACAGTGGTCCGACATAGAGGCGGCCAAGAACCTCGGATACGACGTGCTCCTTCTCGACTGTGAACTCGACAGCCATTTTGTAAACCTGCT
Source organism: Bacteroidales bacterium UBA4284 (assembly GCA_002395925.1). The sequence goes on from DGVM01000061.1 coordinate 290, forward strand.
CGAGCAGCAGATTCCCGACACCCGCTTCGCCAGGGTTGACAGCGACACGCCTTCCAACCTCATCCCCAAGGAAGACAGGGTAAAGCCCGAAATGAGCGACGACGACAAGAAGACGCTGCAGGAACTTTTCAAAGGAGTGCTGCCCGAGGGCAACGACTACCAGGTGGAGCCCGAGAACCTTGGAGAGGCGGCCGCCCCGGTAGTCATCACGCAAAGCGAATTCATGCGCAGATGGCGCGAGATGAGCGCACTGGGCGGAGGCATGAACTTCTACGGCAGCATGCCCGAATCCTACGACGTCAAGGTCAACATGCAGAACCCCCTCATCGCAAAGATATGGGCCGACCGCGAAGGTACGGCAGAGCTTCTGCGGCAGGTGGTGGACCTCGCCCTGCTGGGCAAGGGGATGCTGAAAGGCAAGGCGCTCTCGGAATTCATCGCAAGGAGCGAAAAATTACTTGGTTAAGGTGCAGAAGTCAAAAAAATTGCTAACTTTGCGCCCGCATTTCTAAAACCACATTGGTTTTGGTGCAATGGGTCCCTGGCCCTACCAGGGATGAGTAACACATTTTCATAATAAAAGAATGCAACATTTCGAACTTAGCGGCACTACCCGCAAAGCAGAAGGCAAGGCAACCCTCAAGGCCTTCCGCGCACAGGGTCTCATCCCCTGCAATCTCTATGGCCTCGGCATGGAGAACGTCCTCTTCACCGTAGATGCAAAGGCTCTCAAGGCTGTCACCGACACCCCCAAGGCCCACATCATCGACCTCGTACTCGACGGTTCCAAGAAATACACCGCAGTCCTTCATGAGATTCAGTGGCACCCTGTCACCGACAACTGCCTCCACGTAGATTTCCTCGCAGTAGGCGACGTAAAGCCCATCGCAATCGAGGTACCCATCGTCATCACCGGACATGCAATCGGTGTACAGCAGGGTGGTAAGTTCTATCAGAACGCCCGCAAGATCCGCGTCTGCGCCACAATGTCCAAACTCCCCGACGAGGTCACCGTTGACATCACCTCCCTCGGTCTCGACAAGAGGATCAAGGCTGGCGACATCAAGCTCGACGGCATTACCGTAGTCACCGACAAGGACGCCATCATCTGCGGTGTCAAGACTACCCGCAACACCGTAGTCACCACAGAAGAAGCATAAGCGTGTCTGACAAGAGTTACCTTGTAGCCGGACTTGGCAACATAGGTTCCGAATACGCCGGCACAAGACATAACATCGGATTCATGATATTGGACGCCTGGGCTCTGGCGTCCAATATTACATTCGAGACCGCCCGATACGGAGACATCGCCACCATCGGAGTCAAGGGGCGCAAATTCCACCTCCTCAAGCCTTCCACGTACATGAACCTGAGCGGAAACGCCGTACGCTACTGGCTGCAGGAACTGGACATTCCCCTCGAGAACCTCATCGTCATCTGCGACGACATCAACCTGCCCTTCGGCACGGTCCGCATGCGTACCGGCGGCAGCGACGGCGGACACAACGGACTCGGCAACATAGAATACCTCCTGGAAACCCGCAATTACGCCAGGATACGGGTAGGCGTAGGGCATGAGTTCAACCAGGGCGGGCAGATAGGTTTCGTACTCGGCGGATTCGATCCCGAGCAGGCCTTACAAATACCTGCACTGGCAGAAAAAGTGCGCAAGGGAATACAGACTTGGGCCCTCGCAGGCGCCCAGAAAGCCATGACAGAACTCAACACGCGCACGCCTGTTGCGGAAACCGCAACTAATCAATAAGTTATTTTGATAAAAAGATTGTTATTTAAAAAAGTTTTTTTAACTTGCGGGTGATTTGTGAAACTTTTTACCAAACAATTTTAATATTAAAATTCTTATGAAAGCACTTGTTGAAAAAATCAATGCAAACATCGAGGCCTTCAAGTTGAATGCTGAGGCACAGGTAGTTAAGGGCAACAAAGCAGCCGGCGCTCGCGCTCGCAAGATCGCTCTTGATCTCATGAAAGACCTGAAGGAATTCCGCAAGGTTTCTGTAGAAGAAGCAAAAAAATAATTTTTTTTGCATTTTGATGCAACGTTTCTGAAATCTTCTGCATCTATATTGCAGGTTTAGGTTTTAGTACACGTTTAAAGGTCGGGAGCCGCGAGGTTACCGGCCTTTTGCTTTTAACTTAGTAAAGGCTAAAATAAGTTGCTTCAGTTTTCAGACCGTCTGCGCCCACGCAGCCGTGAGTGGGAGGGGCCCGCCGCTTGCGGTGGGAGGGATAGGCCGCTTGCGGCCGTAGTCTGAAAACTGAAGCAACTTATTTTTTAACATTTCCTTATTATTATCTATCTTTACAAGGTGAAACGTGTACTACTGACGATCCTGTCACTGCTCCTGCCGGCTTCGGCGGCCCTGTTGGCCGTTGACTTCAGGATTGCGGTCATCCCGGTAGAATTCAGCGACACCTACTTCACCGACACGGATCTCAACGTACACACCAAGATAGAACAGGCCAAAATCTACCTGGACCACCAGTTTTCGCCGCGCGACACCTTCCACTTCGACATCCTCCCCACCGTAAGGCTCCCGTACACCATGTACACCTACGGCTCCAACTCCACAAGCAGGCGCGACGACCGCCTCGACGAGGCAATCCGGAAGGCGTGCTCAGACAGCAAAGCCGACTTCTCCAAATACGACAACGACAATGACGGCACCATAGACGTCATCTGCTTGATTACCGCAGGACAGAGCGAAGCCGACGGCTACGGAGCTTCATGCATCTGGCCCCAGCAGGGATGGCTGCACGACAGGGGCGGAGCCATGACCCTGAGCGACAAGACGGCCGACTGCTTCATCGTGTGCCCGGAATTCGCTTCCGTGGGCATTTTCTGTCACGAAACCTGCCACATTTTCGGGCTGGTCGATACCTACGACACCGACGGACGCATGTCGGGAGGTATCGCAAAAGGGCTCTGGGGGCGGCTGAGCCTGATGGACAACGAAGGCAGGCTTGCCAACTTCAGCGCAGTGGAAATCGAGCAGCTCGGTCTTGCGGCAACCATCGACTGCAAGCCTGGCCACTATTCTCTGCGTCCCCTCAGCCGTTCCAGGGACATGCTCAGGATGGACTCCGACAACGAAGATGAATACTTCCTTTTCGAATGCAGGGACAACGGGAGCTGGGATTCCGAGCTCGGAGGAGCAGGCCTTGTGGTGTATCATATCGACAAATCAGCGTCGAACGCCTGGTTCTCCGACGCATACCGCCGCAACCTGACGGCAAAGGAGCGCTGGGAGACCAACCAGGTAAACTGCCGGCCCGACCACCCTTGCGCCCGCGTAGTCGAGGCCGTCCCGGGCACGGAAAGCATAAGCGAAATATTCTTCCCCCAGCCCGGTCACGCCGCACTCGGCTCGGAAACGGAACCGCCGCTGCGCTTCTGGAGCGGCAAGACGGCGCCTATGGCGCTTACGAACATAGCCATCGAACCCGACGGCAACGTCAGCTTCGACGTCGTCATCCCAATTACGATTACAGACACGCAGGTGTTCCAGGATGCAGCGATCATCTGCTGGACGCTCGACCCCAAGATCAACCTCAGATCCTGCAGCGTCACCATTAGCGAGAACGGCTCCACCATCAACAGAATCACCACTTATCCCGGCAGGAACGGCACGTGCTCAACCACGCTGGAAGGGCTCAAGCCGCAGACAGACTACTTTGTAACCATAAGGGCTCTTTGCCTGGACGGCTCCACCTTCTCCACCTCCTTCGAATTCAAGACGAAGGTCCGCACGCAGGTGACCCGTCCCTTCATCTTCCTCAATACGGTAAGCCGTAACGAAGACGGCAGCTTTCCGCCGGGCAGCAAATTCCCGCTGCGCATCTACAACGCCCAGGACGTGCAGGCCGTCAACTGGTACTACAACGGACTGCGCATATACCCTTCGAGCGACGGCATGTGGCAGCTCGAATCATCCAGCGGCACCATGAAGGCCAAGATCTGGTACTCCGACGGCAGCTGCGAAATCATCACCAAAGAACTGACGGTCAAATGAAAACAAGGCTCGTTACGGCGCTGCTGGCCGCCCTGTCCCTCTGCGGCTGCGTACATACCACCATCCTCCCGTCCTTCTTGTCAGACGACACCGTGAGACTCGAGATCGACGGTGCCCCCGTCTTCACTTACGACAAAGTCAGCTGCCAGCTGAGTTTCAACGAGCAGCGTGGGCATATGGGCGCGATGACGGACACGATGCTCGATTTCTTCTGCGTCACCCTCGACCACATACCCCAGAACGTCGGTGAAAAAGCCCGAGCAAGCATAAGCTGGACCACTCCCGAAGGAGAGAAGAGCATAAACGAAGTCACCCTCGAGACGAAACGCATCAAGGGTGACATTCTATGGCTCTGTGACGAGGCGCAGCGGACTGCAGCCGTCGTACGTGTGCTCAATTAGTAAGAGAGGGCGATTCCGATGAAATCATCGGCCTTGAGGGCAGCACCACCGATGAGGCCGCCGTCGATGTCTTTCTGAGCGAAGAGCTCCTTTGCATTGGAGGGCTTGCAGGAACCGCCGTAAAGGATGGAAAGGTCTTCCGCAGCCTGCTCACCGAATTTGGAGGCGATGGTCTTGCGGATGAATGCGTGAATCTCTTCCGCCTGCTCGGCGCTTGCGGTTTTGCCGGTACCGATGGCCCAGACGGGCTCATAAGCTACGACGATGTGACGCAGGTCTTCTGCACTGAACTGGAAAAGGACGTTCTCGATCTGTGCCTTGCAGACATCGAAATGACGGCCTTCCTCGCGCTCCTGGAGATTCTCTCCTACGCAGAGGATGACATCGAGTCCGTTGGCAAGGGCGAGACGGGTCTTCTCGACAAGCTTCTCATCGGTTTCGCCGTAATACTGACGGCGCTCGGAATGTCCAAGGATGGTATATTGGCAGCCTGCCGACGCCAGCATGGCCGCGGAAACCTCTCCGGTATAGGCGCCTTTCTCCTTGTCGGCGCAGTTTTCTGCGGAAAGTGCGACGCGGGTGCCTCCGACGACGCTTGCGACAGGGCAAAGATGGGTGAAAGGAGTGGCGACGATGAGAGTAACGTCTGCAGGTACTTGGGCGGACTTCTCAACTACCGCCTTGGCGAGTTCTACGCCTTCGGGAACAGTGGTGTTCATTTTCCAGTTTCCCGCTACTATTTTCTTTCTCATATATAGGATAATGTAACTAAAATTTCAAATAGGATTGCAAATTTACTAATATTTGTCCAAATTTGCGGTCTGAAATCAAGATATTATGAAGAATTTTGTAGAGGAGCTCAAGTGGAGAGGAATGATCCACGACATCATGCCCGGAACGGAGGAAGAATTGCTCAAAGGTCCGGCATCCGCTTATGTAGGAATAGACCCCACCGGTGATTCACTTCATATCGGTCACCTGGTCAGCATAATGATACTGAAGCATTTCCAGGCCTGCGGGCACAAGCCCTACGCCCTGGTCGGCGGAGCCACCGGAATGATTGGCGACCCCAGCATGAAAAGCCAGGAAAGGAACCTCCTCGACGAGGCCACACTCGCCCACAACGTGGAATGCATCAAAGCCCAGCTGGGCAAATTCCTCGACTTCGACTCCAGCGCCCCCAACAAGGCCGAACTGGTCAACAACTACGACTGGATGAAGGACTACTCCTTCATCAACTTTACCCGCGACATCGGCAAGATGATAACGGTCAACTACATGATGAGCAAGGACAGCGTCAAGAAGCGCCTCAGCCGCGACTCTTCCGAGGGCATGTCCTTCACCGAATTCTCCTACCAGCTGCTGCAGGGCTACGACTTCCTGTACCTCTACCAGCACAAGGGAGTCAAGCTCCAGCTCGGAGGCGCCGACCAGTGGGGCAACATCACCACCGGTACGGAAATGATACGCCGTTCCTGCCAGGGCGAGGCATTTGCCCTCACCTGCCCCCTCATCACCAAGGCGGACGGAGGCAAGTTCGGCAAGACCG
>DGVM01000073.1:0-4346 GCA_002395925.1 Bacteroidales bacterium UBA4284
TCGTCTTCGAAGATGCAGGCAAGGCCCCAGTATTCGGGGGCTTCGGTCGTCATCTTGATCTTGCCGGGGATACGGTCGGTTACGTGACGGACGAACTTTATGAGTTTAGGGTTGGGGTTCTTGTCGCCAAAGTGCTTGGGGACAAACTTCTTTGACATTTCAGGCATATTGGTGTGTGCTTTAGTGTTTCCAGTCGCGGACCTGCGCAAGGAGCCAGTCGGCAAAGGCATCGACGCCCTCTCCCGTCTTGGCGCAAATAGGGAGGACGACGGCCTTGGGATTCCGCATGTGAATGTATTCCTTGCATTTTTCGAGGTCGAAATCGAAATAGGGCATGACGTCCGTCTTGTTGATTACGACGACGTCGCATATCGAGAACATAAGCGGGTACTTGAGCGGCTTGTCGTGTCCTTCGGGCACGGAGAGGATCATGGCATTGCGTACGGCGCCTGTATCAAACTCGGCGGGACATACGAGATTGCCTACATTCTCGAGGATGACGAGGTCAACTCCGTCGAGTGCCACATTGTCGAGGCCCTGGCGCGTCATTTCGGCGTCGAGGTGGCACATGCCGCCGGTGTGGAGCTGGATGGAAGGAATGCCTGTAGCTTCCTTTATCTTAATGGCGTCCACATCGCCGTCGATGTCGGCCTCCATGACCGCCACCCGGATTTTGTCCTTGATGCGATTGATTGTCTGAATCAGTGTCGTGGTTTTGCCGCTGCCTGGAGAGGACATCAGGTTCAGGAGGTACACTCCCCTCTCTTTCAGCTCCTTGCGCAAATTGGCTGCGTCCTGGTCGTTGTCGGCGAAGACACTTTTCTTTATTTCGATTACCTTAACGTGGTCCATTGTTTTAGTGTGTCATAAGACAAAGTACAAATATAGTTACTTTTTGGGAATGTTTACCAAAACCTCCTTGAGGAAATCCCAAACTTTCTGTACGGAAGGGATGTAGGCACGCTCGTCGGGAGAATGGGGGCTCAGCAGGGTGGGGCCCATCGACACCATGTCCCAATGAGGATATGCGCCCGAAAGTATGCCGCACTCCAGGCCGGCGTGAATCGCCATCACGAGGGGTTCCTTGCCGAACATGTCTTTGTAAACCTTCTTCATGACAGCCAGAATCTGGGAGTTCGCATTGGGAGCCCATCCGCTGTAACCTCCGGTAAATTTGACATTTACGCCAGCAAGGGCAAAGACCGCACGGAACTTCTCGGCAAGCGCTTCCTTGGCGCTGTCAACCGAACTGCGCATAAGGCAGCTGAGATAGAACTCGCCGCCCTGTATCTTTACCATTGCCAGGTTGTTGGAAGTTTCGACCAGACCGGGTATGGCATCGGACATACGCTCGACTCCGTCGGGGCATGCAAGGATGCAGCGCACGAAACGCAGCGCAGCCTCTTCGGTCACATACTTGCAATCGTCTGGATTGCAGCTCTGTCCGGGAGCTTCGACGTAGGGTTCGAATGATATCTCCAGATTGGGATCGGTGGCTGCATACTCGTTCTTGAGGATTGCAGCAATCTTTGCCACCGTACGCTTTGCTGCAGAGAGCTTTGCTGCAGGAACATACACCGTGGCCTCCGCGTCACGCGGTATGGCATTGCGAAGCGAACCGCCTTCGAGGTCGATGAGCTTGACGCCGTGGCGCTCCAGCAGGGGCAGCAGCAGACGTGCGGCGAGCTTGTTGGCGTTGGCCCTGCACAAGATGATGTCCATGCCGGAATGACCGCCCTGGCAGCCCTTTACGCTGAGGCTGTAGCACAGATGGCCGGCGGGTTCCTTCTTGCGGCGGTAGCGCGCGCTTGCGGTGGCATCAAGGCCGCCGGCGCAACCGACGTACAGTTCGCCTTCGCTCTCGGAGTCGAGGTTGATGAGTATGTCGCCCTTGAGTACGCCGCTACGCAGGCGGCTGGCGCCTGTCATACCGGTCTCTTCGTCGTAGGTGACGAGGATTTCTATGGGACCGTGCTTTACCTCCGGCGATTCGGCTACCGCCATTGCAAGAGCGACACCGAGGCCGTTGTCGGCTCCGAGCGTAGTGCCCTTGGCACGCAGCCATTCTCCGTCAACCCATGTCTCGATGGGGTCGGTGAGGAAGTCGTGTACGGTGTCGGGGGTCTTCTGGGGCACCATGTCCATATGTCCCTGGAGGACTACCGTCTTGAGGTTTTCGTAGCCGGGAGTTGCGGGTATGCGCATGATGACGTTGCCGGTGTCGTCTGCAAAAGCCTCTATCTTATGCTCCTTGGCCCAGTCGAGAAGGAACTTGCGTACGATTTCTTCGTGCTTGGAAGGACGGGGGCAGCGTGTAAGGGAATAGAAATTATTCCATACTACTGCAGGCTGTAAATCTTTGATAGTCATAGATATTTGGATTTATTGGTCATTTCCAGCGGCGGTGGCTCCAGAGATAATTCCAGGGCTGAAGGCGGATATCCTCCTCCAGCAGGCCATAATAGCTCTGCATGATCTGTGCGGCGTCCACCCCCGAAGCGTCCCGGCAAATGGGAACGTACTTCATGCTGTAGTGTCCCCTGCCCTCGGAGCGCATGCTGAGGTAGCATACCGCAAAGCCGAGTTTGCAGGCAAGGGAGGCCGCGCCCTTCATGGTGCGGCACTTGCGGTTCATGAATACAACCTCGGGATCTGCAGCGGACGCGAAATAAGGACTCTGGTCGGTTATGAAATTGTAAATCTTCTTTTCGTCTTTGTGCTCAAGGGCATAGCGTACGACGCTCCGGGACTCTACATAACCGGGGAAGCCCTTCGGGTCGAGGAGTGGCGCCTTGCGGTTGTCGGCAAGTATGCGGTCCCACATGCGGCTCGACTGCCGCAGGTACACGACGCAGAAATTGCGCTCGTTGAAGCAGACCGGGTCGTCATTATATACATAGGAAGCGATGCCGCCTATGAGTTCCCAGTTGCCGGCATGCGACATCAGCACAACGACGCCGGGGGCCGAATCGTAAAGCTCTTTGAGGACTCCGGCATTCTGCAGTTCCACAAGCCTGCTGCGCACGAGCCGCGCCGGGCCCCTCAGTCCGCCGAACCAGATTGTCTCCGCCACGACCTCGCCGAGGTGGATGTAGAATCTGTGGCGAAGCTCTTTGAGCTCCTTGTATCCGGCATCGGGAAAGCTGCGGGAGAGATTTACCGTAACGTCGTGTACGCGGTAGCGGAAGATGTTTTCTGCCAGGAAGGACAAAAAGCGTCCGAGTGCATAATGTACCCGCAACGGCAGCCAGGAGAGCAGCCGCATCATAGCCCTGAGGATGACTTCCGCTACAATCATACAACGCAAATTTAAAAAATTTCTTGAAGTTTAGCGGGATAATGACTATTTTTGAAGAATGAATCGCCCTCGGAGCCGGGCTCCGAAGCCGTTAACATAACTAGCAAAATATTATTAATTAAATAATTAACCTACAACCAACATGTTTAAAGGACAACCCAAAGGCCTCTTCGCCCTCGCCCTTGCAAATACAGGCGAGCGCTTTGGCTACTACACCATGCTGGCCATCTTCCTGCTCTTCCTGCAGGCTAAGTTCGGCTTCTCCGCCGCTGCCGCAGGCCAGTTCTATGCAATCTTCCTCGCGGCAGTTTACTTTATGCCGGTAATAGGCGGCTGGCTTGCAGACAAGATCGGTTTCGGCAAATGTGTAATCACCGGCGTCTGCATAATGTTCGTCGGCTACCTGTGCCTGGCCATTCCGACCGACGCCTTTGCGAGCCGCGGCCTGGCCCTTACACTGATGATCGGCGCCCTGCTGCTCATAGCGGTGGGTACCGGCCTGTTCAAGGGCAACCTGCAGGTCCTGGTCGGCAATCTCTACGACGACCCCAAGTACTCCGCCAAGCGCGACTCCGCATTCAGCCTCTTCTACATGGCCATAAACATCGGCGCCATGTTCGCTCCCACAGCAGCCACCGCACTGACCAACAGCCATCTGGCAAAGGCCGGCCTCATCTATAAGGCCGACATCCCCGCCCTCGCCCACCAGTACCTCGGCGGCACCCTCGCCGATCCTTCCGGACTCGAGGCCCTCAAGGCCGCCATGCCCGGTGCAGACATTGCGGGCATGGACCTCACCGCCTTCAGCCAGTACTACATCAACCAGCTCTCCACCGCTTACAACATGGGATTCGCAGTCGCCTGCATCTCCCTTATCGTCAGCATCGCCATTTATCTGGGCTGCCGCAGCTGGTTCAAGCACGCCGACGTAAACGCCAAGCAGGCGAAGAGCGGCGAAACAAACGTTGTCGAACTCTCTCCCAAGCAGACCAAAGACCGCATCGTCGCCCTCATCTTCGTCTTCGCTGTGGTCATCTTCTTCTGGATG